>NZ_JBEOZT010000023.1:0-205382 GCF_040298265.1 Nonomuraea sp. NPDC001636
CCTCGGTGACCTCCGGCAACTCCTCCACCCTCACCCTGTCCGTCGGCGCCTCCACGGCCCAGGGCACCTACCCGATCACCATCACGGGCACCGGCTCGACCACGCACACCGCCACGTACACCCTGACGGTGGGCGGCGGCGGCCCCGGCGGCCAGGACCCGCCTGACGTCAGCGTCGCCAACGTCAAGACGCACCTGGCGCAGTTCCAGAGCATCGCCACCGCGAACGGCGGCAACCGCAGGTCCACCGGCCAGGGCTACCTGCAGTCGGTCTCCTACGTCGAGCAGAAGCTCCAGGCGGCCGGGTACACCGTGACCCGCCAGACCTGCAGCGTCTCCTACTGCACCAGCGGCGCCGGCCCCAACCTGATCGCCGACTGGCCCGGCGGCGACGCCAACCAGGTCATCATGTCCGGCGCCCACCTGGACAGCGTGTCCGCGGGACCGGGCATCAACGACAACGGCTCCGGCTCGGCCACCCTCCTGGAGGTCGCGCTGACCCTGGCCCAGAAGAACCCCACGCTCACCAAGCACGTGCGGTTCGGCTGGTGGACCGACGAGGAGCAGGGCCTGAACGGCTCCGCGGCCTATGTCGCCTCGCTCAGCTCGACCGAGCGGTCGAAGATCAAGATCTACTACAACTACGACATGGTCGGCTCGCCCAACGGTGGCTACTTCATCAACAACATCACCACCACCGGCGCGTCCTACCTGAAGGAGTTCTACGACAAGCTGAACCTGCAGCCTGAGGAGAACACCGAGGGCGCCAACCGGTCCGACGACGCCTCCTTCCGCAACGCCGGCATCGCCAGCTCGGGCGTGGCGGCGGGCGCGAGCGCCACCAAGACGTCGGCGCAGGCGACCAAGTGGGGCGGCACGGCCAACCGGGCCTACGACTCCTGCTACCACTCCTCCTGCGACACCACCTCCAACATCAACGACACCGTCCTCGACCGGGCGGCGGACGCCGCGGCGTACGCCGTCTGGAAGCAGGCGGTCGGCGGCACCACCCAGCCGCGTGACTTCTCGCTCTCCGCCAACCCCGGCTCGGGCACGGTGCAGGCCGGCGCCACCGCTACGACGACGATCGGCTCGACCACCACGAACGGGACCGCCCAGACGGTGAACCTGTCCGCGAGCGGCCTGCCGACCGGCGCCACGGCCTCGTTCAACCCGGCCAGCATCACGTCGGGCGGCTCGTCCAGCCTGTCGATCGCGACCTCGCCCACCACCCCGGCGGGCAGCTACCCGATCACCGTGACCGGCACCGGCGAGACGACGACGCACACCACGTCGTACACGCTGACCGTCCAGGGCACCTCGGGTGGCCGGACGTTCACCAACGACACCGACTACCAGATCAGCGACTTCTCCAACACCCAGAGCTCGATCACGTCCACCGCGACGGGCACCGCGGCCTCCCCGGTCAAGGTGTCCATCACGATCAGCCACACCTGCGCCGAGGACCTCGACATCTGGCTCCGCGGCCCGAACGGCACCTGGTACGTGGTCGACGCCTACGGCGGCACCACCTGCACGCAGTACGGCACCAGGACCTTCTCGGTCCCGGTCAGCCAGCAGGCCGCCGGCACCTGGACGCTCGACATCGAGGACGTCTACGCCGGTGACACCGGCTTCCTGGACTCCTGGAGCATCACGGTCTAACCGTCGGAATCAGGGTTGACGAGCCCCGGCCGGTCATCCGGCCGGGGCTCCTTCACGTCGTTGCGGGTGCGCACGCCGAGCTTCTGCAGCACCCGCGCGACGTGCGTGTCCACCGTCCGCCGGGACAGGAAGAGCACCTCGGCGATCTCCCTGTTCGTCCGGCCCAGCGCGACCAGCCTGGCCACCTCGGCCTCCCGCGGCGACAACACCCCGCTGCGGCCCTTCCTGCCGCGGCGCGGCGCGCTGCCCGGCCCGATCTCGCGCAGCAGGTGGCGGCAGCGGGCGGCGTCGTGGGTCGCGCCCAGGCCGGCGTACCGCTCGCAGGCGTCCGCGATCAGGTCGGCGGCCCGTGCCCGGTCGCCGGTCGCCAGCCGGGCCGCCGCCTCGGACTCGGCCGTCCTGGCCACGGTGTAGGGCCTCGGCATCGCCTCGTACGCGGCCCGCGCCCTGGCGAAGCACCTGGCCGCCTCCTCGTACGCGCCCCGGTCCAGGGCCAGCGCGCCGGCCGCCGCGTCGAGGCCGGCGTGCGCGGAGGGGGCGTCGCGGCCCTCGATGCCCGCCGCGAACTCGGCCACCAGCTCCTCGGCCTCCTCCGCCCGTCCGGCCCGCAGCAGCGCCGTCACGGCCGGGGGCACGAGCTGGTCGCCCCACACCCACATGCCCTTGCGCCGCAGCCTGGCCACCGCCCGCTCGGCCTCGGCCAGCGCCTCGTGCGGGCAGTCGCGGGTCAGGTGCAGCTCGATCAGGCCGCCCGAGGCCACGGCGGCGACCGGCAGGAACCCCGACTCCACGTCGTTGACCCCCGCCGCCACCAGGTGCTCGGCGGCCTCCTCCCACTCGCCCCTGGCCAGGGCCAGCATGCCGAGCACGAGCCGGGCGTCCACGGCCAGCAGCGGCGCCTCGGCCGTCATCTCGACCGCCGCGACCGCCCGTTCCCGCAGGCCCTCCCACCGGCCGGTGAGCAGGGCGAGCCGGATCGAGGACATCTCCACCAGGAACACCGGGTACTGCGCGCCCGTCTCCTCGGCGATGCGCCTGCTCTGGTCGGCGAAGCGCTCGGCCGCCGCGTAGTGGCCGAGCGCGATGGCCGCGTCGAACAGGTTGGCGTAGCCGCGCGCCACCTGCCTGCGCACCGCCGCCGACGGGTCGTTCGCGGGCAGGGCCGCGGCCAGGTCGAAGGCGTCCGGCGAGCCCAGCATCATGGCCAGGCTGATCTTGTTGGCGTGCACGGCGGCGGTCAGCTCCGGATCCTGGTCCTCGACCGTGGCCAGCAGCTTCTCCGCCCGGTTCATCCACTCCTCGTGGACGGCCAGCGGCTCGTCGCCCCAGGCGGGCATCGCCAGCAGCGCCAGCCCGCGCGCGGCCAGGCTCGGCCGGTCGTGCAGGTCGGGCAGGGCGAGCAGGATCTCCTGACGGCCGGCGGCGACCACGCCCGCCTGGTTGGACAGCAGCACGCCCAGGTTGAGCCGGGCCTCGCCGCGTACGTGCCGGGACAGGAAGTCCTCGGCCAGCAGGTGGCGCAGCGAGCGCACCACCCGCCGGTAGGACAGCCCGATCGCGGCCACCCGGCTGAGCCGCAGCGCGAGCGGGCCGCGCGCGTCGTGCGGCAGCTTCGGGTCGGCCAGCATGCCGGCCAGCACCTCGACGGCGAGCGGGATGTCGCCGATGGCGGCGGCCTGGTCGGCCGCCGCCGGGCCGTGCCGCTGCCAGGACTCGAAGTCGCCCGCGCGCCTGGCGTGGTAGGCGAGCTGGACGAGCGGCGGCGGTTCGAGGACGGACAGCGCGGTCACCGCCCGCTGGTGGGTGAGCCGCCGGTCGGGGCCGGGGATCGCGTCGTAGACGGCCTGCTGGGCGAGGGCGTGGCGGAAGCCGTACTGGCCGTCGTGCTGTTCGAGCAGCACGCCGGCCTTCAGCGCCTGGCTCAGCCCGTCGCCGAGGGGGTGGCCGGAGACGGCGGCGATGAGCTGCTCGTCGGCGGGCAGCCCGAGCACGGCGGCGGCGTGCACGGCGTGCAGCGCGGCCGGCGAGAGCCCGGTGAGCTGCTCGGTCATCGCCTCGCGCAGCAGCAGCGGCACCGCCATGCGCTCCAGGACCTCCGGCTCCTCCTGGCCGCCGAGTAACTGGCCCTCGTCGTCGAGCAAGGAGCGCACCACCTCCTCGATCACGAACGGCACCCCCGCCGTGCGGTCGCGCAGTTTCGTGACGAAGTCGGAGGTCAGCGTGGAACGGCCGAGCAGCGCCCCGGTCAGGCGGCGCACCCCCTCGACGTCGAGCGGCGTCAGCGAGATCACCTCGCTGCGCACCCCCGGCGGACGCCGGTACGCGCGCCCGAACGGCAGCCCCGGCACCGGCAGCCCCTCCCGGCGGAACGTCACCACCAGCGCGAGCCCCGCCGGCGGCTGGTCGGTGAGGAAGCGCAGCAGGTCACGGGTGCCGTCGTCGGCCCAATGGAGGTCCTCGATCACCAGCACCGCCGGGGCCGCGGCGGCCAGCAGCGCGTGCACGGCGCGGAACAGGCGGTGGCGCTCGGCGCGCGGGTCGTCCAGCGGGGGCGGCGACGGCACTGGCGGCAGGTGCCCGGCCAGCTCCGGCAGGTAGCCGCGCAGGGCGCCGGTGACCGGGTTGAGCGTGCCCGTCTCCGGCAGCGCGCACCCGACGTGCCGCAGCGCGTCGAACACCGGGCCGTACGGGAACGGCTCGCGGATCTGGTGGCAATGGCCGATCAGGACGGTGCGTTCGCCGTCGGGCAGCAGGTCGAGCGCGGCCCTGACCAGCCGGGTCTTCCCGATGCCCGCCTCGCCCTGCACGAGGATGACGGCCGGAGGGCCGGTGATGGCGTCGACGAGTGAGCGTAACTGGGCGTCACGCCCGATCAACCCAGGAGAAGCCAGGCTTGTCATCGGGGTCTCCGTAACAGTGCAGGTTTACTCCCCCTGTCGGAATACTGTTATCCATCACGGGTCAGCGCGGGTCAAGCCTCTGTTTTCCGGTCAAATGCCGTGCCCTTGGTGGCGCCGGTGATCCCGGCGCCCTCGGCCGCCCCGTCCCCCGCGGGCGGCGCCTCAGGAGGCGACGGGGGTCCTGCCGTCACCCGCCGGGGCGGGTTCGGCCAGGTCAACGCTGTCGCGGAGCTTGGCCGGCTTGAGGAACAGGGTGGCGATCACGCCGATCACGGCGATGCCCGCCGAGATCAGGAAGATGTGCCCGGTGGCGTCGCCGTACGCGGCCCTGACGATGCCCTTGAACGGCTCCGGCAGCGCCGCGATGTTGAGCGTGCTCTTGCCGCCCGCGGCCGCCTTGGCCGGGTCGATGCCCATCTTGGCCAGCCCTTCGGCGATGCCGGTCGCGACCTGGTTGGCCAGCACCGCGCCGAGCACCGACACGCCCACCGTGCCGCCCAGCGAGCGGAAGAACGTCACGGCCCCGCTGGCCGCGCCCAGCTCGCGCAGCGGCACGGTGTTCTGGATCGCGAGGACGAGGTTCTGCATCGACATGCCGACGCCCGCGCCGACCAGCACCATCGCGCCGGCGATGAGCACGAGCGAGGTCTGGTGGTCCATCGTGGACAGCACCAGGAACCCGACGGTCAGCACGACCGCCCCGGTCACGATGTACGGCTTGACGTTCCCGCTCCTCGACACCATGCGCCCGGAGATCGCCGAGGACAGCAGCACGCCGAGCATCATCGGGATCGTCAGCAGCCCCGCCTCGGTCGGGCTGTAGCCGCGGCCGATCTGGAAGTACTGGCCGAGGAAGACCGAGCCGCCGAACATCGCCATGCCCACCGCGAGGCTCGCCAGGATGGCCAGCGCCGGGGTACGGCGGCGGATGACGTGCAGCGGCACGACCGGCTCCTTGACCACGGTCTCCACCCAGGTCGCGACCACCAGGACGGCGACGCCGCCGAGCACCATCGCCGCGGTCTGCCAGGACAGCCAGTCGAAGGAGTTGCCGACGAAGGTCACCCAGATGAGCAGCACGCTCACGCCGACCGCGATCAGCGTGGCGCCGACGTAGTCGACCTTGACGCCCTCGCGGCGCACGTGGGTCACCCGCAGGGTCTTCTGCAGCAGGAGGAAGGCGACCACGGTGAACGGCGCGGCCACGAAGAAGCACCAGCGCCAGCCGAGCCAGGAGGTGTCCGCGATCAGGCCGCCGAGCAGCGGCCCGGCCACGGTCGCGACGGCCATGACGCCGCCGAGGTAGCCGTTGTACTTGCCCCGGTCCTTGGGGCTGATCATCGCCGCGATGATCACCTGGACCAGGACCTGCAGCGCGCCCATGCCGAGGCCCTGGAGGGCGCGGAAGGCGATGAGCTGGCCGGTGTCCTGGGCGAAGCCGCAGGCCACCGAGCTGACCATAAAGATCACGATAGAGATCTGCAACAGCAGCTTCTTGCTGAACAGGTCGGCCAGCTTGCCCCAGATCGGGGTGGAGGCCGTGGACGCCAGCAACGAGGCGGTGATGACCCAGGTGTACTGCGACTGCGTGCCGTTCAGCGCGCCGATGATCTGCGGCAGCGCGACCGACACGATCGTGCCGCTGATCATCGCCACGAACAGGACCAGCAGCAGCCCGCTCAGGGCCTCCATGATCTGCCGATGGCTCATCTGACCCGGCGGCGCGGCCGGGACGGTCGGTGCGCTCATGCGCGGCCTCCTCCTACGTTAAAACAATGCCCAATGGGAAAGTTTGCCCGCTGAGCATATATTCCCGGACGGTAGGCTTGGCGCATCATGGACAGCACCGGCGGGCTGCGCGAGCGCAAGAAGGCCGAGACGCGGCAGGCCGTACACGAGGCGGCCATGCGGCTGGTCGGGGAGCACGGCCTCGACGCCGTCACGGTCGAGACCATCGCCGACGCCGCGAACATCTCGCGCCGCACGTTCTCCAACTACTTCGCCGGCAAGGAGGACGCCGTCCTCTACGGCGAGGAGCAGCGCATCCGCGACCTGGTCGAGAAGGTGGGCGCCCAGCCGGCCGGCCGGACCGCCTGGCAGGCGCTCTGCGGGGCGATCGACGACGTGTTCGAGGAGGTGGGCGAGCCGGCGCGGGAGTGGGCCGTGCGCGCCCGTCTGGCCAAGCGGCACCCGTCGCTGCTGGCCCGGCAGCTCGCCAACCACGCGGCGCTGGAGCGCGACCTGGCCCAGGCGATCTCCGGGCGGGAGAGCCCGGTGCGTTCGCAGGTGATGGCGGCCGGGTTCCTCACGGCGTTGCGGCTCGGCTCGCACCTGTGGGTCGAGGAGCGTCAGTCGCGCTCGTTGCGGGAGGTCATGGCTGAGATGCTCGACGAGATGTCCCGCCCGTTCAGCTGACCGCCCGCGTCCCGACGGGGGAACGCGGGCGGCTGGGGCCGGAACAGGCGGAGTTCGCGGGGGTGGCGGGGGTCAGGAGCAGGTGGCGTTTGCGGGGGTGGCGGGGGTCAGGAGCAAGTGGCGTTCGCGGGGGTGGCGGCGGGGCCGTTGGCGGTGAAGCCGATCGCCACCGACGCCCCAGGCGCCAGGCTCCGCGCCCAGTCGGGCCCCTTGGCGGTCCACGTGGTGCCCGAGACCGTCACCACCGCGTTCCAGGCGTTGTTCAGGGTGACGCCCGAGGGCAGCGTCCAGGTCGCGGTCCAGGCGCTGATCGGGGACGTCCCGGTGTTCTTCACCGTCACCTCGCCCTGGAAGCCGCCCTGCCAGGCGTTGGTCTGCTTGTAGGCGGCCGTGCACTGCCCCGGCGGGGGCACCGTCGGCGACGTCGTGGGGTTGCCCCCGCCCCCGGCCGGCGGAATCAGGTACGGCTGCAGGATGTCCTGCTTGGCCTGGTTGATGGTGGTCCAGTCGTCATTGGCGATGCCGCCGGTGTCGCCCGAGTTCGGGTTCCACGACCAGTACGTGAACGACATGCCGTTCACCCCGGTGCCGGTGTACTTCATGAGCTCCTGGAGCCAGACCTTGTCGACGTTCGAGGCCAGCGTGGTGCCGAACTCGCCCATCATGATCGGCGCGATGTTCTGCTTGTAGAGGTAACCCCAGTACTTGTCCCAGATGGCGGGCATGTTGGCGGGGTAGTCGGGGGCGTCGAACCAGGTCTGGTGGTAGACCGAGGTGGCGTACTCGTGCGGTGAGTAGACCAGGCGGTTCGCGACGTTGAGCCGTACCGGGTACTGGCCGGCCTTCGACAGGTTGCCGCCCCACCAGCCGCAGTCCTCGTCGTTGCTGGGGTCGTTGTCCCAGACGTTCGACAGGCCGCCGCTCGGGCAGCTCACGCCCTCGACGAAGATCAGCCAGTCGGGGTTCACGCCCAGGACCGCGTTGCCCGCCCGTTCGGCCGCCAGCCGCCAGTCGCGGGCCTGGTCGCCGCAGCCCCAGCAGGCGCCGGTCGCGTTGGGGTTGGTGCCCTCGGCGTGCGGCTCGTTGTGCAGGTCGGCGCCGATGACCGTCGGGTTGTTCGCGTAGTGCTGGGCCAGGGTCTTCCAGTCGTTGATCCAGGTGCTCTCGGGCGTGGCGCCGACGTACCAGAGCGGCGACTGCCCGGCCGCGGTCGGACGGTGGCGGTCGAGGATGATCCGCATGCCCTTGACGCCCGCGTAGTCCACGACCTTGTCGAGGATCTGCATGGGGGACAGGCCGACCAGGTCGGGGTTGACGTAGTCGTTGATCCCGGTGGCGGTGGCCCCCGGCTTGAGCGCGTCGTTGGAGTACGGCACCCGCAGCGTGTTGTAGCCCAGCGAGGCCATCTTGTCGATCTGGCTCTTCCAGGGGTTGCTCGACCACAGGCCATGGAAAGTCTTGTTGTCGGTCTCCATGCCGAACCAGTTGATCCCGGTCAGCCGGACGGTCGCCCCGGTGCTGTCGAGGATCTTGTTGCCGCTGGTGTGCAGGTAGCCGGTCCCTGTTCCGGTCGCCGCGCCCGCCGGGGTGGTGGTCAGCGCGACGGCGACGGCCGCTCCGGCCACCACCGTGGCCAGGGCGGTCAGTGCCGCCTTCGAGGTCTGCATGGGGTGCCCTTTCCGCGAGGGGGAACGCGGCGTCATGCTCGGCCGCCGCGTTCGGGCACGTCAATGCGAGGACGCCGGTCAACCGGTCTGACCTGCGGGAACGCCTGAAACTTTCATGCCGTGGTAGTGCCAGGTGGAGTGCGGGTCCTCGCGGCCGCGTCAATGTGCCCGGACGCGCCCGTCACTTGAATGGCAGGCATGACGATCACGCGCATGACGATCCCCGGGCGCTGGGTGGAGGGGACCGGGCTGGTGCTCGGGCCGGCGCTGCTGCTCGCCGGAGTCCTCGTCCGCCTCGGCGCCGACGACTTCTTCCCCGGTCAGCTCGCCGCCTACGCTGCCGCCCCGGGCCGCATGGCCCTGTCCTACGGCCTGTACGCCGCGGGCGCCGTGCTGCTGTGGCCGGCGGTGACCGCGCTCGGCCGGGTGATCGCCGTCGCCCATCCGGCTCTGGCCAGGTGGGGCGTGACGCTGGCGGTGCTGGGGCTGTTCGGCAGGGTGTTCCACGCCGGGGTGAGCCATCTGGGGTTCCAGCTGGTGGACGCGCTCGGCTTGGAGGCGGCCGAGCGGGTGGTCGCCGGCACGTACGGGGCCTTCCACGTGTTCAAGGCGGTCAACGTCTGCATCATGGGCGGCTGGGTCGTGCTGGCCGTGGGCGCCTTCCGTGCCGGGGCCCTCGGGGCCGGGCCGGTCGGCGTGGCCAGGTGCGTCGCGCTGGCGCTGGCGGCCGGGCTGCCGCTCGGCGTGCTCAAGGGCAGCAGCGACCCGATCGCGCTGGCCGCGCTGGCCGGGCTCGCCGTCGCGCTGGTGCCCATGGGCGTCGCGGTGCTCCGGACGGGCCCCGCGCCCCGCTGGTGGGCGCTCGTGCTCACGCTCGCGCTGGTCCCGGCGGCGTTCCTCGTGGGGATGGCGGGCTGACTCCGAGCAGCGCCACCACGTCGACTGGGACGAGCCGGTGACCGCCTAAGCGGTCAGCAGCTTGACGATCGCCACCACCCCGATGCAGACGACCGCGCCGCGCAGCACCGGCGCGGGCAGCCTGCGCCCCACCCGCGCCCCCAGGAACCCGCCGACCGTCGAGCCCAGCGCCACCAGCAGCACGGCCCACCAGTCGACGTCGGCCACCAGCGTGTACAGGACGGCGGCCGTGGCGTTGACCACGAGCGACAACACGTTCTTGGCGGCGTTGACGCGCTGCAGTTCCTCGTCGAGGAAGATGCCGAGCAGGCCGATGAGCAGCACGCCCTGCGCCGCGCCGAAGTAGCCGCCGTACGCCCCGGCGGCCAGCACGCCCAGCCACAACCAGGGCCCGCCGTGCGCCTGCCGCGGACGGCTGGCCAGCAGCCGGCTGATCCTGGGCTGGGCCAGGACCAGCACGCAGGACAACCCGATCAGCACCGTCACGACCGCCGTGAACGTGCGCTCCGGCAGGTTGAGCAGCAGCAGCCCGCCGATCAGCGAGCCCAGCGCGGAGGCCGAGGCCAGCCGGAGCAGGCGGCCGCGCTGACCCTTGAGCTCGGCGCGGTAGCCGAGGACGCCGGTCACGCCGCCGGGCACCAGGCCGATGTTGTTCGAGACGTTGGCGGTGACCGGCGGCAGGCCGACGGCCAGCAGCGTCGGGAACGTGATCAGCGACCCGGAACCGACGACGGCGTTGATGCCTCCCGCTCCGACGCCCGCCGCGAAGACCGCGGCCATCTCCCAAGGTGTCATGGCGGGTGACTCTAGTGCGTGGCCCTGGTGCGCTCGCTGGTCAGGTGGGGGTCAGCGGGTGAGGGTGCCCGCCCGGACCAGCCAGTCGACGGCCTCCGCCACCGCCTCCAGCGAGGTGTGCCGGGGGCGGTGGCCGAGCAGCCGCCCGGCCTTCTCCATGCTGCAGTGGGGGCTGTGCGCGATGTGGTCGTAGGTGACGCGGGCCTGGTGCTCCGGCACGGTCTCCCGCCACTGCTCCCACGGCAGGTACGACAGCCGCGCCTCCCGGCCGGACCAGCCCGCCACCGCCTCGGCGTAGCCGCGCAGCGTCAAGGCGGTCACGGCTACCGAGTGGAAGCTCTCGCCCCTGGCGGCGGCCGGGTTGTTCATGGCGTCCACGAACAGCCGGGCGACGTCGTCGGCGTGGACGTGCTGCACGGTCTCCATGCCCAGGTTGGGCAGCCGCACCTCCTCGCCGTCGGCGAGGGCCTGGAACACGGCCGGGTCGAGGTTGCCGGCCGGGTTGACCGGGATCCAGCCCGGGCCGGTGATGTGCCCGGGATGGACGATCGTGGCCGGGAAGCCCTCCCGCGCGGCCAGGTCGAGCAGGTACGCCTCGATCGCGGCCTTCTGCCGGCCGTACTCGCCGATGGGGCGCTTCGGGCGGTCTTCGGTGGTCGGGACGCGGGTGCTCGGGCCGTGCACCCAGATCGTGCCGCAGTGCAGGAACTGCCGGATCCGGCCGGCCAGCGCCCCGGCCAGGTGGCGGGCGCTCGCCTCGGTGAAGCAGATGAGGTCGACGACGACGTCGGCCTCCAGCTCGGCGATCCGCCGCCCGAACGTGCCCGCGGCCTCCTCGGCCTCCCGGTCGGCGACCACGGTGGCGACCCGCTCCCACGCGCCGTGCGGCGTGTACGGCTCGCGCTTGCCCCGGCTCACCGCGACCACGTCGTGGCCCGCGTCCACCAGGCGCGGAACCAGATAGGTGCCGATGTGCCCACTCGCCCCGATCACCACTACGCGCATGCCCCCACCCTAGACCGGCTCGAACCGCGCAGCCCGATCACCAGGTCCTGAGGCGATCAGGCGGGCCGCCCGTTCACCAGGTTCTGGGGCGGATCAGGCGGAGCGCCCGATCGCCAGGTCCAGCGCGTGGGCCGCGTCCTGGCCCGGCGACGGGCGCCAGGCCACGTGCTGGTCGGGGCGGACCAGGGCCAGCGTGCCGGCCGCGTCCGGCAGGTCCACCTCCCGCAGCGGCACGCCCAGCTCGGCCGCCCGCTCCACCAGCACCTTGGCCTCCGGCGACGACAGGTCGCCCACCAGGCTGAACCCGGGCCCGAGCCGGTCGTAGAGCGACTCGCCCGGCGCGAGCCACCGGTGCGGCAGCCGCTCGCCGCACCCGCCGGCCACCACCGGCGACCCCGCGTACGTGTACCCCAGCACCAGGTCCAGGCTGTGGAACTCGCTGTCCTTGGTCCGCCGCACCGCCTCCGCGACGGCCGGGCGCACCCGCTCGAACTCGGCGTCCGAGCCCATCAGCGCGGGGTCGGCCAGCTCGGGCGCGAGCGTGGCCATGTTGGCGGCGGCGGCCTCGATCGTGGCCGCCGCGACCGGCCGGCGCTCGGCCTCGTAGCTGGTCAGCAGGGTCGTGGGAGCCCATCCGTTCAGTACGGCGGCCAGCTTCCAGCCGAGGTTGACCGCGTCCCCGATGCCGGTGTTGAAGCCGTGGCCGCCGTAGGGCGGGTTCTGGTGCGCGGCGTCGCCCGCCAGGAACACCCGCTCGCCGGCGTACCGGTCGGCCAGCAGCATGCGCGCGGTCCACGGGTCGGTGGCCAGGATCTCGACCTCGACGTCGGCCCCGACCAGGTTGCGGACCAGGCGCACCGGGTCGGTCCCCTCCGCCGGGACGCCCTGGGCGATGCACCACCACAGGTCCTCCAGGTCGAGCCGGCCGAGCATGCCGGGCTGGGCCGGGTTCAGCACCCAGTAGTGCACGGCGGGGCCGTGGGGCACCCGTTCGGCCAGGCCGGGCGCGCGGAAGACGACGTTGTAGTTGGGCCTGGCGTCCTGGCGGCCCTCGTAGCGGGCGCCGATGGCCGGGCGCGTCACGCTGCGGGCGCCGTCGCAGCCGACGACGTACGCGGCGCGCACCTGGCGGGTCTCGCCGTCCGCGGCGGCCAGGTCGGCGGTGACGCCGTCGGCGTCCTCGCGCAGGCCGGTCACCCGCCAGCCGGTGAGCAGCGCGTCACCGGCGGCTTCGCGCAGCACCTCCTCGACGATCGGCTGCGGCACCTGCTGCCCCGGCTCGGCGGCCAGGTCGGAGCCGGTCAGGTCGAGGCCGAAGCAGCCGCCGATCCTGGTGATCTCGCGCCCGAGCAGGCCGGTCGTGAAGACCGCCGCGTCCGACCAGGAGACCGCGAGCGGCGCGCGGGCGCGCACCGTCTCGGCCAGCCCCCACCTGCGCAGCAGCTCCATCGACCGCGCCGACGTGGTCTTGGCGCGCGGACGCAGCCACGACACGCTCTCGCGCGGCTCGACGACCATGCTGCGCACCCCGTGATGGGCCAGCTCCACGGCCGTCGCCAGCCCGACGGGCCCGCCTCCGGCGATCAGTACCGGTATGTCGGTCTGGCGCACGCTTGCTCCCATTCGTCATGGTGATCATCGGCATACTCCAAGCGCCGCGCGTCCCACGTCAAGCTCGGGCCGAAACCGCCGGCCGGATCACCGATCGGGAACGATCTAGAGGACGGCCGCCGGACTTGTTACGGTCGTTCCATGACTGAGTCCTCGGCGGTGCCGCTGCACATGCGGCGGTTGGAGTTCGATCCGGCCCCCGAGCTGGGCGAGGTGCGCGACCAGGAACGGATCAAGCGCATCGACACCCTCCTCGGCCTGGAGGCGTGGGTGGTGACCCGGTACGCCGACGTCCGCGAGGTCCTGGGCGACGCCGACCGGTTCAGGCTCGCCAGGCAGGGCTCCGCCCGCATGCCCGGAGCGCCCGAGCTGACCGAGGAACAGCTCGCCGAGCTGCGCGCGGGCAACCTGCTCGGCCAGGACCCGCCCGAGCACACCCGGCTGCGCAGGATGCTGACGCCCGAGTTCACGATCCGCCGGATGAAACGGCTGGAGTCCCGCATCAGGGACATCGTGCGCGAGCACCTCGACGCCATGGAGGCCGCGGGCTCCCCGGCCGACCTGGTGTCGTCGTTCGCGCTGCCGATCCCGTCGCTGGTGATCTGCGAGCTGCTGGGCGTGCCGTACGAGGACCGCGCCGACTTCCAGCGGCGGTCCGGCCGCATGCTGGACCTGTCGCTGCCGGTCGAGCAGCGGGTGGCGGCCAACTTCGAGTCGAGGGCGTACATGCGCGAACTGGTCACCCGCATGCGCACCGACCCGGGCGAGGACCTGCTCGGCATGCTCATCCGCGAGCACGGCGACGACCTGACCACCAGCGAGCTCGTCGGCATCGGCAACCTGCTGCTGCTCGCCGGGCACGAGACCACCTCCAACATGCTCTCGCTCGGCACACTCGCCCTGCTGCGCAACCCCGGGCAGCTCGAACTCCTGCGCAAGGAGCCCGAGCGCATCGACGCGACGGTCGAGGAGCTGCTGCGCTGGCTCAGCATCGTCCACTCCGGGACGATCAAGATCACGTCCAGGGAGGTCGAGCTGGCCGGGCGGACCATCGGCGCGGGCGAGATGATCCTGTGCTCGCTGCCCGCCGCCAACCGCGACCCCGGCTTCATCGCCGACCCCGACACCCTCGACATCACCCGCGGCGCCCCCGGCCACGTCGCCTTCGGCCACGGCGTCCACCACTGCCTGGGCGCGCCGCTCGCCCGCATGGAGATGAAGATCGCCTTCCCCGCGCTCTTCGAACGTTTCCCCGGCCTGCGCCCGACCGAGTCCACGCCGGAGTTCCGCTCCTTCAACGTCGTCTACGGCCTGACCGAGCTGGAGGTCGCCTGGTAGCGGCGCGCACGCGGATTTTGTCGGCGGCGGCGGATAACGTGCGGGTGTCATGCCAACCGAAGCCAGGCCACACGAGCTGATCGGCAGGGACCACCCCGCCGCGCTGCTGCGTGCCGAGGTCGCGCGGGTGGTCGACAGCCACGGCGGCCTGGTCCTCGTCACCGGCGAGGCCGGCATCGGCAAGACCACGCTCGTCACCAGCGCCGCCGCCGAGGCCAGGCGCAGGGGCGCGCTCGTGGTCGGCGGCGCCTGCTGGGATTCCGGCAGCGCGCCCGGCTACTGGCCCTGGGTCCAGGTCATCCGCGCCCTGCGCCGCTCGGCCGCCCCCCACGAGTGGGCCGAGGCCGAGCAGTCGGCCGGCGGCAGCCTGGCCGCCCTGCTCGGCGAGGCGGCGGCGCTCGCCCAGCCACACCTGGAGGTCACCGCCGCCGACACCGACACCGCCTCCGCGTTCCAGATCTACGACGCGGTCACCACCGCCCTGGTGTCGCTCTCGCAGCACCACCCGCTCATGATCGTCATCGACGACCTCCACGCGGCCGACCCCGCCTCGCTGCGGCTCCTTGAGTTCGCGGCCCGCCAGACCTGGTTCGAGCGCCTGCTCCTCGTCGGCACCTACCGCGACGCCGAGGTCGAGCCGGTCGACCACCCGCTGCGCGACCTGCTGTCGCCGCTCGTCGCCAAGGCCACCACCATCACGCTCACCGGCCTCGACCAGGCCGGGGTGGGCGCCCTCATGGCCCGCACCGCCGGGCTCGACCCGCCCGCCGACCTGGTGGCCGAGGTCCACGTGCGCACGGGCGGAAACCCGTTCTTCGTCGAGCAGACGGCCCGGCTGTGGCGCAGCGGCGGCTCGGCCACGGCCGTGGCGCCCGGCGTCCGCGACGCGCTGCTGCGCCGGCTGTCCCTGCTGCCGCGTCCGGTGGCGGAGCTGCTGCCCGCCGCGGCCGTGCTCGGGCGCGAGTTCCACCGCCAGGTGCTGGCCGCCGCCGTGGCCGCCCCCGTGGCGCACGTCGACCGTCTCCTCGACACCGCCGTGATCGCCCGGCTGGTGGTGACCAAGGGCGGCGGCCGGTTCGCCTTCGCCCACGACCTCGTCCGCGAGACCCTCTACGACGCCGTCCCCGACGTGCGCGACCTGCACGCCGCCGTGGTGCGCGCCCTCGACGGCGCCCCCGACCTGGCCCGCCGCATGCTGCCGAGCGACCTGGCCCGGCACGCCTACCTCGCCGGCGACCGCGTCGACCCCGAGCGCGCGATCGACCTGCTCCAGGCCGCCGCCCGCGCCGCCCGCAGCCGGCTCGCCGGCGAGGAGGAGCTCGGCCACCTGCGCCGCGCGCACGAGCTGAGCGCCGCCGCCGCGCCCCGCCGGCGCGTGCTGATCTGCCTCGACCTCGGCCGGGAGCTGCACCACCGCGGCGAGCGCGAGGCGGGCCGCCGGCTGTTCGAGGAGGCCGACGCCGTCGCCGCCGATCTCGGCGACCCCGAGCTGACCGCCCGCGTCGCGCTGGTCTTCCGCTCCCACTACGGCCACGACGACTCGCTCGACCGGCTGCGCCGGGCCCACGCCGCGCTCGTCGGCGAGCCGGCCCCCGACGACCGCCTGGCCCTCGACCTGGTCTTCCACCTCACCGCCCAGGCCCGCCAGGGAGGCGACGACGACGTCCTGGCCTTCAGCCTGTGGGCCCACCACGACATCATCTGGGGCCCCGGCACGGCGGGCGAGCGGGTGGCCCTGACCGGCGAGCTGCTCGACATCGCCCGGCGCACCTCCGACCGCGAGCTCGAACACTTCGCCGGCGCCCTGCGCTGGGTGGCCATGATCGAGGAGGGCGACCCCCGCTACCTCGACCGGTTCCACGACTACGCGGCCAAGGGCCGTAGCACCGACGACGCCCACCTCAACCTCACCACGTCCGTCGACGCCAGCATCGTGGCCGCGCTCGCCGGCCGCTTCGCCGAGGCCGAGTCGCTGATGACGGGGCTGTCCCTCGACGGCAAGGACCACGACTTCGACGTCATGCTCGACCACCACCGCTGGGCGATCCGCTGGCTCCAGGGCAGGGTGGAGGAGCAGGAAGACGTCCTGCGCAGGCTCAGGGCCGGCCGCCACCCCGACCGCGGCCTGCTGGAGGCGCTGACCGCCCTGCAGGCCGGCGACGTCGGCACCGCGCTGCGCCACCACGCGGCCGGCGCGCGGGTGGGGCGCATGGCCGAGCCGCTGTGGCTGCGTTTCCAGGCGGAGCTGGCCGCCGCCACCCACGACCGGGAGCTCGCCGCCGGGGCGCGGGCCGCGCTGCTGCCGCACCGGGGGCGGTGGGCGGTGTCCTACTACGGCTGGGACATCAGCGGCCCCTACGACCTGTGGATCGCCGTGCTCGACCTGGCCGAGGGCCGGTGGGCGGAGGCGGCCGAGGGGTTCGCGCGGGCGTACCGGTCAGCCGACCGGATGCGGGCCCGCCCGTGGTCGGTCCTGGCCCGTGCCCGCCTGGCCGAGGCCCTTCTGGCCGGCGGCGACACCGTCGGGGCCCGTCCCGTGCTGGCGGCGGTCCGGCGCGAGGCGGCCGAGCTGGGCATGCACCACGTCCTCGACCCCCTCCCGCCGCAGGGGAGCACCGCCGCCGAGCCCGCGCCCCCGCAGGCCCCCGCACGTGCCGAGGACCCCGCACGTGCCGAGGACCCCGCACGTGCCGAGGACTCCGGCCCCGAGCCGGTCACGGGCGACTTCCGCAAGGACGGCGAGGTCTGGGCGCTCAGGTTCGCTGGGCGGCTGGCCCACATGCCCGACGCCAAGGGCCTGCGCGACCTGCACCACCTGCTCGGCCACCCCGGCGCCGACATCCCCGCCGTGGCCCTGCTCGCCCCGGAGGGCGGCGACGTCGTGCTGGCCGCCCGCGGGATGGGCGGCGACGCCGTGCTCGACGAGGAGGCCAAGGCCGACTACCGCCGCCGCCTGTCCGTCCTCGACGACGAGATCGACCGGGCCACCGGCCGCGGCGACGACGACCGGGCGGCCGAGTACGACCGCGAAAGGGCGGCCCTGCTGGAGGAGCTCCGCACGGCCGCCGGGCTGGGCGGCCGCTCCCGCCGGCTGGGCGACGAAGCCGAACGGGCCCGCAAGACGGTGACCGCCAGAATCCGCGACACCCTCCGCAAACTCACCCAGACCCACCCCGAACTCGCCACCCACCTCCGCGCCACCATCTCCACCGGCGCCACCTGCCGCTACCAGCCCACCACCCCCATCACCTGGCACCTCTGACGATCACGAAGGCCGACGAAGCGCAGTATGACCGAGGACGAGATCTTTGCGGCCGTACGCGCGAGCGTCGGCCCGGACCTGCCGCCACCCGCTACGGAGTCGGCCGTCGCCGAGGCGGAGGAGGCCGTCGGCTACCCCTTGCCGCCCCTGTTACGGCGCCTGTATCTGGAGGTGGGGAACGGCGGCTTCGGCCCACGAGGCGGCGTGATCGGTGTTCGCGGCTATGACTTCTGGGCCCGTGACATCTACCCGGACATCACCGCGTCGGCCCTGGAGCTACGAACAGAGCCCTCCGGACGGTGGTCGGGCATGGTGCAGCTGATGGACTGGGGATGCGGGATCGCGTCACTGCTGGACTGCCGCGCCTCCGCAGGCGCGATGTGGGGCTGGGACCCCAACAGGTGCTGTTTCCAGCACGCTCTCTTCCCCCAGGACATCTCCTTCGCCGACTGGCTCGCCGACTCGCTGGGCCGCGGTTTCTACGACGTCTTCTACGACGGCTATTTCGACGTCCCGGTGGAAGACGCCGATGACATCGAGCCGGTCGGGCTGAAGGCGGACGAGGACGAAGAAGAGGAGAACCCTGCGCCTGGGTGCCCCCTGCCTGGGTGAACGGCCGGCAGGTCGGCGGCTGGCGGCACCGCCCCCCACCTGCCCTGTAAGACGGACGCGATCGCGCGGAACAGCGGCAGGCCACGCACTGCGGTGAGTGCGTGGGCCTGCCGCGGGTGGGGCATCGGTGTCCTGGCGGGTTACTTGCGGTTGTAGAGGCGCATGGTCAGGGTGCCGAAGACCGCGATGAGGAGGACGGACGCGATCAGCACCCAGGTCAGTTCGCCCACGTCCGGGGTACCGGCCATCAGCGAGCGGACGGCGGCCACCAGACGGGTGATCGGGTTGACGTTGACGAAGACCTGCAGCCAGCCGGGCATCGTGGCCGGGTCGACGTACACGTTGCTGAGGAAGGTCAGCGGGAACAGGACGAGCATGCTCACGCCCATCACCGACTTCTCGCTCCGCATGAGCAGGCCGAACATCGTCCACACCCACGAGAAGGCGAAGGAGAAGCCGAGCAGCAGCACGATCCCGGCCAGCACGCCCGTGACGCCCCCCTGCGGACGGAACCCCAGGGCCAGGCCGACGGCGAGGATGACCGTCGAGGCCAGGGTGTAGCGCAGGACATCGCCGAGCAGGTAGCCCACCATGGTCGAGGGACGCCAGATCGGCAGGGTGCGGAAGCGGTCGAACACCCCCTTCTCGATGTCCTTGTTGACCTCCACCCCGGTGTACATGGTGATCATCACGACGCTGCTGACCATGATGCCGGGCAGCAGGAACTGCAGGTAGTCGGTCGGGGAGCCGGCCAGGGCGCCGCCGAACAGGTACGTGAACATCAGCGTCATCATGAGCGGGAACGCGGTCACGTCGAACAGCTGCTCGGGCACGTGCTTGATCTTCAGGATGGCCCGCCAGCCGAACGTGACCGACGCCGACCATGCGCTGGGCCGAGGCGGCTTCACCCCGGGGGCCAGGACGGTGCCGAGCACGTCGGCGGCGGGGGAGTAGGTCGTGGCGGTCTCGGTGGTGGCGGTCATGCTGCGGCCTCCTGCGCGGTCGCGGACTCGGCGGTCTCGGTGGCGGGGTGGTCGGTGAGGGCGAGGAAGACCTCGTCCAGGCTGGGCTGGCCGAGGGAGAAGTCGTCAACGACGATCCCGGCCTCGGCCAGGCGGGCGAGCGCGCGCGAGGCCTGCTCGGCGGCGGCGGCCTCGCGGCCGTGGCCGGTGATGCGGGCGGTGAGCGACACGGGGTCGGCGTCCAGGTAGACGGGCGCGTCGAGGGTCTGGGACAGCAGCCGTTCGGCTTCGGGACGGGTGGCGGGGTCGCGCAGCCGCACGTGGACCGAGCCCGCGCCGACGGACGACTTGAGCTCGCCCGGCGTGCCCTCGGCGATGACCCTGCCGTGGTCGATGACCGCGATGCGGCCGGCCAGGCGGTCGGCCTCCTCCAGGTACTGGGTGGTGAGCAGCACGGTGGTGCCGTGGGCGACGACGATGCGGACGATGTCCCAGACCTGGTTGCGGCTGCGCGGGTCGAGGCCGGTCGTCGGCTCGTCGAGGAAGAGCAGGTCGGGCGTGTTGAGGATGCTGGCGGCGATGTCGATGCGCCGCCGCATGCCGCCCGAGTACGTCTTGACCTGCCGTCCCGCGGCCTCCGTCAGCCCGAACGCCTCCAGCAGCTGCGCCGCCCGCTCCCGGGCGGCCGGCTTGCGGTGGCCGAGCAGGCGGCCGAGCAGGACCAGGTTCTCGGCGCCGGTCATGTCCTCGTCGACGGAGGCGTACTGGCCGGTCAGGCTGACCCGGCCGCGTACGGCGTCGGCCTCGCGCACCACGTCGTGCCCGAACACGGTGGCCTCGCCGCCGTCCGGCCGCAGCAGCGTGGCCAGCATGCGGACGGCGGTGGTCTTGCCCGCGCCGTTGGGGCCGAGCACGCCGTAGACGGTGCCGGCCGGCACCTCCAGGTCGAGGCCGTCCACGGCGCGGTTGTCGCCGAAGACCTTGACCAGGCCGGAGGTCTGTATCGCCAGGTCTCGCATGGGTGTTCCTCTCATGAGCAGTACGGCTGGGCGCGCCGGGCGTCGCGCAACGCCCGGCCCCACCAGGTGAGCTGGTCGAGCATGGCCGCGACCGCACGCGCGCGGTCGTCGGTGTCGTACGGTTCGCCGCTCCCGGCCACGTCGTCGCCCAGCAGGTCGAGGCCTACCCAGTCGCGCATCGTCACGACGTGCAGGGCGGAGAAGACGGTACGGAGCTGCTCGACCGCGTACAGACCGGAAGATCCCGAGCCGTAGGCGACGAAGCCGGCCGGCTTGGCCTGCCATTCGTCGTAGGCGTAGTCGATGGCCTGCTTGAGCGGGGCCGGGAAGCTGCGGTTGTACTCGGGGGTGACGACGGCGAAGGCGTCGGCCTCGCCGACGGCCGCGGTGAAGCGGCGCATCGAGGGGGTGCTGCGCTCCGGGTAGCGGTCGGGGAAGTCGTAGCCGGCCAGGTCGAGGAGGCTGACCGCCAGGTCGGGACGGTCGCGGGCACGGCCGGCGAACCACTTCGCCACCGTCTCGCCCATCCGCCCGACGCGGGTGCTCGCGATGATCACCGCGAGACGGAGCGGTGCGGCGCTTTCGCCTGCGGTGTCGTCCCTGCCCGTCATCGTCCACCTCCCTCGGCCCGTTCCGGGCTCTCACCAAGGAGGCGCGAGACGGCCGCCAGACGTCCGCTAGACGGGATCTAGCGGGCCGTCAGGCGGCCGGTCTGAGCACGTAGCCGACGCCGCGCAGGGTGTGGATCATCGGACGGCGGTCCGCGTCGATCTTGCGGCGCAGGTAGGAGATGTACAGCTCGACGATGTTGCCCTGGCCGGCGAAGTCGTAGGCCCACACCCGGTCGAGGATGTGCGCCTTGCTGAGCGCGCGTCCCGGATGGCGCATGAGCAGCCGCAGCAGCTCGAACTCGGTCGGCGTGAGCCTGACCTCCTGGCCGGCCCGCCGTACCTGGCGGGTCTCCTGGTCCAGGGTGAGATCGCCGACGGACAGGGCGTCGGCCGAGCGGCGCAGCAGGCCGTGCAGCCTGATCACGACCTCGTCCACGCCGAACGGCCGCATCACGTAGTCGTCGGCGCCCGCGCGCAGTCCGAGCGACGGGTCGGGCAGGGCGTCCGGCGCGGTCAGGAAGAGGACCGGGACGCCGGGCAGCGCGGCCCGCAGCCGGGGCAGGAAGCGGCCGCCGCCCTTGACGTCCAGGACGATCGCCCCCGGACGGAACCCGCGCACGGCCCTGACCGCCTCGCCGCCGCCCAGGCTGCGCACGTCCCAGCGGCGCATCGCGCGGGAGAGGGACGCGCCGAGCGGGCGCTCGTCCACGACGAGGACGGCGTACGAGTCGCGCGCGGCTTCGGGCGCGACGGTCGGACCGGTCGGGTGCATGCCGGAAACGATGCCGGTCGTGCATGAGGTTTGTCTGAGGACCGCTTGTGACACGCATGAGGACCACTTGCGACGCGCACGAGAACGCGCTTGTGACGCGCATGCGGACGCTTTTGTGACGCGCAAAGGCCCGGGGAACAGCGGAAGGGCCCGGCCGCAGCCGAGCCCTTCCCATCCCTTGAAGCGCGATCACCGTTCCTGCCGCTACCCGGAATGTGCGGCTTATCACTCAGCCGAGTCGGTTCTGTGACTAGACCTTGACTGCGGTTGAGGTTCTAGGCTGCCTTTCATGAGCGGAATTCTGGTGACCGGCGCGACCGGCAACGTGGGCAGGCATGTGATCTCTTCCCTGGCGGAGGCCGGACACGAGGTGCGGGCGCTGGTCCGCGACCCGGCCCGGGCGGCGCTCCCGGACGGCGTCGAGCCCGTACGCGGCGACCTGGCCGACCCCGGCAGCCTTGAGCCCGCCCTGCGCGGCGTCGACCGGGTGTACCTGATGTGGCCGGGCATCCCCGTGGATCCCCAGGTGGTGACCACGGTGGCCGGACGGGCCGGGCAGGTCGTGTACCTGTCGGCGGACGTGCCCGACCTGGCGGACGGCGAGCCCGCCACCATCTACCACCAGGAGATCGAACGGCTGATCAGGGCGTCCGGGACGCGGTGGACGTTCGTCCGGGCCATCGACTTCGCCACGAACACGCTGGCCTGGGCCGCCCAGATCCGGCAAGGCGTGGTCCGGCTCCCGTACGGAAAGGCCGCCAGATCGCTGATCCACGAGCGGGACATCGCGGACGTCGTCGCCCACGTGCTCACCACCCTCGGCCACGACGGCGCCAAGTACCTGATCACCGGCCCCGAGTCGATCACCCAGGAGGAGCTGGCGCGGACCGTCGGCGAGGAGATCGGCCGCGAGGTGCGCTGGGAGGACCTGCCGCCGGAGATCGCCCGCGAGCAGCTGACGGCCGCCTGGGGGGATCCGGCGTTCGTCGAGGCCCGGCTCAGGGCGTGGGAGTCGTTCACGCACACCCCGGAACGCGTCACCGGCACGGTGCCGGAGCTGCTGGGCCGGCCCGCGCGGACGTTCCGCTCCTGGGCCCGCGACCACGCCCCCGACTTCCTCGCGACCTGAAGCCCGCGCCCACGCGCCTGACCTGGTCGCAGCCTGGAGCCCGCCTATGCGGTCAGGCTCACCGCCGCGATCGTCTCGCCCAGGTCGTCGAGCAGGTCGGCGACCACCGGGCCGGCCTGCAGCCGCCAGGCGAGCGCCTGCAGGCCGTGTCCCGGCACCGGCACCTCCCGCCCGCCCAGCCTGACCGTCTCCACCTCGGCCGACAGCCGCAGCAGCCCGTAGGCCACCCACCGCTTCGGCCGGGGGAACCAGCGACCCGCGTTGGTGTCGAAACGCCCGTTCTCGTCGGTCAGCCCGTGCTCCTTGAGCACCGAGACGCCCTGGCGGTGGGCCAGCAGGTCGTCGCTGCGCGCGGCGGACATGCTGTCGCCGGCGCGCAGGGCCCAGCGTCCGCGGCGGAACGACAGCAGCCAGACGTCCACCCAGGACAGGCCGAAGCCGTCCAGGCGGGCGAAGGCGGTCGCCGCGATCCGGTCGCCGACGTACAGGGAGGCAGGGGTGAAGCGGAAGCGTCCGCTCAGGTTGCCGGGAAGGGACCTCGGCAGCCCGTGATCGATGAGTCGCAGGCTCTCGACGGCGGGGTTGTACCCAAAATCATGAGTACGTTCCACAGGCTCACCATACACACGGACGGCCCGCATGAGACGCGCGCTTTGTTCCTGATTGGTGAATGATGATGCTCATGGACCGAATTGAAGCTTCTGACCGTCGCCGGGCCCTGGTGCTCGGGGGCGGCGGCGTGGCCGGCATCGCCTGGGCGACCGGCGTGCTGGCCGGGCTGGCCGACGAGGGCGTGGACGTACGGGACGCCGACCTGATCGTGGGCACCTCGGCCGGCTCGGCGGTCGGCGCCCAGGCCCGCAGCCGGCTGACCGTCGAGGAGCTGTTCCAGCGGCAGGTCGATCCCGCGCTGCAGGCCAGGGAGATCCCCGCGGTGTTCGACGCGGCCTCCTTCGCGGCCGCGCTCCAGGGCATCCTGACCGGCGCCCACGACCGGGACGAGCTGCACCGGCGCATCGGCGCCTGGGCGCTGGAGGCCCCCACGGTCGGCGAGCCGGAACGGCGGGCGGCGGTGGCCTCGCGGCTGCCCGAGACCGACTGGCCGGAGCGCCCGCTCGTGCTGGTCGCGCTCGACGCGGCGACCGGAGAGACCCGCCTGTTCGACCGGGCGTCCGGGGTGGGCCTGGTGGACGCGGTGACGGCCAGTTGCGCCGTGCCCGGGGTCTGGCCGCCGGTCACCATCGACGGCCGCCGCTACATCGACGGCGGCGTGCGGTCCAGCGACAACGCCGACCTGGCGGCGGGCTTCGAACGGGTGCTGGTGGTCTCGCCCCAGCCGCCCGGCGCCCCCGCCTCCCCCTGGACGTCGCTCGACCAGGAGGTGGCCCTGCTGTGCAAGGAGGGCTCCGCGGTCGAGGTCGTCAGCCCGGACGAGGGGGCCGTCGCGGCCATGGGCGCCAACCCGCTCGACCCCGCCGTACGGCCACCGGCGGCCCACGCCGGCCGCGAGCAGGGCCGGCGGGTGGCCGCCGTCGTCCACAGCCTGTGGACCTAGCCGGCCACGGCGTCCTTCGGCAGGTCGTCGGGCTGCGCCATCGTGCGCGGCCCGGTGATCACCGAGGTGACCGCCGGGTGCGCGGCGGCGAAGGCGGGGGCTCGGCGGCAGGTGTGACAGGAGCGTCCAGGGGCACCGGAGGCGCATGGGGATGGTGACGGTGTCGTCCTGGCGCGAGCTGGACGACGCGATCAGCGCGGCCGGCCACACCGGAGGCCCGGCCCAGGCGCACTCGACGCTGGTCTTCCGCGGCCTGGCCAAGAGCACGTACTCGCACGTGCACAGCCTGGCGCGGCTGGCGGGCGACTACGCCACCCTAGAAACCCACTTGATACGAAATTTCAGGAAATACGCGCACAGGGCCGCCCCTGGCCCTTCTGTCTGGGACTGGCTGGCTCTCGGCCAGCACCACGGCCTGCCCACCCGCCTCCTGGACTGGACGTTCTCCCCGCTGGTCGCGCTGCACTTCGCCACGGCGTCCTGGCCTGGCGACGACGCCGTGCTGCTGGCCGTCGACTGCGCGGGCGCGCACCGCCTGCTGCCCGAGCCGCTGCGCGAGGTGCTCGACGGCGAGGGCGCGCTGCTGTTCAGCACCGAGATGCTCGCCGAACGCGCCGCCGGTCTGGCCGGCTTCGACGCGCTGGGCCGCGACCGCCCGTTCGTCGCCTTCTTCGAGCCGCCGTCGCTGGACGAGCGCATGGTCAACCAGTCGTCGGTGCTCTCGGCGATGTCGGGGGCGAGGTACCAGCTCGACGACTGGCTGGCCGAGCATCCCGGGCTGTGGCGAGGCTGGTCGATCCCGGCCGGGGTCAAGGTCGAGATCCGGCGGCGGCTCGACCAGGCCGGGATCACCGAACGGGTGCTGCTGCCCGGCCTCGACGGGCTGGCCGAGTGGCTGCGCCGCTACTACTCCCCGGGCAGCGTCGACGTGCCGGCCGGCGGCTCCAGCATGTCCGGGCCCGAGCGCCTCGGCCAGCAGGAGGGCCGCATGAACGACTGACCGCTCACCCGGGCAGCGTGCCGCGCACGGCCTCCTCGGTGCGGCCGATCACGGTGCGCCCGTCGTCGGCGGTGATGATCGGCCGCTGGATCAGGATCGGGTGCGCGGACAGGGCGGCGATCCAGCGCTCGCGGGCGTCCGGGTCGCGCGGCCAGGCGTCGAGGCCCAGCTCGGCCGCGACCGGCTCGCCCGTACGGGTGATGTCCCACGGCTCCAGTCCGAGCCGGGCCAGGACGGCGCGCAGCTCGTCCGGCGACGGCGGGTCCTCCAGGTAGTGGCGGACCCGGTAGCCGGCCGATTCGGCGTCGAGGATCGACAGGGCCGAACGGCACTTGGAGCAGCCGGGGTTGATCCAGATTTCCATGACGCCGAGGTTCTCACGCCGGGACGCCCGGCGCGGGTCAGCCGGCCGATGAGGCCAGCCGGGTCTGCAGGCCGTCGAGCACCCGGTCGAGGCCGTAGCCGAAGTCCTCGTCCCGGACGCGCTCCGGGTCGCCGGACCCCTTGGCCGCGTACTCCGCCCGCATCCACGGGTGGTTCTCGAACGCCTGCTCGGTGATCGGCCGGACGGCGTCGATCCACTCCTGCTCGGTACGGCCGCTGCGGGCCAGCGTCGACAGGTACGCCGCCTCGCTGATGGCCACGCCGATCACGTACGCCAGCACGGTGTTGACCGCCCGGTCGGCCTCGCCGGGGACGAACCCGGCCGAGTGCACCAGCGCCAGCAGGTCCTCCGAGCGCCGCATCACGTTGGGCCCCAGGTTGGTGAGCCCGACCTGGCCGAGCACGGACGCCATCCACGGGTGGCGCAGGATCACCGCCCGCAGGCTGTGGGCGGACGCGGCGAGCCCGTCGCGCCAGCCGCCCGCCTCCTCGACGGACGGCACGCGCAGCTCGCCGTAGACCTCGTCGACGACCAGCTCGATCAGCTCGTCCTTGTTGGCGACGTGGCGGTAGAGGGAGGTCGCGCCCGCGTCGAGCCGGGTGCCGAGGCTGCGCATGCTCAGCGCCTCCAGCCCCTCTTCGTCGAGCAGCTGGACGGCCTCGGACACGATCCGGTCGAGGCTGAGCGCGGGCCGCTCCCGCTGCCGGCGCTGACGGACCCAGACCGAGGGGACAGGCGGCTGCGATGCTGGCATGACCCGAGCCTAGCGCACACTGTACGCATCCGCGAACACCTGCTTGCGTACATCACTTTCGTCTGCGTACAGTGTGCGCATTCCGAGAGCGACGTACGCAAGTCGAAGGGGAGAGACCCATGAACCGCCGCTGGTGGATCCTGGTGGTGTTGTGCCTCAGCACATTGGTGCTGGTCGTGGACAACATGGTGCTGACGGTGGCGGTCCCGCCCCTGGCGGCCGACCTGGGCGCCGACGCCCAGGACCTGCAATGGATCCTCGACTCCTACATCCTGGTCTTCGCCGGCCTGCTGCTGACCGCGGGCAGCCTGTCCGACCGCTACGGCCGCCGCCGGGTGATGATCATCGGCCTGGCCCTCTTCGGCGCCGCGTCCCTGCTGGCCGCCTACGCCGCCGATCCGGCGCAGCTCGTGGCGGCCCGCGCCGCGATGGGCGTCGGCGGCGCGCTGATCATGCCGAGCACGCTGTCGATCCTGATCACCGTGTTCGACGAGGCCGAGCGCCGCAAGGCGATGGCCGTCTGGAGCGCGGTGGCGATGATCGGCATGATCGGCGGCCCGGTCCTGGGCGGCGCGCTGATCGCCTGGTTCTGGTGGGGCGCGGTGTTCCTGATCAACGTGCCGGTCGCGCTGCTCGCCATCGTCGCCTCCCTGCTGCTCATGCCCGAGTCGAAGGGCCCCTGGACGAAGCCCGACCCGCTGGGCGTGATCCTGTCGGCGACCGGCATGTCCGCCCTGGTTTGGACGATCATCGAGCTGCCGAACGGCGTCAACTGGCCGGCCCTGGCCCTCACCGTGCTCTCCCTGGCCGGCTTCGTGATCTGGGAGCTGCGCACGCCGCACCCGATGGTCCCGCTCGCCCTGTTCCGCGACCGCACGTTCAGCGGCGGCAGCTTCTCCCTGACCCTCGTCCAGATCGGCAACGGCGGGCTGCTGCTCGTGCTCACCCAGTACCTGCAGTACGTGCTCGGCTACACGCCCACCGCGGCCGGGCTGGCGTTCCTGCCGATGGCGGTCGCCTCGCTGCTCTTCAACGGCCTGGGCGCGAGCCTCGGCGCCCGGCTCGGCAACCGTCCGATGATCGTCACCGGGCTGCTCGTCTGCGCCGCCGGGTTCGGCCTGCTCGCCATGGTCTCCTCCGGCAGCGGCATCCTGCTCACCGGCACGGCCCTGTTCGTGATGGGCGCGGGCGGCGGACTGGCGATGCCCGCGGCCATCGCCGCGCTGATGGGCACCATCCCGCCCGAGCACGCCGGCGTCGGCTCGGCGCTCAACGACACCATCCAGCAGGCGGGCGCGGCGCTCGGCGTGGCCGTCCTCGGCAGCGTCCTGGCCGGGGCCTACACGCGGGGGATGCCCTCGGGCGCGCCCGAGGCGGCCCGGCGCTCGATCGGCGACGCGCTCGCCCTCGGCGACGCCGGTCTGGCCCAGGTGGCCCGCGAGGCGTTCACCTCGGCCATGTCGGCCGCCTTCGCGATCAGCGCGGCCGGGGTGGTCGCCGCCGCCGTCCTGGCGCTGGTCGTGATGCGCGGCGAACGCAAGCCGGCACAGGAACCGTCCCTGACCGCGACCCACTGAAAGGAAGACCCCCATGCAGGACGCCCCCGTCACGCTTCCGGTCACCCGCCCCGCGGGCTGCCCCTTCGACCCGCCCGCGGGCCTGGCGGAGCTGCGCGGGCAGGCGCCCGTCATCCAGCCGGCCTTCCCCGACGGCACCGCGGCTGTCCACGGGGTGCTCGGTCTCCCGGTGCGGTGGTGACCGCACGGACTATCATCGTGATCATCCTGGCCGGGTACCACTGCGCGTCACCGAGGCGAAAGGACCGCCATGTCCGGGGAGACCAGCAGGCGAGAGCACACCGAGGTCGTCGTCATCGGAGCCGGTCCGGCCGGGCTGACCCTGGCGAGCCTGCTGCGCCAGGCCGGCGTCGAGTGCGTGGTGCTCGAACGGCAGAGCCGCCCGTACGTCGAGCAGCGCCAGCGCGCGGGCATCCTCGACCACCACGGCGCCCGCGTCTTCGAGGAGTGGGGCCTGGCCGACACCGTCCTGGCGGGCATGCCGCAGGAGACCAGGTTCGAGTTCCGCGTCGACGGCGAGCGGCGTTTCCTCGACGTCCCGGCGATCACCGAGGGCCGCACGGGCCGGCTCGTGCCGCAGCAGGTGCTCGTCGGCAGGCTGCTGGCACGCCTCCTCGAATCCGGCGGCGACCTGCGGTTCGAGGCGGCCGAGGTGACCCCGCGCGGCGTCGAGGGGGCCGCGCCGGCGGTCACCTACCGCGACGCCGACGGCGGCACGCACGAGATCGCCTGCTCCTACGTCGCCGGCTGCGACGGCCACCACGGCGTCAGCCGGGCCGCCGTGCCCGCGCACGCCCTCACCACCTACTCCCACGACTACGGCATCGGCTGGCTGACGGTGCTCGCCGACGTCCCGCCGCCGAGCTGCCCGCTGATGGCGATCACGGCCCACGGGTTCGCCGCCCACTTCCCGCGCGGCCCGCGGGCCAGCCGCTTCTACCTCCAGTGCACCCCCGACGCCACCGCCGCCGACTGGCCCGACGAGCGGATCTGGGCCCAGTTGCGGCTGCGCCTGGCCGACGACGGCCTGCCGGACGGCCCGATCGGGGAGAAGGCGTTCGTCGAGATGCGCAGCCACGTCGTCGACCCGATGCGCTACGGCCGGCTCTTCCTGGTCGGCGACGCGGCCCACATCATCACGCCCATGGGCGGCAAGGGCATGAACCTGGCGGTCGCCGACGCCGACGTGCTGGCCCGCGCGCTGCGCGCCGCCCTGCGCGAGGGCGACGAGCAGCCGCTGGCCGCCTACTCGGCCACCTGCCTGGAACGCGTGTGGCACCACCAGGAGTTCTCCCGCTGGATGACGGAGATGACCCACGAGGCCGGCGACGAGACGCTGGCCGGGCCGTTCCGCCGCCGGCTGGCCAGGGCGCGGCTCGACCGGCTGTTCACCTCGGGCCCGGCGGCCCGCGCCTTCGGCGACATGATGGCGGGCGGCTGAAGTTGACTTGAACCGCGGTTCAAGTACGACGATCGTCCCCATGAGGATTCATCACCTGAACTGCGGATCCGTACGGACGATCGAAGCCACCTACGACGGCCCGCCCGCCGCCCCCGCCGTGAACCACTGCCTGCTGGTGGAGACCCCGGCCGACGGGCTCGTGCTGGTCGAGACCGGGCTCGGGCTCGGCGATGTGCGCGACCCGGCCGGCACGCTGGGCGCCGACTGGGTGGCCATGGCCGAGCCCGCGCTGGAGGAGGAGGAGACCGCCGTCCGCCAGGTCGCCCGGCTCGGCTACCGCCCGGACGACGTGCGCCACGTCATCGTCACCCACCTCGACGTCGACCACTGCGGCGGGCTGCCCGACTTCCCCGGCGCGCGGGTGCACCTGCTGGCCGCCGAGCTGGAGGCGGCGCTGTCCGAGGCCCCGAGCTACCGCTACCGCCCGGCCCACTGGGCGCACGGCCCCGACTGGGTCACCTACACCCCGGAGGCGAACGACGACTGGTTCGGCTTCGCCTCGATCAAGCCCGACGGGCTGCCCGAGGACATCAGGCTGGTCCCCCTCGGCGGGCACACCGCCGGGCACACCGGCGTCGCCGTCCGCGAGGGGGACCGCTGGCTGCTGCACTGCGGCGACGCCTACTACTACCACCGCGAGCTGCAGCCGGACCCGCATCCGCACCCGCTGATGGACGTCGTGCAGACCCGCTCGGAGGTCCATCACGACCTGCGGCTCGGCACCCAGGCCCGGCTGCGGGAGCTGGTACGGGACCACGGCGACCAGGTGAGCGTCTTCTCGGCCCACGACCCGTGGGAGCTGGCCGCCGCGGTGGCCGGTTGATCAGACGCGGTCGGCCGCGATGAGCAGGTACTGGAAGCTGCCGTTCTTGTAGGCGTCGAGGAAGGACTGCTCGATGCCCGTGGCCAGGTGGGTGCGGGCGCGCAGCTCCCAGTACGGGATCGTGGCCGGCGTCAGGTCGACCACGCTGACCGGGACCAGCCGGTTGGCCGCCATCTGCTCGAAGTACGTGCTGCGGGGGTGGATGTCGCAGATGTAGTGGGCGTTGATCTGGCTGACCGCCCGGGACGGCAGGCCGTAGGCGTCGTTGTAGCAGCCGGTGACGCAGACGTACCGGCCGCCCCGGCGCAGCAGCCGGGCGTGCTCGGCGAACAGCAGGGACAGCTCGACGTACATGGTGCTCTCGTTGTTCCAGCTGGCCTGGAACGATCCAGTCTCGAAGCCGGTCTCCAGCATGTTGCGGAAGTGGAAGCGCACCTTGTCGTCGACGCCGCGCTTCCTGGCCTGGTCGTTGGCGAAGGCGACCTGCGACTCGGAGATGGACACGCCGTCGACCTCGCAGCCGTACCGCATGTTGACCAGGAGGCTGCTGCCGCCGCGGCCGGAGCCGGCGTCGAGCACCCGGTGGTGGGGTTCGAGCGGGCCGAGATGGCTGATCAGCAGGTCGGCCTGGGCGGTCTCCAGGCGGTGGAGCTCCTTGACGATGCGGTCCTCGCGGGTGTCCTCGGGGCCGTCGAGCACCGTCCAGTTCACCTCGCCGATGCCGTAGTGGTGGTGGTACAGGCCGTCGACGTCGCCCAGGCGCAGGTTGACCGGGTTCTTCTCGGCGTTCCAGTAGCTGGCGACGGAGTGCTGGTAGTGGCTCGTGAGGACGGGGGACTGGGTGTTGACGGTCACCTGGGAAGAGCTCCTTTCCGGCCGGGGGCGGCCGGTCGTCATCAGTGGTAGCGGCTGCTGCTGCCGTGCCATTCGAGGCAACCGGCCATCCAGCCCTGGGCGCCGCGCAGGAATCGCTGCAGTTCCACGGACGGAACGGCGGCGAGCTCGCGCTGGCTGGTCTCGAAGCCTTTGACGAAGTCGTTGTGCAGCGCGACGGCGCGTTCGGTGGCCTCGCGCGTGGAGCACTTCTCCTCGCCCGCGATGAGCAGGACGACGTTGGAGTCGGGCAGCTCGTCGGCCGCCTCCCGCGCGACGGAGTGGAGGTCGTTGACGATGACGCTGGCCGTGCCGGCCTGCATGAGCGCGGTGTGGAAGCGCCGGTCGTAGAACAGGTTGGCGGGCAGCTCGAAGGCGGCGACGACGTCGATGAGGGTCATGGAGGTGTAGAAGCTGTCGTGCTGCCGGGCCGCGAGGTAGCGCCAGACGGGCGGCGGGGTCTCCAGGTAGCGCCAGGCGGCGTAGGCGGTCCAGCTCACGTACATCTGGAAGGTGGTGTTGCAGGCCCGCATGACCTGCGACGGGGTGCCGTGGCGGGACAGGTGGCCGGTGGCCGAGCGCAGGGAGACCAGCACGGGGTCGGCCTCGATCGCCGCTTCGAGCTGCTCGGTGTACACGCCCGCGGGCGGGGGCGGGTCCATGGCCGACATGACGAGCGCGAGGCGCGGCGGCAGCTCGGTGGGGCTCGCGCCGAGCTCGGTCTCGTCGGCGTAGTAGTCGTCGGCCGCCCACCAGGCGGTGTTCATCTGCGCCGCGATCAGCAGCAGGTCGGGGTCGTCGCTGTCGGGGTGGGCGAGCATCGCCAGCCGGCCGAACCCGGTGGCGGCGAACTCGTCCATCCGCCCGGCGTGCAGGCCCACCTTCTCGGCCCACGCCACGAGCCGCCGGTCGACCTCCGCGCCGAGCGCCGGGTCGTCGCGGACCGTCTCGGGGCAGTAGAGCGGCGGGTAGGAGCCGTCGCCCCACTCCCGCTCGACATAGGGGATGGGGGCCGGGAGCTGCCTGGGGGCGGGGGGTGGAGCGGGGATCGGAAGGTGGAGCGCGGAGGTTCCGAGGCCGGTGGGACCGGTCGGGAGCCGCGGGACCGCGGCGTACTGGGGCATGGCGCGCCTCTTCCCTGAGGAGGAGCAGGACATTACCGAAAGTAGTTATTCAGCTACTAAAAGTAGAGTAGCCAATCGGTAATGAGAGCCTTACCCTCCGGCGGGCGCACTCTTCCGCTCAGGGCCTTGTGTGCAGGCCTTCGAAGTCGTCGAGGCTCTTGCGGTAGAAGGCCAGGTCGTCCTCCAGCTTCGCCCGGGTCAGGCGCTGCGGCTCGGTCTCGCGCACGGTCCGGCCCAGGTCGCTCCAGAAGGCGTCCGGCGGCAGCTCGGCGGCCTCCGGCGGGAAGAACTTCAGCGCCTCGGCCAGGGCGTCGGCGGCGAAGCGCCAGCCGGTCGCCACGGCGTCGTACCGCTCGGGGGAGGCCGGGCCGGCGGCGTAGAACAGGCCCTCCTCCAGGGCCCGGCTCGCGTACGTGGTGGCGATCAGCACCCACTGGCCGGGGTCGAGCAGCTCCGACAGGCCGGCGCCGAACGTCGCGCCGGTCTCCCTGGCCGCCCGCTCGGCCTCGACGGGGACCTCGACCTCCACGTCGCCGAGCCGCACCCGCAGGCTCTCGGCGTCCTGGTCGACGGTGGCCTCGCGCGAGGCGCCCGGCGTGCCGGAATGGGCCACCAGGTCGATGTAGACGTACGCCTCGACGAGCGAGCGGCCCAGACCCTGCTCAGGCATACTCACCCGCCAGCGCCTGGTAGGTGTCGCGGACGACCAGCAGCCGGTCGAGCTGGAACCTGCCGGGCTCGGCCGCGCGCACCCCCTGCCCGCGTTCGGACCAGAACCCGTCGTCGGGCACCGCGTCCGCGCCCGCCGGCACGAACTTGACGACCTCCTCCACCGCCGCGGCGGCGATCCTCAGCGTGCGCAGGGCCTCGGCCCGGTCGGCCACCGGCACGTCGCTCGCCGTCAGGTCGGCCACCCACAACCACTCGCCCGCGTCGAGCAGCTCCGACGGCTCGGGGCCGCCGAACGTCGGGAACCCGGCGGGCAGCACCGGACGCTCCGGCAGCCCGAACACGAACTCGCGCGGCGTGCCGCACTCCTCGCACGGGCCGAAGTAGCGGTTGACCAGCTCGCCCTCGACCTCGACCAGCCCGTTGCGCCAGGTTGTGTCGGTGGACCCGCAGGCGCAGGGGTTGAGGTCGAGGTAGAGATGCGCCTCGTCCCTCGTCCGCGCCACCGCGAAAGCCATAGCCGTCCTCTCCTCGGGGTTCCCATGATGCCCGACGTCCCGCCTGTCACACCGCCACCGCCTCGGGGTCGGGCGTCACCAGCGGGGTGTCGTTCAGCCGGAGGCCGCACACGCACGGGCCGTCGTCCGGGCACACGCACTCGGCCGCGGGCTGGTTCCAGCCGGTCGTGTTCGCCAGCACGCGGATCCGGTCCAGGACGGCGGGCCAGTCGCGGGGGCGGCGGCCGTCCGCCAGGGTGGCCAGCTGGGTGGCCACCTGCGGCGGGAGCAGCCGCAGGATCTCCGGGCGGGCCCCGGTGACCAGGTCGAACAGCACGCCCAGGCGGCCCGGACGCTGCCTGGTGTTGGCCACGCGGGCCTGGCGCACGGCCTCGTGCAGCTCGGCCAGCTCCTGGCTGTCGGCGGGCGGCAGGCCCAGCGCGCGGGCGACGGCGGCGGCGGCCGTCCCGGCGGCGGCCCGCTCGTTCGCGCCGACCGTGCGGGCCGGATCCACGTCGTAGGTCAGCACGCCGGGGTCGGGCTCGCCGGCACCGGGCCGCCGGATCTCGACGGTGATGGGCGCGCGGCCGGGCAGCGCGATGTCGAGCAGGCCGGGGCCGTGGATCACGACGCGCCCGCCCATGAGGGCGGCGGCCCGTACGACGGCTCCGGCGGCGGCCGTCTCGGGCAGCGTCGCGTGGCCGCGGATCGCCGTGACGTCAGCGGGCGTGAGGTCGCCCGAGCGGGACAGCTCCGCCAGCCTGGACGGCGCACCTTGCCGGTCGCCGGTCAGCCCCAGCCGCCGGGCCTCCTCCTGGAGCGCCGCCCGTTCGGCGCGCGAGCGGACCGGGCCCGCCTCGGCGACCGCCCGCGCCAGCCCGCGCAGCCGGGCCAGCGCCGCCGCCTCGGCCGGACCGGGCCGCCCGCCCTCGGCGGGACGGGCCTGCGCCGGACGGCCGGTGGCGGGGTCGCCCGCGAGCGCGGCGGCGTGGGCCGCGACGTGCTCGGCGACGGCCGTCGTGGCCTTGGAGCCGGCGTCGGCGGGCACCCGCAGCGTCAGGTGGCCGGGAGCGCTCGACTCGACGGTCACCCCGTCCGCGCCGGGCGCTGCCTCGGCCAGCGTCAGCGTGAACGCGCCGCCGGGGGTGGTCACCGTGAACGTGTCCGCCGGCCCCACCTGCGGGGCGGCGTTGACGGGACCGGCCCCCGGGGTGATGGCGGGCACGCCGGCGATCGCGGCCAGTTTGCCCAGGCCCGGCGGCGAGGTGTCCAGACCGGTGGCCGACCCGCCGCTGAGCAGGCGGGCGATCCGGCTCTGCGGCTCGGGGGCGGCCGGCGCGCGGGGCCCGGTGCCCCACGGCGGGGCCGGCGGGGTGTGGCCGCGCCGGCGGATGTCCTCGGCGACGGCGTCGATCGCCGCCGCCAGGCGCTCGCGCCGGGCCGGGTCGGTGGTGGCGTGCCACTTGTCGGACAGGTGGGCGTGCTCGTCCATGCGGGGGAGCAGGCACAGGTCGGTGCCCTCGGTCTGCTCGCCCTGCGGCGACGTCCTGAGCACGCCCTGCGGCATGCCGGCGGCCGCCGCGGTCGCCGTCTGGACGACGTGCGACAGGTCGTGGACCAGGACCGACGAGACCAGGTCGGGATGCACGCGTCCCCAGATCCGCAGCAGGTGCGGATCCTCGGCCGTGCCGGCGCGCGGCACGGTGAGCGCGTTCAGGCCCTCGCCCGGCTCGCCGACCTCCACGCGGACGTGCTGGTCGGGCGCGCCCGGCACCTGGACGGTCAGGACGTCGTCCCCGGTCCAGCCCACGTGGGCGGCGGCGCCGCCGAGGTCGACGGCGGACAGGGGCTGGCCGCGCAGCTCGTCCAGGCTCAGGTCGGGCACCCCTTCGGGGCGCGACGACCTGCTGAACGGCGTGTTCTCGATCGCGGGGGACGGCATCCCGGCGGCCGGCGTCACGCCCTGCGCCACGCTGCCGCCCACCGGGTTCGTGTGCTCGGCGGTGGCGGGAGCGGGCCAGGCGGGCGCCGGCGCGGGCGCGGGGAGGGCGTTGAGAGTGGCGAGCGCGGCCTGGACCTGCTCGGTGAAGGTGCCGGCCGTGGTCGGGTTCATGAAGACGTCGCGCAGGTCGAGGCCGACGCCGCGGGCCGCGTCCAGCAGGTCGGGCGCGAGGCCGGCGATCGACTCGGCGAAGCCGCCGTCCAGGGTCTCGCTGTACAGCGAGCCGTCCGGCATGACGCGGTAGCGGTGCAGGCCGTCGGCCTCCCGGACCGCCACCCTGGCCACCTCGCCGCGGTCGCGGGCGGCCAGGCGGGCCTCCTGGAGGATCTGGATCGGGTTCTGGTTGTCGGAGGCGGGCACGAAGGTGAACGTCGCGGGCGGCGGGCCGCCGGGACGCGGCGGCCCGAGCCGTACGCCCGCCGCCATGCGCTCGCGCAGCTCCTCGATCTCCTCCCCGAACATGACCACGTCCACCTCGCCGGTCGAGGCGGACGGCAGGTGGACGGGGTCGCCGACCGGGTGCTCGTTGCCGTCGCGCAGCCGCGCCATGTACTGGAAGTCGAGGTCGTAGTCCACCCGGAAGCGGACGGTGTAGAGCTTGCCCTTCTCGAACATGCTGCGCTCGCGGCGCGCCCCGTGGTGGTCGCTGACGCTCTCGGACGTCTGCTCACCGCCCTTGACGCCGCCGTTGACGCCGGTCGACTTGTCCGACCCGTTGACGCCCCAGCCCAGCGGGGTCGTCCGCCCGCGGGAGACGGTCACGTTCTGGGCGTCGGCCTGGCGGTCGACCTGGCCCTTCTCCCCGTCGTACGGCCCGGCCACGATCGTCAGGTCGGACAGGCGGGCGTGGGCGGTGACCGTCGCGCCCTGGTCCTTGAACTTCTGCCTGGACACCGGGACGATCGGCTCGCCGGCGGGGTCCGTCATCCGTTCCAACGCGGTCAGCAGCGCCGACGGCGCCAGCCGCCTGATCAGCTCGGGACGGCGTTCCTGCACCGCCGCCGCGCCCAGCATCTTGGTGAGCTGGGCGGTGACGACCTCGTACAGGCTGGGCTTGGCCGGGTTCTCCCACAGCGCCGCCGGGAAGAAGCCGGGATGCAGCTCGGCCTGCCGGGGGTCGGTGTTCATGACGACCGGCCCCGGATCCTCGGCGACGGGCCTGGTCATGCCGGTCGGGATGCGCCGCACCAGCGTGGCGTCGTAGACGACCGGCGGCGTGGCGCGCGGCTTGCGCTGGAGCTTGTCGGCGGTCCTCTTGGCGCCGGCCGGGATCCTGCCTCCCCGCACGGGACGGCGCTCCACCTCGATGACGACCCGCATCTGCTGCTCCACCTGGGTCAGCCCGTTGAACAGGCCGATCCGCTGCAGCCGCGTGTTCTGGTGGTTGGTGGAGCCCGAGTACCCGCGTCCGCGGTCGGTGGACAGGCCGCCGCCCTGGCCGCCGTTCGGATCGCCGGTGGACGAGTCGAGGCCGGCCGAATAGGACCCGTTGTACGACTCCGAATGCGTCTTGTCGGTGTACCGGTAGTGCTGGACGATCAGACCGGCCTGCGACGTCTGACTGACGAGCCTGGCCGTGCGCGGGTCGCCGACGGGTTCGAGGCGTACCCTGACCGTCACCTCCTCGGCCTGCGTCACCTGCGCGCCCTGCTGGACGTGGTAGCTGCGTTCGAAGCCCCGCGACGACCACATGTCGGCGACGTGGATCACCGCGGCGTCCTCGGAGAAGTCCACGTTCAGCTCTTCGGCGAGGGTGGTGCTCTCGTCCAGCGCCCCGGGCACGGCGTCCTGCACGGCGCTGCGGACCGCGTCGATCACGTCGACCGGGTCGCCGTTCTCGTCCGTCAGGGTCAGCGACTCGGTCGCGCTCGCGCCCACCGACCGGTCGTACGGCGCTGCGAGCACCACGTCCCTGGAGCGTTCGAGCTGCTTGCCGGCGTCGTCCAGGGCCTGGTCGAGCTTCTCCTGCGGGCTTCCCGGGGCGGGGGAGCCGAGCCCGGAGACCTCCTTGAGCTTGGTCAGCAGGGCCTGCGGGGTGTGGCGCTCGGTGTACTCGTTGGTGACCCCCGACTGCGCCATGTCCTTGACGTAGCGCTGCACCAGCGGGACCGCGATGCTCCGGTCGAGGGTCAGGCTGCCGTTGAGGAACCGTTCGACCGCGTCGCCGACCAGGTGGAGCGGCAGGTCGAGGTCGCCTTCCCCGTACATCAGCAGCGCGTCGTCCTCGGCGACCGCGAACAGCGCGGTGCCGGAGACGGTCTCCGTCCTGGACCCGCTGACGGTGATGCGCTCGCCGGTCGGCACCCCGTGCTCGGCGCTTTCTGAGCCGGTCAGGGTGAGATCGACGGTGCTGCGCAGCATGTAGTGGCGGCCGAAGTTGATCAGCAGTTCCTCGCTGCCCCAGATGTCCAGGAGCGAGGTGGACTCGGACGTGCCGCCGGACCGGGAGGGCAGCGAGAGCGAGCCGCCGTCGTTGGTCGTGCCGCCGTCGTCGAGGTCGGAGGCGCTCGTCGACATCCCCGCGGACAGACCGGACGAGCCGCCCCACGAGATCCCCGCGCTGCCGAGCCCGAACTTGATCTTGCCGGTGACGTGGTCGACGACGCCCACCACCTCGGTCTCGCCGATCTCGCCGGACACCGACAGCGACGAGCGCGTGGGGCCGCCGTTCGGCCGGATCGCGCCGTCCGTGGTGAAGGGCCGGTTCAGCAGCTTCGGATGGCCGACCAGGTTGCGCACGTTCAGGAACGTCATGAGGTGCTGGAGGGCCACGGAGTCGGCGGTCGTGCCGCGTGGCAGCACCTGGCGGGCCGCGTCCAGGGGACGGCCGACGTCCACGTGCAGCAACTGTGCGATGGACCTGAGCTTCGGGGACATCCGCCCGATCGGCGCGGGCGGCGTCTCCTTCGTCGACGGGAGCAGGTCGGCGGCGAAGACGAGCTGGGCCGAGCCCTCGGTGGTCGCGATCGTCGTCGTCGTGCCGTTGTGCAGCAGGTTGGCGGTCATATGGTGGCCCAGCTTCAGGATCGCGACCGGGCCGTTGCTCTCCTCCAGGGTCACGATGTTGGTCGTGCCGCCGGCGCTGGAGCCCGCCGTACGGGTGCGGTTGCCGCCGCCGTTGACGCCGACCTCGTGCTTGAGGCCGTCCTGGCCCTCGTTCGGGCCGTCGCTCTCGCTGACCGACGCGCCGCCGCTGTACGTCCTGGACCTGTTGATGCCGCGGGCCGAGGTGTCGGAGCCGATGTCGAGGTTGACCACCGTCTGGGTGTCGGTGTGACCGACGTAGGTCACGTCGTCGAAGTCCTGCTGCAGCGACAGGTGCAGCATGTAGTGCTCGGGGGCGGCGTTGAGACCGTGCAGCGTCAGGTCGAGGACGATGCCGTCCTGGGCCAGGGAGTCGTAGGCGGCGCGGATCCGCTGCTCCGACAGTTGCTCCATGAGCTCCTGCCGGTTGAGGATCTGGCTGGCGCGGGCGAGCTTGTTGGCGGAGTACTCCGGCACGCCGTTCACGACCTTGGGGATGACCCCCCGCTCGGCCAGCTCCTCCAGGACCTTCTCCCGGAACTCCGCCAGGCCCTCGATCTCCTCCACCAGCGCCGGGCCCGCGCCGCGCATCTTCCCCGGCCCCTCGCCCAGCCATACGGGCAGCTCCGGCTTGCGGCCGGGCGGCGGGGCGGGGTCGGGGTCGCCGCGCAGGACCGGCTCGCCGTTGGCGTCGGTGACCGGCTGCCCGTTCTTGCGGACCAGCGCGGCGCTGTCCACGGGCAGGCCGAACCTGAAGGCGGCCTTCTCGCGCATGTCGGCCAGCGCCGTGCTGCGCACCGGCGTCAACGTGACGGGCGGCTCACCGAACCGCTCCACGGTAAACGTGGTGACCACCACGAGCCGGTAGCTCTGCTTGGGGTGGGTCATGCGGCGCACGCTGGGGTGGATCGCCTGCTTGTTGGCCGTGGCCGAGTACGACCGCGACGCCCCTCTCGCCCCGTTGGCCTTGGGGCCGATCGCGGGCTGGTACCCGCCGAGATCCACGGCCGCCAGCCCGGGGGCGTTGAACCCGGCCGAGGCGTTGCCTTCGAGCGAGGCGCCCGAGGACGCGCTCGAAGGTGTCGCGACGAAGTCGACCAGCACCTCCTCCTCCCACTCCTCGGAGGTCGAGCCGCCGACCGGCTCGGAGAGCTCCACCACGACCCGGCTCTCGGCGCGTACCCGGACCTGCGGTTCGCCGTCCTTGGTGAAGACGCGCTCCAGCCCCTCGTTGACCGCGGTCCGCAGGCTGTGGGGCAGGTTGTGGGTGACGAACCCGCGCAGCGCGTCGCGGGCCGGGGTGCCGACCTCGGCGTAGTCGCCGCCGAGCACGTCCGCGAGCATGTCGACGGCGCCTTCCAGGTCGCTCATGCTCTGGACGACGACGTTGGGCATCTCCGTGCGGCGCTTGGCCCTGTCGATCCACTCCAGCTTGCGCGGCGGCTGGTCGGTGGCGGAGTGCGAGAACCACAGCCGCTGGCTCGAGAAGTCGCCGGGAGCGCCGGAGTCGACCGTGACGGCGCCCCGCCAGTTCTCGTCCTGGCCGGTGCGGATCTCGGCCGTCCAGGTGGCGGCGGCGTCGAACAGCAGCGACTCGCTCCGGTTGTCGGTGACCGAGCCCGTCTGGGCGAACATGCCGGCTCCGCCGCCGTTCGACCAGTTGCGCCCGATCGAGGCGCCGAGGCCGACGCCCAGCAGTTCCGTCATCATCCTGGCCACGTGGTCCTCGGGCAGGAACTGGGCCAGGACGCCGGTGTTGAAGCCCATCGACAGCCCGCCGCTGCCCGCCTGGCTGACCGAGGCCGTACGGCCGGCCTGGTGGAACAGGCCCACCATCATCTCCGACCCCTTGATGGCCGGATCGAGCACCTCGACCAGGTCGGCGAGCGTCAGCTTGATGCGCACCTCGGCCGCCTTGCCGTGGTGCCCCACCTGCACGACGAGGCCGTCGGCGGAGACGGCCTTGTGGAAGTCCGCCCGGATCGCCCCCTCCAGCTCGTGCGTCGTGAACCTGTGGCCGATGCCGTTGTCGGCCAGCAGGTCGTTGACGGCGGTGGTGAGGGCGGACACGTGGGCCAGCCGGCCCGTCGGCTGGGCCGCGGCCAGGTTGATCTCCTGAGGCAGCGCGGCGGCCAGCGCGTCCAGGTACGCGGCGTGCTGCTGCAGGACCTGGTCGGCCAGCCGCGCGGCGACGGGCCGCATGCCGACCGGCCCGGCGGGCGCGCTCGGGTTCTCGATCTCGTTCAGCGCCGTGAGCAGCTGCTGGTACGTCTGCCGGGTCCGGGTCGCCTCGCGCAGCGCGACCTCGTACGCGTCGGCGATCCTGGTGTGCCGTTCCCGGGTGGCGCGATGGGTGCGGCTCTCCTGCCGCGCCTTGCGCGCTCGCTCCGCGTGGCCCTGGTCGTGCTGCCGATCAGCCTTCCGCGCCTCCTGCCGCGCCTTGCGGATCGCCTCCTTGGCCTCCTCGGCGCTCTTCCGCTTCGCCGCGATCTGCTCCTGGAGCGCCTGCTCGGCCCGCTTGAGCGCGTCGATGACGGCCGGCAGCTCCTCGCGCGCCGGGCGGCCCTGCGGCACCGGCGGCGCGTGCGTGGGCCGGACCCCCGGCTTGGGGGCCCACGGCGGCAGCGGCGGGGTGTGGCCGCGCTCGGTGAGCTGGCGGGACACGCCGTCGATGTCGAGGGCGAGCAGCCGCTGCTCCTGCGGCGTCTGCGCGGCGTGCCACTGCTCGGCCAGGAAGCCCAGCTCGTTGAGCTGGGCCTGGGCGCACATGTCCTGCGTGGGCTCGCTGGTCGCCGCCTTGCGGCGCAGGAAGCCGCGCCGCTTGGGGGTGGCGTCCTCCTGGAGCTTCTGCAGGGTGTCGGTGATCTCGTGCAGCCAGACCCGGGAGACCTGGCTCGGGTTCATGCCGGGGGCGAAGTGCACGACGTGGGCGTGCTGGGCGTCCGCGCCGGTCGAGAGCTCGGTCTCGCCCATGAGCCCCTCGGTCATCTCGCCGACGACCGGGCGGAAGTGGTGGGTGCCGTTGTTCCTGGTCCGGACGACGAGCGTGCCGTCGGCCGACCACGTGATGTCCTGTACATCCTGGTTGAGGAAGTGGGACGGCCGCAGGGCGTCGGCGCCCTCCTCGACCTCGTCGGGCTGCAGCGAGGTGCCCGGCCGGGCATTGGGGACGTGCCGGGTGCCAGGGACCGGCCTCGACGTGACCGTGCCCGGCCTGCTCGTGGCGGGCTGCCGGGTCTCGCCCGTCTCCTGGGCCAGCAGCACCAGCGCGGTGGCCTCGGCCTGCAGCTCGTCGGCGTCGGTGACCTCGTCGGCGCGGGTGTCCAGGGCGGCGCGCACGCGTCTCATGGTGGCGGCGCGGATCACCCGTACGCTGCCGTCGGGGGAGGGGATGAGGAGGTCGCCGTTCGGGCCGACGACCGCGCCGGGGAAGTCCACGGTGAGCGAGTTCATCAGCGCGTTACGGGCCCGGACGGTCGCCAGGACGGGCGTGGGTGTCGGCGCGTCGTCGGGGGCGGCGGCCGACGTGGTGGCGGGGGTGTCGTCGTTCTGCGGGGCAACCGCTCCCTGCTGGTCGCCCTGCTGGTCACCCTGCTGCGCGATCGGCCCCTGCCGGTTGTCCTGCTGCGGGTTCTGCTGGGTGTCCGGCTGGTCGTCCTGCTGGGTGTCCGGCTGGGCGTCCTGCTGTGCGTTCTGCTGGCTGTCCTGCTGTGCGTTCTGCTGGGTGTCCGGCTGGGCCGCCGGGGCGGGCTGGGCGTCCTGCTGGGTGGCCGGTTGCTGCTGGTCGTCCTGAGCCTGCTGGTCGTCCTGAGCCTGCTGGTCGTCCAGGGCCTGGGAGTCGTCCTGGGACTGGGGGGCGGCGGCGGCTTGGGGAGCCGGGGCGGAGCTGCTCTTCGCCTTCGGGTCCGGGGTCTGCTGCGTCGTGTCGGAGCCCGCCGCGGAGTCGTCGGTGGTGTCGTCGGTCGAGTTCTCGTTCGTCTCGGCCCGGGGCTCGCGGTCATTGCTCTGCCGGTCGTCCCGCGAGGTGGAGCCGCGGCGCGGGCCGGCGTCGGAGTCGGGGGCCGAGGTGGCGGGCGTGCCGCGCCTGACGTCGTCGTTCTGGCTGGAGGAGGGGGCGCCGGCGTGCGCCGCCCCGGCGGGGACGACGGGCCCGCCGCCCACGGGGGCCGGGCTGCCGGCCGGCGGGTTCCCGCCCCCGGCGTTGGGGTCGACGCCACCCGCGCGGGCGGCGTCGGTACGGGCCGCGGTGTCGTAGGCCGAGGCCAGGGCGGTGACCGGGTTGGCCAGCGTCGTGTACACCTCGGGGTTGAACGGGCTGATCGACCCGGTACGCCCCGCGCCGCCCATGAAACCGCCCATGATGGAGTCGGCCGTGAACGGGTTGTCCCACTGGCCGTACACCAGGCCGTTGGCGAAGAAGCTGCCGACCGGGGAGGCGATCGTGTTGGTCAGGCCGGTGGTCATCGCGCGGCCGGGGAAGCCCGGCATGTGCCGGGTGAGGCGGGAGACGGGCCCGGACAGCGCGGTGCCGGCGAGCGCGCCGCCGCCGGCGCCGATGATCGCCGCCTGGGACTTCTTCCAGTCCCATTCCTTCCTGGTGCCCATCTGGATCTGCTGGTACTGGGCGCCGGCGTCGATGAAGAACTCTTCGCCGATCTCCTCGATCAGCTCTTTGCCGATCGCGGAGCCGAGCAGCCGGCTGAGGAGGCCGCGCCCGGTGGCGCCGCTGAGCGCGGTCACCCGGGCCAGCTTGCCGGCGCCCACCTCCCTGGCGCCGATCATGGCGAGCCGGACCAGGATCCGGCTGATGGCCGCGCGGCCCGCGGCCGCGTACGGCCCGATGATCGCCGTCGCGGAGCCGGCGGTGAAGAAGGCGGCGAAGAGCGCGATGGCGATGGCGACGACCGTGACCCAGAACGCCACGTTGACCGACAACTTGGAGTACTGGGTCTCGACCGCGAAGTTCTCCGACTGGCCCAGGTAGTCCTGCGACTTGCCGGCCGCGCCCGCCATGCCGGCCCCGTGGCCGTACAGGTACTTGGCGCGGGAGACGAAGTCGGCGCTGGCCGGCGAGGACCAGCCGGTCGCCACGGTGCGCACGGCCGAGCCGGCGCGCGGCGCGGTGCCGATCGCGCCGGCGGCGAGCGCGTGGTAGGCGTGGGCGAGCTTGGACATCCCGCTCTCGCTCGCCTCCGGCCACTTCTGACCGGCCGACAACATCGGGATCAACCAGTTGACCACCCAGTCGGGCAGCACCTCGGTCTCCCAGACCGGCTCCACGTCCCGGTCGATGCGGACCGGGGGCTGGATGGTGGGCACACCCGACGAACCGTGGGAAGTCGGCCCCTGGGGACCGGTGGCGCTGTGCGTCACGCGTCAGACCTCTCGCGCTTTGAGGTCTTGCTCGATGGCGGCGTCCACGCCGAGGGTGTTGTCGATGCTCGCGCGCAGCCGGCCGCACGCGTCCATCATCTGCTTGGAGAGCTCGACGCACTGGTTGAGCATGCGGTTGGGGCCGTCGTCGCGGAAATGGGAGTTCATGAACGCCTGGCCCTCGGCGCCGTTGCCCCAGGGGGCGGCGGCCAGCGCCTCGACGACCGCGGCGACCAGCCGCTCGGACTCCTTCTCCCAGTCCTCGGCCACGGTGGTCCACTGGGAGATGCCCGAGTCCACGATGGGCTTGATGATCTGGGTGCCGTCCCAGGGCCTCATCGGCTGCCTCCCATGCGGTCGGCGAGCCGGGCCATGACGGTTTCGAGGTCGCCGCTCAGATGCGCCTGGAAGTCCTCGCGCGGGATCACCGGCTCGAAGATCTCGGTGACGCGCTCCTGGGCGCGCTCGGCGGCCAGGCGGGTGGTCTCGGCGATGGTGTCGGCGAGCTGACGGGCGTCGGGGCGGCGGTAGATGCGCGGGTCGAGGTCGAGCCGGATCAGCTCGCCGCGCGAGCCGACGGTGACCGACACCAGGCCGTCCTTGGAGGTCTCGGTCACCTGGACGGCCTTGGCCTGCTGGTGCAGTTCCATGCCCACGTCCTGGATCTGGCGGAACATGTCGCGCAGCTCGTCGCCGTATGCCCGCATCCCCGCCACGTCAGGAGAATCCATGACACCCCCGCCCCAATGCCGCGTGTTTCTTACGTCACATGCACCTTTCAGGCCAGTTTCTGTCACATGAACAACAGGAGACAAGAGCCAATCCTCAAAAAGGCCCATCTTGTGGACTTATCGCCACAACTTCCTCGCGGAGCTCGGTGATCTCCGTCCGCGGGGCCCACGCCCGGTACACGCCCCGCTCGACCCGCTCCAGCCCCAGCGCGAGCGCCGCGGGCGCGGAACCACCCAGGTATTCGAGCAGGAGCAGGCCGTCCCGCTCGTCGTGCACCTGGAACCGCTCGCCCCGCCACGTGCACTCCGTGGTGACGAACTGCAGGGACGCGCACTCGGCGAACGGCACCGTGCGGACGTGGCAGCCGGGCTCGACCTCCTCGAAGCCGTCGGCCGGGCCGGTGGCGCGCAGGCGTACCCACAGCTCCAGCGGGTGCGGCTCGGGGCTGGCCACGTAGTCGGCGCCCTGCCAGTGGGCGCGGTAGAAGTGCCAGGTCATGCCGCCGCCTTCCGGCCGATCAGCAGCCATCGCCGCAGGTCACCGTGGTAGAGCGCACGCCGGTGCTCGGTGCCCTCGTTGGTGAGCTCCCAGATCTCCGCGCCGTGCGGCAGGCCGACGCCGTACACCTTGTACTCGCGGATGACCTGGTCGACGTTGGGCACCAGGCCCATGCCCACGAACGGCGGCTCCTCGACCACCCAGCCGGCCACCGCGTCCCGGCCCTGCTCGTCGAGCCCGCCGTACGGGGTGCGGTAGAGGTCGAGGCCGACGGGATGCCAGCGCAGGATGTTCAGCGAGCCGCTGTCGGTCAGCATGCCGGGCTGCCCCAGCGCGTCGGCCAGCACCGTGGGCGTGGCGATGTGCGAGACGTCGAGGGCGTGGTGGCAGTAGCCGGAGACGCGCGGCTCGGCCGTCGCCAGCAGGACGCCGATGTCGGCAGGGGACAGCAGCTTCTGCACCACCGGCACCCCCGACCCGGGCGCGAGCCGCAGGTCCTGGACGAGCGTGGGCACCGCCAGCCTGGCCAGCGTCCCCGGCTCCAGCAGGAACGAGGCCCCGAGGCCCGGGTTGACCGCCAGGCCCCATCGCGGGTCCGGCCAGCCGGCCGCCAGCTCGGCGGGCGAGACGATCCGGCAGTGCGTGGCCAGGCCGCCGGTCGCGGTCACCATCGCCTCGACCGAGGTGAAGGCGAGCACCCACGTACGGCCGGAGTCCGTGGCCGTCGCCCACGCGGGCGGCTCGGTCCCGGCCGCCGCGGCGGCGGTGATCGGCAACGCCAGGTCGGCGTCGCGGAGCAGGCCCAGGCACAGGGCGGTCCGCCCGTCCTGGTGGGCCGCCCACAACTGTTCCTCGAACGGCGTGGCCGGCAGATGATCAGTGGACGTCATCCGCCCAGTGTGCCCGCTACACCTCCAGGCGCACGCCGTAGGAGGTCAGCCAGACGTTCAGATCCAGCGCCAGCTCCAGGCCGTACCTGCTCATCGTGGTCGTCACCTTCTCGGCCGGCGCGAAGGCGGCCTCGCGGACGGCGTCGGCGTCGAGCAGTTGCAGCACCGGGGCGTCCTTGTCGGCGGCCAGCTCGCGCAGCGCGTCCCGGAGCGCCTGCTCGTAGCCCACGTCCTGGGTCACCGGGTACGGGGCCTTGACCCGGCGCACGATCGGCTCGGGCAGCAGGTCGGCCCCGGCCGCCCGCAACAGGCTCTTCTCCCTGCCGTCGAACGTCTTCATCGACCAGGGCGTGTTGAACACGTAGTCGACCAGCCGGTGGTCGCAGAACGGCACGCGCACCTCCAGCCCGACGGCCATGCTCATCCGGTCCTTGCGGTCGAGCAGGAAGGGCAGGAAGCGGGTGAGGTGCAGGTAGCAGATCTCGCGCATGCGCCGCTCGCGGGCGTCCTGCCCGGCCACGTGGGGCACCTCGGCCAGCGCCGTACGGTAGCCGTCGGCGGTGTAGGCGTCCAGGTCGAGCTGCCGGACCAGCGACTTGTCGAGCATGTCGGTCGGCTGCTGCTCGCGCATCACCATCGCCAGCCACGGGAAGGTGTCGGCCTCGACCGTCTGCGGCAGGTGGAACCAGGCGTACCCGCCGAAGATCTCGTCGGCGGACTCGCCGGACAGCGCCACGGTCGAATGCTCGCGGATGGCGCGGAACAGCATGTAGAGGGAGGAGTTCATGTCGCCAAGGAAGCTCGGCGCGTCCCAGGCCCGGACGACCGAGGCCCGCAGCCCGGGGTCGGCCAGCTCCGCCGGTCCGAGGACGATGTCGGTGTGCTCGGAGCCGACGTGGTCGGCCAGCATCCGCACGAACGGCCGGTCGGGGTCGCCGCGGTACTCGTCGGCCCGGAAGTGCTCGGCGTAGCCGGCGTAGTCCACGGCGAAGGAGCGGATCGGGCCGTGCGTCCTGGCCAGCGCGGTGACGACGCTGGAGTCGAGGCCGCCGGAGAGCAGCGTGCAGAGCGGCACGTCGGAGATCAGCTGCCGGCCGACGATGTCGTCGAGCAGCTCGCGCACCGTGCGTACGGTCGTGTCGAGGTCGTCGGTGTGCTCGCGGCCCTCCAGCGACCAGTAGCGGCGCAGCCGCGCGCCCTGCCGGCCCACGCGCAGCAGGTGGCCGGGCGGCAGCTCGCACAGGCCCTTGTAGACCGACCGCTGCCGGACGGTGGCCATGCTGAGGAGCTGGCGCAGGCCGTCGAGGTCGACCACGGGCGGGGCCAGCGGGTTGGCCAGGATCGCCTTGGGCTCGGAGCCGAACAGCACGCCGTTGGGCAGGGGGTAGTAGAACAGCGGCTTGATGCCCATGCGGTCGCGGATCAGCACGAGCTCCTGGGAGCGCTCGTCCCAGACGGCGAAGGCGTACATGCCGTTGATCCGGTCGGCGACGCCCTCTCCCCATTCCAGGTAGCCGCGCAGCACGACCTCGGTGTCGCTCCTGGTGCGGAAGCGGTGGCCCTTGGCGGCCAGTTCCTCGCGCAGCTCGCGGAAGTTGTAGACCTCGCCGCTGTAGGTGATGACGGCCAGGCCCTCGGCCTCGATCGGCATGTGGCCGCCATCGACGTCGATGACGGCGAGCCTGCGGTTGCCGAGCGCGGCGTGCGGTTCGAGGTGCAGGCCCTGGTCGTCGGGGCCCCGGCAGCTCATGGTCGCGGTCATGGCGAGGGCGGTGGCCCGTTCGCTGGTCAGGTCGCGGTCGAAGTCCACCCATCCGGCGATGCCGCACATGCGAGGGTCCTCTCAGACGCAGTCCTGTGGTGCTCCTCGGCGTCGGTCTGACAACTTGCCTGACGCACTCGCAACATAACCGCGCAGAGCTGATCGGTCCATACCCGATCAAATGCCCCCTGAAAGCGGTCTGGGCCCGCACCCCGGAGAGGGTGCGGGCCCAGACGCGGGCTGCGTGAGGTCAGGCGGGAACGATGTTCTCGGCCTGCGGGCCCTTCTGGCCCTGCACGACGTCGAAGGCCACCTTCTGGCCCTCGGTCAGCTCACGGTAGCCACCGTTGGAGACGATGTTGGAGTAGTGGGCGAAGACGTCGGCGCCGCCGCCGTCCTGCGCGATGAAGCCGAAGCCCTTTTCCGAGTTGAACCACTTCACGGTACCGGTAGCCATAACTATCTCCTTCAGATGTGCAGAGACGGAATCCGCACCGCGCGGATTCCCGTGTCGCCGCGATGAGCCCATCCCGGAGATGACCGGAAAACATAAAACGCACCTGAAGATCCAGCCCTTTCAGGTGCGCACAAAGTCTTTTATGGGTACCACAACTGCAACGCGACCTAAGCTAGCACACGGTCCGTGCGGGATGCAAACTCAGGGGCCTCACCGCGGATCGCGGCGCAGCGGATGGCCGGGCGGCACCTCCACCAGCACGATGCGATGGCCGTCGGGGTCGGCGATCCACATCTCGACCAGGCCCCACGGCTCCAGCCGCGGCTCGCGCAGCACCGTGACGCCCGCCTGCCGCAGGCGCTCCTCCTCGCGCCCGACGTCGCGCACCTGCAACCAGATCGACAGCGAGCCGCCGGTCGCGGGGCCGTCGGAACGCCCGGCGACCTCAAGGAAACCCTGGCCCAGGAAGAACACCACGCCGGGGTCGTCGTCGGGGCCGAACTCGCGGTAGACCGCCAGGCCGAGGGTGTCGGCGTAGAAGCGGCGGGTCCGGGCGGGGTCGGTCGGCCGCAGGAGCACGCGGCTGCTCAGCACGTCCACGAGGTCATCGTAGGCCGCGGCGGGCGCTGTGGCCCGGATCCGCCGGGCGCACGTCGTGGCCCCGGAACCCGTCATGGGGTTCCGGGGCCACGCATCCTGACGTGTCTGGCGGGACCTGGCTCACGCGGGCCCGTCAGGCGTTCGGGGGCTGGTCGCCGAGCCGGCGCTGGAGGTCGGCGATCTGCCGTTCCAGGTCCGCGACCTGCCCGGACCTGGGGTCCGCGGGCGGGCTGAACTGGCCGTAGCGCACGGACCTGGTCTGGTCGCCGCCGGGCTGCTCGTAGGAGGGCTGCTGGTGAGGGGGCTGGTGGAAGTGGGCGTCCGGGGCCGAGCCGTACGGGCTCGCGGCGTGGCCGTTCGCGCCGTACCCGCCGGGGCCGTAGCCGTCGCCGCCGTGGCCGTACGGGCTCTGGGCCGGCTGCATCGGCTGCACCGGCGGCGAGAGCTGGGCCTGGGCCGCGGGGAGCTGCTGCCACGGGGGCGGCGGCACCGCGCCGTACCCGGGCTGGGGCGAGACGATGGCCGGCTGGGGCCGCCGGCGTCCCCGCAGGACCTTGACCACGACCGCGACCAGCACCAGGAGCAGCAGCACGCCGCCGGCGATCAGCACCCACATGAGGATCGGCTTGGGCGTCTCGTCCTTGCCCGCGGAGATCGCCTGCTGGGAGTCGCTGATGTACTTGGCCACGTACGGGTGGTTCGGGAACAGCGCCTGCACCTCGCGGAACTTCGGCAGCGCGTCGGAGTAGTAGTGCCGGAAGAAGTCGTTGAGCGCCTCGTTGTACCGGGTCGTCGTGACGGCCTGGGCGGGCTTGACGTTCTTCTCGCCGAGCTTCTCCTTGATGATGCCGACCGGCAGGACGAAGCTCTCGCTCTCCGACGCCTCGCCGCCCTCGCTCACCGTGCCCGCGATCAGCATGCCGACGACCTTGCCGTCCTTGCTGAACACCGGCCCGCCGGAGTTGCCGTGGTAGGACGGCGCCTGCGTCTGGATGTACGGCACGCCGGTCTGCGTGGTGCGCTTGGCGTTGTACGGGCCCTCGGTCAGGGCCGGCTCCAGCTTCGACTCCAGGCTGAAGAACGGCGTGTTGGTGACCAGGCCGGGGAAGCCGCTGATGTAGAGCGTGTCACCGGTGCGCACGTCGGCGTCGTCGCCGAGCGGCACGGTCGGCAGGTTCTGCTGGCCGTTCACCTTGAGCAGCGCGAAGTCCTTGCCCGGGTAGCTCTCGCCCACCGACACCAGCTCGGCCGGGACCGCCTTGGCCGTCTTGTCCACGCCGCCGCCGGGCAGGCTCTGCATGACCGACAGGCTCTGCTTGAGGTTGCTGAGCTGCATGTGGGTCGAGTTGAACGTGACGTAGATCTGCTGGGCGAGCTTGAGGATCTCCTCGTCGTTCTTGAGGTCGCCCAGGCCGCTGATGATCTCCTTGGCGTCCTGCTTGTTGAACTTGGCCAGCGCCTGCTGGGCGAAGAGCTGGCTGAGCTCGGTCTCGCCGACCTGGACGCAGTGCGCGCCGGTGACCATGTAGCCGTCGGGGGTGACCCACCAGCCGGTGCACATGCCGCCGACCTCGGCCTCGACCGTGCGCATCGGCGTGGTCGAGGAAACGTAGGTGTCCACGTTGGCGGCGATCTGCTGGAAGACCCACTTGCCGATGCTGCGCTCGTCCGAGGAGATCTTGCCGGACTGGACGGCGGTGACGGCCTCCTGGACGATCTGGTTGTAGGCCGCCTCGTTGATCGTGTTGGACGGGACGGACACCGTCGCCGTGTAGGTGAAGCTGGTCAGCTGCACCGCGGGTTGCGTACGCGCCGCCAGCCAGGTGCCGACCGGGATGTCGGGCCGCTCGTCGGGGGCGCCGTCGGCGGCCGCCGGCAGCGCGGGCAGCATGACCGCCGCGACGACCGCCGCACCCGCGGCGACCCTCATCAGCCTTTTTCTGAAATATCCGCTCACAGGCGGAAATGATGAGTTAGCCCTCTTGTTCCTGGCTTGGAGCCGACTGGGAGCCCCCTCCAAGCCCTGCCAGGTCCGGTGCCGGAGGGGGCGGGCCGGCAGGGCGGCTATGAGCCGGTGATCATGGTGAGGTCGGCGTCGAAGTCGCGGTCGAGGGGGAAGACCGGGCGGGCCAGGCGCTCGTACGGCAGGCGCTGTAGGTCCTGGTCGACCCCGCCCGGCGTGAGCGCGAGCAGCCAGTCGCCCGCCGCGTCGAACAACTCGGGCTCCAGGTAGCCGATCTTGACCGTCACCAGGTCGACGTCGTCCACCTGGACGCCCAGCCGGGCGTAGGAGGCCAGCTCGCGGTACTGCATGCGCCGGGAGGTGACGAACACGCTCAGACCGCCCACCCGCACGCTGACGCACAACCCGCCGTCGGGGTCGTCGGCGACCGCCTCCAGCACGCCCTCGATCGGCAGCGGCCCCGGCTCGCGGGCGTCGATCCGGCCGCCGACGCGCAGGCTGACCGGCGAGCCCGGCGCGAGGCCGGCGACCTGGGCCACGGCCTCGGGATCGACCAGCGAGGCGTACACCGCGCGGACCGAGCCGCCGGCGATCTCGGGACGGGCCAGCATGCGTTCGAGGGCGAAGGTGACGTCGTCGGCGCCGCCCGCGCCGGGGTTGTCGCCCGAGTCGCTGATGAAGAACGGCCGCCGGGCCGGGTCCTTGACCGCGGTCAGCGCCTGGTCGAGGCATTCGTCCATGGAACCGGTGGGCGCGACGAAGGTGAACGCGTCGCGCGCCGCCCAGAACTGCTCGCCCAGCTCGCGGGCGGCCGCGGCGGTGGCGGCGGCGTCGGTGCCGGTGGCGACCACCGCGCCGCGGCAGCGGGGCTCGTCGGCCCAGGCGAAGCCGATCCAGATGGCCGCGTCGATGACGCCGTCCCTGGCCTCGATCTCGGGGACGCGGGCGTACAGGCCCTTGGCCGGCTCGACGCGCGTGCTGGTCATCTCGCCGGGCAGCAGGATCGGCACGTGCACGAGGGCCTTGTGCGGACGCTGCCCGCGGCGCAGGGCCGCCACCAGGTTGCGCGCGGCGCGCTCGCGGGTCTCCCAGACGTCGACGTGCGGGGCGGTGCGGTAGCAGGTGAGCAGGTCGCAGCCGGCGAAGAACCGGTGGGAGACGTTGCCGTGCAGGTCCATGGCCGCCGAGACGAACGGCTGCCCGCCGGTCACCGAGCGGACCACCGTGATCAGGTCGCCCTCGGCGTCCTCCAGCCCGACCACGCTCATCGCGCCGTGGATGTCGAGCAGGACGCCGTCCACCGGGCCCGCGGAGGCCAGCCCGGCGGCGATCTCGGCCGCCCAGGCGTCGTAGGTCTCCCTGGCCACGGCCCCGCCGGGCAGGGCGCGGGCGTGCACGAGCGGGATCCACTCGACGTCGGCCGCCCACGGCTCGGCGAGCCAGCCGTACCGCGCGAGCAGGGCGTCACCGCGGGTGACCTCGAAGTCGGCGGCGGTGCTCAGGTGCGGGGAGAAGGTGCTGGACTCGATGTGCACGCCGCCGACGGCGACGCGGAGGGGACGGGACACGGGCGGGGGCTCCTTGCCTAGGAGGGACGGACGTCGGCCGAGGCACGCACGAGGTGCCCGAGGCCGATCAGGGCGGCGTCCGGGCCGGCGGCGCTGGCCTCGATGGACAGTGACTGGGTCATGGACGGCAGGCAGCGCTTGTAGAGCATGCTCCGGGCGGCGGCCACGTAGACGTCGAGGCTGGACAGCGCGCCGCCGATGACGACGGCGTCGGGGTTGAGGAAGTTGACCAGGCCGGACAGGGCGACCCCGAGCAGCTCGCCGGCGTGGCGCACCAGGGTCACCACGGACGGCTCGGCGTCGACGGTGGCGGCGACGACGTCGCGCGGCGTGCTGACCCGCAGGCCGCGGTCCTTGAGCTGGCGGACCAGGGCGGCGCCGCTGGCCACCGTCTCCAGGCAGCCGCGGCTGCCGCAGGAGCACTCGCGCTCGCCGCTGTCGGCCACCCGCACGTGGGTGACGTCGCCGCTGAGGCCGCGGCCGCCGCGGTAGATCTGGCCGCCGCTGACCAGGCAGCCGCCGATGCCGGTGCCGGCCTTGACGTAGATCATGTCGCCGGGGTCGCGGCCCCGGCTGACGTACTCGCCGATGGCGGCGGCCTTGGCGTCGTTGTCGACGACCGCGGGCACGCCGAAGCGCTCCCTCAGGTGGGTCTGGGCGTCGAAGCCGTTCCAGCCGGGCATCCGGGCCGGGCCGATCAGCCGGCCGTGCGGGTGCTCGACCGGGCCGGGCAGCGCGAGGCCGATGCCGAGCAGCGTCTGGCCGGGGGCCTTGGCCGTGCTGAGCTGCTCGTACGCCCGCCAGATGGCGTCGAAGACCTGGCCGGGCCCTTCCGCTATGTCGGTGGCGATCTCGCGTACGGCCAGCAGCCGGCCGTCGGGCGCGCACAGCCCCACGCGCGCGTGCTGGGCGCCCAGCTCGGACACCGCGAAGGCGCCCGGGACATCGCGCAGCCGCAGGATCCGCGGCCGCCGCCCGCCGGTGGAGCGGCCGACGCCCTCCTCCAGGATGGCGCCCTCCTCCAGCAGCCGCCGGACCACGCTGGAGACCGTGGACGGAGCCACCTGGAGGGTCTCCACCAGATCGGCGCGCGACGTCGCCGCACCGCTGGCCAAGAGGCTGAGCGCCTGCTCACGCAGGTTGGCGGGACTCGATGGCTCCGGCATGCCGCTCCTCTTTCAGGCCGGTTTCCCCGGCGGGCCCGTCGTCGCAACAGAGCCCCATCATGAGGCACCGGCGACTTCGACTCTAAACCGAAAGAAGTCAGCGAACAAAGCGAATTAGTTCCGTTGACTTCGTGCGGGACCATCTATACATTCTCCGCATCGAACGCACCAGGCCCCCGGTAAGCGCAGGGCGCCGTGCGACGTCAACCGAGGAGATCCCATGGGGAGCAGATTCCACCGGCGCGGGCTCCGCGGCACCGGCGCCCTGGCGGGCGTGCTGGCCCTCGGGCTGGCGCTGACCGCGTGCAGCGGGTCCGCCGGCGGCGCGCAGAAGGGCGCCCAGAGCGGGGGCCAGAGCAAGGACGGCGTGACCGTCGCCCTCAGGACCCCGAACTGGATCCTGCCGATCTCGGCACCCGGCTTCACCCAGGGCGAGAACGTCATCTTCGGCTCCGCCCAGTACCGTCACCTGTACGAGTACCTGCTGGACGGCTCGGCGAAGTACAACATCGACCCCGGGCGCTCGATGGCCGAACCGCCCGAGGTGAGCGACGGCGGCAAGACGCTGACGATCACGCTGAAGGACAACACGTGGTCCGACGGCAAGCCCGTCACCACCCGTGACATCCAGTTCTGGTGGAACCTCGTCACCGCGAACAAGGACAAGTGGGCGTCCTACCGGGAGGGCGGCTTCCCGGACAACATCGCCGAGTTCAAGGTGAAGGACGACAAGACCTTCTCCCTGACGACCACGAAGACGTACAACACCGGGTGGTTCGTCGGCAACCAGCTCAACCGCATCGTGCCGCTGCCCCAGCACGTCTGGGACAAGGACTCGGCCACCGGCAAGGTGAGCGACCTCGACACCACCCCCGAGGGCGCCAGGAAGGTCTTCGACTTCCTCACCGCCGCGTCGAAGGACCCCAAGACGTACGCGACCAACGAGCTGTGGCAGGTCAACAGCGGCCCGTGGAAGCTGGAGAAGTACGTGCCGAACGGCGAGGTCGTCCTCACCGCCCGCGCGAACTACTCCGGCAGCGACAAGCCGAAGCTCAAGTCGGTCACGCTGCGCCCCTTCACCAGCGACGACGCCGAGTTCAACGTGCTGCGCGCCGGCCAGATCGACTACGGTTACGTGCCGCCGGCCAACCTGTCGCAGCAGAAGTACCTGGAGTCGAAGGGCTACCAGATCGCCCCCTGGTACGGCTGGTCCATCACCTACCTGCAGCTCAACTTCAACAACCCCGACTCCGGCCCCCTGTTCAAGCAGCTCTACCTGCGTCAGGCCCTGCAGTCGCTCATCGACCAGCCGACCATCAGCAAGGCCATCTGGTCCGGCATGGCGGCCCCGACCTGCGGGCCCGTCCCGGCCAAGCCCGGCACGAACGGCTCCAGCGAAGGCTGTGCCTACCCCTTCGACCCGGCCAAGGCCAAGCAGCTCCTGGAGAGCCACGGCTGGCAGGTGACCCCCGACGGGCAGACGACCTGCCAGAAGCCGGGCACCGGCGCCGACCAGTGCGGCGAGGGCGTCAAGTCCGGCGCGAAGCTGGCCTTCACCGTCACCAGCCAGACCGGCTTCGCCGCGACGACCAAGATGTTCGCCGAGATCAAGTCCCAGATGTCGAAGCTGGGCATCCAGCTCACCATCAAGGAAGTGCCGGACTCGGTCGCGGTCACCCCGGCGTGCAAGCCGTCGGACTCCAACTGCTCGTGGGACATGTCGTTCTTCGGCTCGCAGGGCAGCTGGTACTACCCGGCCTTCCCCAGCGGCGAGCGGCTGTTCGCCACCGACGCCCCGGTCAACCTGGGCAGCTACAGCGACCCCGAGGCCGACAAGCTCATCGAGGCCACCCAGTTCGCCGACGACGAGGCGACGCTCAAGGCGTACAACGACCGGCTGGCCCAGGACCTGCCGGTGTTGTGGATGCCGAACCCCGTCTACCAGATCTCGGCGTACCGCGCCGGGCTCCAGGGCGTCACGCAGGACCCGATGAACAACATGTTCTTCCAGGACTGGTCCTGGAAGAGCTGAGACCGTCCCCGACTCCGGCGGCCCGTGCGGGGGTCGCCGGGGTCCCTGGAACAAGGAGGGGCCCCGCGTGGCCCGGTATCTGATCACCCGCTTGGGCCAGGCCCTGATCATCGTCGTGCTGGTCACGATGATCACGTTCGTCATCCTGCATCTCCTGCCGGGCGGCGCGGCGCGGGCCACCCTGGGCAAGGACGCGACGCTGGCCCAGCTCGCGGCGTTCGACCACGAAATGGGCTACGACCGCCCCTGGATCCAGCAGTACGTCATGTACATCGGCCGCCTCCTGCGCGGCGACCTCGGCTACTCCTTCCAGCTCAACCAGTCGGTGGCCGAGGCCATCGGCCAGCGGCTGCCCAAGACCATGGTGTTGTCGTTGTTCTCGACGATGCTGGCCGTCGTCGTCGCCATCCCGCTCGGCGTCGTCCAGGCGATGCGGCGCAACCGGTGGCCCGACTACACGATCACCACCCTGTCGCTGCTGGCCTACGCCACGCCGATCTTCTTCATGGGTCTCATGATGATCATTCTCTTCTCGCAGGTCTGGCCGATCCTGCCGCCGGAGGCCTCGCAGGGGTTCACCCTCGGTGAGGTGCTGGCCGACCCGGCCGGGCTCGTCCTGCCCACCATCACGCTCGCCGTCGTGACCGTCGCCGTCTACTCGCGGTACGTGCGCTCCTCGATGGTCGACAACCTCAACGAGAACTACGTGCGCACCGCCCGCAGCAAGGGCCTGTCGGAGGCGCGCGTCGTCGCCCGGCACACGCTGCGCAACGGCCTGTTCCCGGTCATCACCCTGCTCGGGATGTACCTGCCCGCGCTGTTCAGCGGCGCCCTGGTCGTCGAGGCCCTGTTCAACTACCCCGGCATGGGCCAGCTGTTCTGGCAGGCGGCGCTGAAGCGGGACTTCCCGATCCTGTTCGGCGTCACGCTGATCATCGCGATCGCGACCGTGCTCGGCGCCCTGCTCGCCGACCTGCTGTACGCCGCCGTCGATCCGCGCGTCCGGCTCAGGACGGCGGCCCGCTCATGACCGCGTCCGCCGAGGCGACCGGAACCCCGGTCCCCGCCGAAGAGGCGCCCGTACGCGGCCAGTGGCGTCAGGCGCTGACCGTCTTCGCCGAGAACCGCCTCGCCCTGCTGGGCCTGATCATCTTCATCGTGCTGGGCGGCCTGTGCTTCCTCGGCCCGCTGTTCTACCGGACCGACCAGGTGCACACCGACCTCGCCTCGGTCTACCTGCCCCCCGGCACCCCGGGCCACCCGCTGGGCACCGACGGCGTCGGCTACGACCAGCTCGGCCGCTTGCTGCTCGGCGGGCAGACGTCCATCGTCGTCGGGCTGGCCGCCGGCGTGCTGGCCACGGTCGTGGGCACGATCTGGGGCGCCATCGCCGGCTTCACCAGCGGCTGGGTGGACGCGGCCATGATGCGGGTGGTCGACGCGATGATGTCGATCCCCTCGCTGTTCCTGTTCATGCTGATGGCGACCATCGTCACGCCGACCGTGCCGATGCTCATCCTCATCATCGGCGCCTTCGCCTGGCTGGGCCCGGCCCGGCTGGTCCGCGGCGAGGCGCTGACCCTGCGCTCGCGCGAGTACGTCCAGGCCATGCGGTCGATGGGCGGCACCGGCGGCCGGGCCGTACGGCGGCACATCATCCCCAACGCCATCGGCACCGTGATCGTCAACGCCACCTTCCAGGTCGCCGACGCCATCCTGTACGTCGCCTACCTGTCCTTCCTCGGCCTCGGCGTGCCGCCACCCGCGGCGAACTGGGGCGGGATGCTCTCCGACGGCCTCGCCAACACCTACAGCGGCTACTGGTGGCTGCTGTACCCGCCCGGGATCGCCATCATCCTCATCGTCCTCGCCTTCAACTTCATCGGCGACGGGCTGAGGGACGTCTTCGAGGTCCGCCTCCGGCGGCGCTAGGAGGAACGGAACATGAGCCCTTTGCTGCGCCTGCGCGACGTCAGCACCGACATCCCGCTGCGTCAGGGCGTCGTGCACGCCCTCGACCACGTCAACCTGGAGGTGCGGCAGGGCGAGACGCTCGGCATCGTCGGCGAGTCGGGCAGCGGCAAGACCATGACCGCCCTGTCGATCATGGGCCTGCTGCCGTCCGGCGGCCGCGTCGTCGGCGGCGAGATCCTGTTCGAGGGCCGCGACCTGCTGTCCCTGCCGCCGGCCGAGATGCGCAGGATCCGCGGCGTCGAGATGGGCATGGTGTTCCAGGACCCGCTCACCTCGCTCAACCCCACCATGCGCATCGGCGCCCAGGTCGCCGAGCCGCTCCGGGTGCACCAGGGCGTCGGCAAGGCCGAGGCGCGCGAGCGGGCCGTGGAGATCCTGCGCCGGGTCGGCATGCCGCGTCCCGACAAGATCGCCGACGCCTACCCCCACCAGCTCTCCGGCGGCATGCGCCAGCGCGTGGTCATCGCCATGGCCCTGGTCTGCTCGCCCCGGCTGCTCATCGCCGACGAGCCGACCACCGCCCTCGACGTCACCACCCAGCGCCAGATCCTGGAACTCATCGACGACCTGCGCGAAGAGTTCCAGATGGCGGTCATCCTGGTCACCCACGACCTGGGCGTGATCGCCAGCCGCGCCGACCGGGTCGCCGTCATGTACGCCGGCCGCGTGGTGGAGGCCGCGACCACCGCCGAGCTGTTCCGGCAGCCGCGCCACCGCTACACCGAGGCCCTCATGGAGTCGCTGCCCGGCGCGGCCGAGCACGACGACGGCGCGCTCTACAGCATCCCCGGCCTGCCGCCGGACCTGTCCCGGCCGATGACCGGCTGCCGGTTCGCGCCCCGCTGCCGCTTCGCGACCGAGGAGTGCCGCACCACCGACGTGACCCTGTCCGACGGCGAGCACCAGCACGCCTGCCTGCACCCGGTGCTCCAGCCGCGGGCGCGCGCCCAGGCCGCCGGGCCGCGGCCCGACCGGGCCGGGCCGCAGGCCGGGGCCGCGCCGATCCTGTCCGTCCGCGACCTGGTCAAGAACTACGACGGCACGGGCTCGCTGGGCCGCAAGGCGCCGCAGGTCAGCGCCGTCGCGGGGGTCGGCTTCGACGTGCGCCCCGGCGAGACGTTCGGGCTCGTGGGCGAGTCGGGCTGCGGCAAGTCGACCGTGGGCCGGCTGATCGTCGGCCTGGAGGAGCCCACCTCCGGCCAGATCGTGGTGGACGGCGCCGACATCGCCACGCTCGACCGGCGCGCCCGCCGCGCCATGCACCGGCGGGTCCAGCTCATGTTCCAGGACAGCTACGCGGCGATGAACCCGCGCATGCGCATCGACTCCATCCTGGCCGAGCCCCTGGAGATCCAGCAGGCCGGCGACCGGGCCGGCCGCCGCTCCCGCATCGGCACCCTGCTGGACCAGGTGGGCCTGCCGCGACGGGTGCTCGACCGCTACCCGCACGAGTTCTCCGGCGGCCAGCTCCAGCGCATCGGGCTGGCCAGGTCGCTGGCCCTGGAGCCGCGGCTGATCGTGTGCGACGAGCCAGTGAGCGCGCTCGACGTGTCCATCCAGGCCCAGGTGCTCAACCTCATGCGCGACCTGCAGCGCGAGCTGGGCCTGTCGTACGTGTTCATCAGCCACGACCTGTCCGTCGTGGACTACATGTCGGACCGGATCGGCGTCATGTACCTGGGCAAGCTCGTCGAGGTCGGGCCGGCCCGCGACGTCGTCAGGAAGGCCCGGCACCCGTACACGCAGGCGCTGATCGAGGCCGTGCCCTCGGCCGAGCCGGGCGTGGCGCCGCGCACCAGCGTCGCCATCGAGGGCGAGCTGCCCAGCGCGCAGAACCCGCCCTCGGGATGCCGGTTCAGGACGCGCTGCCCGCTCGCCCAGGAGATCTGCGCGACCGAGCCGCCGCTGGCGGGCGGCGAGCACCAGGTGGCCTGCCACTTCCCGCTGCGCACGGCGGAGTGAGGCCCACGCGCGCCGGTCGCGGCCGTCAGCGGAGGGGATGGGCGCCCGGGTGCTCGTCCCACCACCGGCGGAAGAGGGGGTTGTCGTCGATGTGGTCCTCGAAGGCGGCGGCGAGCCCGCGGTAGATGGCCGCCGCCGCGTCGGCACCGATCAGGTCCCTGCGCCAGGCCATGACCAGGTGCCCGACCTGCGGCTCGCCTGCCAGCGGCCGTACGGCGGTGCCCTCGGGCACCGGCCAGGTCGGGTCCACCAGGCGCACGCCCAGCCCGGCGGCGACCAGCGGGCGGCCGGCGCCGCTGGGGGCGTCGTAGCGCACGTCCGGCTCGAAGCCGGCGGCCCGGCAGGAGGCGCGCAGGGCGGCCAGCGAGCCGTCGTCGGCGCCGGGCGGGCTGATCCAGCGCTCGTTCCTGAGGTCGGACAGGTGCACCTCGGCCTGCTCGGCCAGCGGGTGCCCGGCGGCCATGGCCACGAAGATGGGATACCTGGGCACCAGCGTGCGGGTGACGACCGGCGGCGTGAGGGGCACGTCGAACCCCTCGATCATGCCCATGAGCGCGGCGTCGAGCTGGCCGTGGGTGAGCGCGTCGGCGAGCTGCACGCTGGACGGCTCGATGCGCAGGGAGATCGACCGGCCGGGTAACGCCTCGCCGACCCGGTCCACCACGCTGGCCACGCACGCCAGGTGGCTGCACCCGAGCCGCAGCCCGGTGACGGCCGGGTTCGCGTCGTGCAGGTCGCCGAAGAGCGAGTCGATCTCCGACAGGACGATCCGGGCGCGGGCGATGACCTGACGTCCGAGCTGGGTGGGTTCGACGCCGTTCCGGCTGCGGGTGAACAGCTCACCGCCCACCATCTCCTCGATCCTGCGGAGCTGGGTGGTGATCGCCGGTTGGGACAGCCCGAGGCGTGCGGCCGCTTTGGTCACGCTGCCGGCCTCGGCGATCGTACAGACCATTCGGAGATGCCGGAGATCCAGGTCCATAGCTCAGGATTATGTGACATGTGATGGCTCTTGGCGACGTATTGAGAACGCCCATAGGCAACACTTATGCGGCGTCGTATGACCACGCCCTCCGGACGGACCGCACACTCGTACCCGACCTCGCATCCATGCGGATACCCCCCGGAGGTTCTTGTGCGCAAGGTCCTGCACGGCTGGCGGATGATCGTCCCCCTGGCCGCATTAGCCCTACTCCCGCCGTTCGCCGCGACACCGGCGAGCGCGGCGGCCGAACCGCCCCCGGCCGCCCGCCTCGCGGTCCCGGCCGACGACGCCCCGCACGTCGCCAAGTCCCGGCTCGACACCCGTGACCGGGCGCCCCAGCCCGCGGCCAAGGACGCACTCCGCCGCGACTACGACCAACCCGCCACCCGGCCGGAGCACGCCAGACCGTCGGCGCGCAAGAGCGTCGCCGCGGCCGCCGCCTGCAACGTCTCCGACTTCACCAGCCGCACCGGCAGCGCCCTGGTCCAGCAGATCAAGGCCAGCGCCACCGACTGCGTCAACACCCTGTTCAACCTGACCGGCACGGACGCCTACAACGCCTTCCGCGAGGCGCAGATGACGACCGTCGCCTACGCCCTGCGCGACAACTCGGCGAACTACCCGGGCGACAACACCACCAGCACCGCCCAGCTCGTCCTCTACCTGCGGGCCGGCTACTACGTCCACTGGTACAACTCCGGCGACGTCGGCTCGTACGGCCAGGCGCTCACCACCGCGATCCGGTCCGGCCTGGACGCCTTCTTCGGCAGTTCCCGGTCCTCGACCGTCAGCGACGCCAACGGCGAGGTGCTGAGCGAGGCCGTCACCCTCATCGACAGCGCCGAGCAGAACGACCGCTACCTGTACGTGGTCAAGCGCCTGCTCGACGGCTACAACAGCTCCTACGACGCGTCGTGGTGGATGCTCAACGCGGTCAACAACGTCTACACCGTGCTGTTCCGCGGCCACCAGGTGCCCGCGTTCGTCAGCGCCGTGCAGGCCGACCGCAGCGTCCTGGACTCCCTGAACTCCTTCGCCGCGAACCACCTCGGCATGCTCGGCACCGACCGCTCCTACCTGGTCTCCAACGCCGGGCGCGAGCTGGGCCGCTTCCTGCAGCACACGGCGTTGCAGGCCGTCGTCCGGCCGCTGGCCAAGAACCTGCTCGGCCGCAGCGCCATGACCGGCGCCACCGCGCCGCTGTGGGTGGGCGTGGCCGAGATGACCGACTCCTACGACAAGGCCAACTGCTCCTCCTACGGCACCTGCGACCTGGCCGCCCGTCTGACGGCCGCCGTGCTGCCGATCACCCACACCTGCAGCGCCAGCATCAGGATCCGGGCCCAGGAGGTCACCGCGAGCCAGCTCGCCGCCACCTGCGCCAGCCTGGCCAACCAGGACGCCTTCTTCCACAACCTGGTCAAGGACAACGGCCCGGTCGCGAACGACAACAACACCACGCTGGAAGTGGTGGTCTTCGACTCCAGCACCGACTACCAGACCTACGCCGGCGCGATGTTCGGCATCGACACCAACAACGGCGGCATGTACCTGGAGGGCGATCCCGCCGCCGCGGGCAACCAGCCCCGGTTCATCGCCTACGAGGCCGAGTGGCTGCGCCCCGACTTCCAGATCTGGAACCTCAACCACGAGTACACCCACTACCTCGACGGCCGGTTCGACATGTACGGCGACTTCACCGCCGGGGTGAGCACGCCGACCATCTGGTGGATCGAGGGCTTCGCCGAGTACGTCTCCTACTCCTACCGCAAGGTCGTCTACGACGCGGCGATCACCGAGGCGGGCAAGCGCACGTACGCGCTGAGCACGTTGTGGAACACCACCTACGACCATGACACCACCCGCATCTACCGGTGGGGCTACCTGGCCGTCCGCTACATGTTCGACAAGCACCCGGCCGACGTCGCGACGCTGCTCGGCTCGTACCGGACCGGCGCGTGGAGCACCGCCAGGTCGTTCCTGACCGGCACGCTCGGCAGCCGCTACGACTCCGACTGGTACACCTGGCTCGCCGCCTGCGCGGCCGGGGCGTGCTCCGGTGGCGGCACCGGCAACCAGGCGCCCACCGCGAGCTTCACCTCCACGGCCAGCGGGCTGACGGCCGCCTTCACCGACACCTCCACCGACTCCGACGGCACCATCGCCGCCCGCCGCTGGGACTTCGGCGACGGCGCCACCTCCACCGCGGCCAACCCGTCGCACGCCTACGCGGCGCAGGGCACGTACACCGTCACGCTGACCGTCACCGACAACGGCGGCGCCACCGCGACGACGTCGAAGCAGGTCACGGTGACGACCGGCGGCGGCTCGACGCCGGAGTGCACCGCCTCCGACACCCGCACGCTCGACAAGAACTGCAAGCGCAGCAACCTGTCGGCCACCCAGGGCAACTACGCCTACCTCTACATCTACCTGCCCGCCGGGACGGCCAGGCTGACCATCACCGCCTCCGGCGGCACCGGGAACGCCGACCTCTACTACAACGCCGCCACCTGGGCCACCACCTCGGCCTACACCCAGCGCTCCACCGCGTCGGGCAACGCCGAGACCCTGGTGATCAACAACCCGCCCGCCGGTTACAACTACATCAGCCTCCACGCCGCGCAGACCTTCTCGGGCGCGAGCGTCAAGACCGAGTACTAGACCGCCCGGGCGCCGGGGCCGGCGAACCCTCTCCCGCCGGTCCCGGCCCGGGCCCTCTCACCTCACTGGAGTGATCCGTGACTCTCCGTAACGTGCTGACCGCGGGGCTCCTGCTCGGCGTGGCGGCCTGCGGCGGCGGCAAGGCCGCCACCCCGGCGACGGCGGCCGGGGGCGGGACCCTGACGATCCTGTCCAACCAGGACTTCTCCCACCTGGACCCGGCCCGCAACTGGACGATGCCCCAGATGGACTTCGGCATCCGGCTGCTCTACCGCACCCTCACCACCTTCAAGGCGGGCAGCCACGAGATCGTCCCGGATCTGGCCACCGACCTGGGCACCGCCTCCGAGGGCGGCAAGGTGTGGACCTTCACCCTCAAGGACGGCGTCAAGTACGAGGACGGCACCCCCGTCACCGCGAAGGACATCAAGTACAACGTGGAGCGTTCCTTCGCCCCCGAGCTGCCCGGCGGCCCCAACTACGCCCAGCTCTACCTGGCCGGCGCCGACGGCTACAAGGGCCCGCTGAAGGGCCGGCACCTGGACTCGATCGAGACCCCCGACGACCGGACCATCGTCTTCCGCCTCAAGCGGCCGGTCGCCGAGTTCTCCTCCACGGTGACGCTGCCGACGTTCGCGCCGGTGCCGGCCGCGAAGGAGACCGGCGCGCAGTACGACAACCGGCCCTTCTCCTCCGGGCCGTACAAGATCGAGCGCTACGACCGGGGCAAGGAGATGGTCCTGGTCCGCAACCCGCACTGGTCGGCGGCCACCGACCCGGTGCGCAAGGCCGCGCCCGACCGCATCGTGGTCAAGCAGGGCCTGCGGCAGGGCGTGATCGACGACCGGCTCATCGAGAGCAGGGGCGAGGACGCCACCTCGATCGCCTACACCGACGTCAGCGCCGCCAGCCTGGCCAAGATCCTGCCCCGGCCGGACGTGAAGTCCCGGCTGGTCAACGCCATGTCGGGGTGCACCGACATGATCGGCTTCAACACCTCCAAGCCGCCCTTCGACGACCTGAAGGCCCGGCAGGCGGTGCACTTCGCCCTGGACAAGCAGGCGCTCCAGACCGCCGCCGGTGGCCCGGCCATGACCTCGATCGCCACCTCCTACCTGCCGCCGGCCCTGTCGGGCGGCACGCCGCAGGACGTGTTCCACCTCCCGCCGACCGGGGACGTCGAGAAGGCCAAGGCCCTGCTGGGCGGGAAGACGCTGAACGTGCGGATGACGATCTCGACCGGCGACAAGGCGCTCGGCGAGGCCGTGCAGGCGTCGCTGAAGCGGGCGGGCGTCGAGGTCGTGCTCACGCCCGTCGATCCCTCGGTCTACTACGACACCGTCGGCGACACCGCCAAGACGCCCGACCTGTTCACCTACGGCTGGTGCCCCGACTACCCGTCCGGGGCGACGTTCCTGCCGCTGCTGTTCGACGGGCGCACGATCGTCGAGAAGGGCAACTCCGGCAACGTCTGGCAGTTCCGCGACGAGGCGGTGCAGAAGCGCATCGACGAGATCCAGGCCATGAGCGATCCGAAGGCCGCCGAAGCCGCCTGGGTCGAGCTCGACCGGCAGGTCATGCAGTCCTCGCCGGCGGTGCCGTACGCGTGGGACCGCAAGCCGATCCTGGTCGGCAAGGACGTCTCCGGCGCGGTGGGCCATCCCGTCTGGTCCGGGCAGCTCGACTTCGCCGTCCTGGGGGTGAGGCAGAAGTGAGGAACGGCTACCCCGGATACCGGCGGAGCCGGACATGACGGCGACGGTCGTCGCGGCGAGCCCGCCCGCCCGGCTGGTCAGGAAACGCCTGCTGGGCGGCGCCGCCACCCGGTTCGCGGTGGTCGTGGTGACGGTCCTGGTGCTGGTCGCGCTCGCCGCGCCGCTGCTCACCAAGCTGAACGGCTGGCCGCCGGACGCCTTCGACCCGTCCGCGATCGACCAGGAGCTGGCGGGCGTGCCCAAGGGGGCGCTGGGCGGCGTCAGCGGCGAGCACTGGCTCGGCGTCGAGCCCGTCAACGGCCGCGACGTGTTCAGCCGCGTCGTCTACGGCGCCCGCGTCTCGCTGATGGTCTCCACCCTGGCGACGCTGGTGTCGGTGCTGCTCGGCACCGTGCTCGGGCTGCTGGCCGGCTACCTCGGCGGCTGGGCGGACGCGGTGATCAGCCGGACCATGGACCTGCTCATGTCGTTCCCGAGCCTGATCTTCATGATCGCCCTCATCTCGGTCATGCCCGACGGCGACCGGATGGTCCTGCTGGTGTGTGTGATGGGCGGGTTCGGCTGGCCGTACATCGGGCGGATCGTGCGGGGGCAGGCGATCTCCGTCAAGCACCGCGAGTACGTGGACGCCGCCCGGGTCGGCGGCGCGCTGAACGGCGTCATCGTCTTCCGCGAGATCATGCCCAACATCACCGCGCCGATCCTCGTGTACGCCACGCTCGCGGTGCCCGCCAACATCGGCACCGAGGCGGCGCTGTCGTTCCTCGGCGTCGGGGTGCGCCCGCCGACCGCCTCCTGGGGGCAGATGATCCAGGAGGCGATGCTCTGGTACGAGGTCGACCCGATGTACCTGCTCGTCCCCGGCACCTGCCTGTTCCTGACCGTGCTCGCCTTCACCCTCCTCGGTGACGCCCTGCGCGACGCCGTCGATCCCAAGGGGGCGGCGCAATGACGTCGTACCTGGCCAGAAGGGCCCTCGCGGTCGCCGGCGTGCTGCTGGTGATCTGCGCGGTGACCTTCGTGATCTTCTACGTGCTGCCGTCCGACCCGGCGGTCCAGGCGTGCGGCAAGACCTGCACGCCCGAGCGGGTCGCCGAGGTGCGCGCGCAGATGGGGCTGGACCGGCCGCTGTGGGAGCAGTTCGGCGGCTACGTCGCGGGCATCGTCGCCGGGCGCCCCGGCTGCCACGTGCCCTGCCTCGGGTTCTCCTACCAGAACGCGCTGCCGGTCTGGGACCTGCTGATCGACCGGCTCGGGGCCAGCGCGTCCCTGGCGGTCGGCGCGGCCCTGCTGTGGCTGGCCGTGGGCGTCACGGTCGGGGTGGTGTCGGCGCTGCGCCGGGGGAGCGCCCTGGACCGGACGCTGATGATCGCCACGCTGACCAGCGCGTCCCTGCCGGTCTACTTCGTGGCGATGGTGCTGCTCCTGCTGGCGGTACGGGTGACCGGGCTGCTGCCGTACCCCGCGTACGTGCCGCTCACCGACGACCCCGCCGCCTGGGCCGGCAACCTGATCCTGCCCTGGGTCACGCTGGCCGCACTCTACGCCGCCATGTACGCCCGGCTCACCCGGGCGCAGATGATCGAGACGATGGCCGAGCCGTACATCAGGACGGCCCGCGCCAAGGGCCTGCCCGAGCGGACGGTCGTCGCCAAGCACGGCATGCGCGCGGCCATGACCCCGGTCGTCACCGTCTTCGGCATGGACCTGGGCGGCCTGCTGGCCGGCGCGATGATCACCGAGACCGTGTACGGCCTGCCCGGCGTCGGCCGGCTCGCCTACGACGGCATCGTCAAGTCTGACCAGCCCGTGATCCTCGGCACGACGCTGCTCGCGGCCTTCTTCATCGTGCTGGCCAACCTGCTCGTGGACCTGGTCTACGCGGTCATCGACCCCAGGGTGAGGTACTCGTGATCCTTTCCGTGCGCGACCTGTCGGTGAGCTTCGGCGACATCCGGATCGTGGACGGCGTGTCGTTCGGCGTCGAGCGGGGGCGGACCCTGGGCGTCGTCGGCGAGTCCGGGTCCGGCAAGTCCGTGACCGCGCTGTCGCTGCTCGGGCTGCACCGCCGGGCGACCGTCGCCGGGTCGATCGAGCTCGACGGGGAGGAGCTCGTCGGGGCCCCGGCCGAACGGCTGCGCCGGCTGCGCGGCAGCGCGGTGTCGATGATCTTCCAGGATCCGCTGTCGTCGTTGCACCCCTTCTTCACCGTGGGGGAGCAGATCGCCGAGGCGTACCGGCTGCACCGCCGGGCCGGCCGGCGGGCGGCCCGCGAGCGGGCGGTCGAGATGCTGGCCGAGGTGGGCATCCCGGAGCCGCGGCGGCGCGCCGGGGAGCATCCGCACCGCTTCTCGGGCGGCATGCGGCAGCGGGCGATGATCGCGATGGCGCTGGCCTGCGAGCCGGGCGTGCTGATCGCCGACGAGCCGACGACGGCGCTCGACGTGACCGTCCAGGCGCAGATCCTCGACCTGATCGCGCGCATCCAGCGGGAGCGGGGGCTCGCGGTCGTCCTGATCACCCACGACCTGGGCGTGGTGGCGCGCATGGCCGACGACGTCCTGGTCATGTACGGCGGCCGGACCGTGGAGCACGCGCCCGCCAGGGACATCTTCAAACGGCCGCTGCACCCGTACACGCGGGCCCTGCTGGACTCGGTGCCGGGCGCGGCGCCGCCGGACGCGCCGACCGGCACAGCGGCGGCCCCCGGCCGGGCGCGGCTGCGGGCGATCGCGGGGGCGCCGCCCTCGCTGCTCGCGCCGCCGCCGGGCTGCCGCTTCCACCCGCGCTGCCCGGCCGCCCTGGACGTCTGCGCGACCACGCGCCCGCCGCTCACCGGCGACCCCCACCGGGTCGCGTGCCACCTGGAAGGAGCCGACCACTGATGCTCTCCGTGCGCGACCTGCGGATGACCTTCTCCGGACGCCGCGGGCAACGGGTCCGGGCGGTGGACGGCGTGAGCTTCGACGTGCCGGAAGGCCAGGCGCTCGGCCTGGTCGGCGAGTCGGGCTGCGGCAAGTCCACCACCGGCCGCATGATCGTGCGGCTGCTGGAGCCCACCGGCGGGACCGTCACCTTCGACGGCCACGACATCACCCACCTGGGCCCCCGGGCCCTGCTGCCGATGCGCGGCCGGCTTCAGATGATCTTCCAGGACCCGTACGCGTCGCTCAACCCGCGCCACACCGTCCGGCAGATCGTCGCCGGGCCGCGCCGGACCGTCGACCGGGACGGCGTGGTCGAGCTGCTCCGGCTCGTCGGCCTGGACGCCGAGCACGCCGACCGCTACCCCCACGAGTTCTCCGGCGGCCAGGCGCAGCGGATCGGCATCGCCCGCGCGCTCGCCTCCAGGCCCCGTCTGGTCGTCTGCGACGAGCCGGTCTCGGCGCTGGACGTGTCCATCCAGGCCCAGATCGTCAACCTGCTCGCCGACCTGCGGGCCGACCTCGGGCTCGGCTACCTGTTCATCGCCCACGACCTGTCGGTGGTGCGGCACATGTGCGAGACGGTCGCCGTCATGTACCTGGGCCGGATCGTGGAGACCGGCTCGTCGGACACCGTCTACTCCGATCCCGCCCATCCCTACACGCGCACCCTCCTGTCGGCCGTGCCGGTGCCCGATCCGGAGGTGGAGGCCACCCGGGAGCGCATCGTCCTGCACGGCGACCCGCCCAGCCCGCTCGCGCCGCCGCCCGGCTGCACCTTCCATCCCCGCTGCCCGAAGGCGCAGCCGTTGTGCCGCACCGAGCCGCCCGCGCTCACGACGGTCAGGGGACGGCAGGTGAGCTGCCACTTCCCGGAGGAGTGAGCAGGCCGGTCGCCCCGAGCCCGGTACCCCGCGGCTCGGCAGGTCGCGGGCTCATTCGGGGGCGACCGGCGGGACGACCGGGTGCGGGCTCATTCGGGGGCGACCGGCGGGACGACCGGGTGCGGGCTCATTCGGGGGCGACTGGCGTGACGTAGACCTCGCGGATCTCTGGACGCCGCCGCAGCCGTTCCTCGACCGCGGCCATGGCCCGTTCGGCCCGGGGAAGGTCGGTGGCCGAGGCGAGGGTCACCCGGGCGGCCACCATGACCTGGTGGGGCCCGACGATCACCGCGATCACCTCGCGCACCCCGGTGACGTCCGGCACCTCGGCGATCGCGCGGCGGATGCGGGCCAGGTCGGCGGCGTCCACGCTGGGCGCGGCGATGAGGTTCTGGTTGAGCCGCAGCAGCAGGCCCGAGACCGCGACCAGCAGGATCCCGATCAGCGCGCTGCCCAGCGAGTCGAAGACCTCGTTCCCGGTCGCCTGGTGCAGCGCGAGGCCGGCCACCGCGATCGGGCCGCTGACCACGGCCGCCGCGTTGGCCAGGGTCACGGTCTTGGCCGCCGGGTCGCTGCCGGCCAGTAGCTCCGCCCACAACGACCGCCCGGTGACCGTGGCCCGCGCGCCGAGCGCCCGCACCGAGACGGCCAGGGCCCACCCGTCGGTGACCGTGATCAGCACGATCACCAGGTAGCCCAGCGCGTACGAACCGCCCGAGGCCGACGGCTCGCCCAGACCCTCCACGATCGAGGCGACGCCCCCGCCCACGAACAGCCCCACGGCGGCGAACAGCGACCAGAAGAAGATCTCCTGCCCGTAGCCGAGCGGGTGCCGTTCGTCGGCCGGACGCGCCACCCGCGCCAGCCCGATGAGCAGGAACACCTCCACCCCGAAGTCGGCCACGCTGAACATGGCCTCGGCGTACAGGATGGCCGAGCCGGTGACCGCCGCCAGGACCCCGAGGACGACGGCCTGCGCCCCCACGACCGCCATCGTGACGATCACGCTGGTCCGGCTGCTGGGCTGCGCGCTCATGCCCGCACGACCTCCCGGCCGGCGGTCATCGCTTCGGTGTCACCCGTACGACGGCGCGGCCGCGGTCGAAGGAGAGGAAGCGCAGGACGACGTCGTTCAGGGTGAGCGTGGTGACGCCCCGGATGTAGCCCGAGCAGCCCCCGCCCTCGTCGAACTTGCAGGTGGACGCGCCGCCCTGCTCGCCCTGGGAGCTCATGTCCCCGCCACCGGTGAAGTCGGCCTCCCACGTGACCTTGTCGCCCTGGACGCTCGCGACGGCGAACCGGGAGACCCCGTGACGCTGCCCGAACTTCAGGACGTCGCCCGCCCGGAGGGTGACCTCGCACCGGGCGTCCGCGCACCCGCCGACCTCCCGCCCGCCCTCGCCCGCGGCGGCACGGGGAGACGACCCGCCCGGCGCGGACCCGTCGGACGCGGACCCGTCGGACGCGGACCCGTCCGGCGCGGACTCGGAGGCGGCGGATCCGGACGTAGCGGGCGCGGACGGCGACGAGCGCCCGGCCGTCCCGACGGGACCGGCGCATCCGGTCAGCGAGCATGCCAGCAGGAGTACAAGCCACTTGACCATGGCAAACACCCTAGGCGCCGGGACGGACCCGGCCCCGGAGCCTCGCCCGGCGCGCCGCCGCACGTGCTCAACGAGTGACGCGCAGGGCCCACTCGACCGAGTCCGGGGCCTGGACCCGTACCGTCAGGGTCTTCCTGCGGCCCAGGTCGAGGCGGTTCATGATGGGGCTGATCAGGTCGTCGAGACAGGTGAAGGGCATGCTGATGCCCGGCTCCAGGATGATCTCCGCCTGGCCGTCGCCCCGGCACCGGAACAGCACCCACAGCTCGTCCTTGCCGGGCGGCACGTCGCCCACGACCATGCTGCCCCTCCGCGGTCCCGCCTTGAGCACGGTGGTGGTCCCGGCCTCCATACCCGGCAGGCGCAGGGCCTCATGACCGGGTGAGGGCGTGCCGGAGGGGGTGGCCTCCCGCCGTACGGCCGGTGGACCGGCCGGTGGCGCGGCCGTGCAGGCCGTCGCCGGCCACAGCAGGCAGCAGGAAGTGACGAGAGACGCCGTCTTTCGGATCGTCATGCCGAGATCCCCTCTGTCTGGCGCACCGGCCGGCGCACCCGCGGGCCGGTCACGAACGGAACGGGTCCTGGACGGGATGGAACACCCTGTAGTACGAGAGTCGTTCGCCGAAGCCCTCGATACCGGCCGGCCGCACCGGCCACGTCACCCGGCCGCCGGGCTCGCCTATGCTTCAGTGGATGGACGTCATCCATCCCCCCAAACTCAAAGCGGGCGACGTCGTCCGCGTCGTCGCGCCGGCCTGCTCGCGCGCGATGGTCATGGAGCACGACCACACCGCGCACATCGACGCCCGCTTCGCCGAGCTCGGCCTGACGCTCACCTACGGCCGCCACATCGACGAGCGGGACGCCTTCCACTCCAGCAGCGTCGCCTCCCGCGTCGCCGACCTGCACGACGCCTTCGCCGACCCGTCGGTGGCGGCGATCCTGACGGTCATCGGCGGCTACAACTGCAACGAGCTCCTGCCGCATCTCGACTGGGAGCTGATCCGGGCCAACCCCAAGATCCTGTGCGGCTACTCCGACATCACCGCCCTGCAGAACGCCGTCCTCGCCCGCGCCGGGCTGGTCACGTACTCGGGGCCCCACTGGTCGACGTTCGGGATGCGCGACCACTTCGAGCAGACCCTGGAGTGGTTCACCGCCGTCCTGTTCGGCGACGCGCCGGTCGAGCTGGGGGCGTCGAAGTACTGGACCGACGACCTGTGGTTCCTCGACCAGGACGGGCGCGAGCCGATGCCCAACGAGGGCTGGTGGCCGCTGCGGCCCGGCGCCGCCGAGGGGCGCGTCGTCGGCGGCAACCTCTGCACCCTGAACCTGCTGCAGGGCACGCCGTACATGCCGTCACTCGACGACGCGCTGCTGATCGTGGAGGACGACCTGGAGTCCCACCCGGCGATCTTCGCCCGCAACCTCACCTCGCTGCTCCAGGTCCCGAGCGCCGAGACCGTCCGCGGGCTGGTGATCGGGCGGTTCCAGCAGGCCAGCCAGATGACCAGGGCGCTCCTTGAGCAGATCGTCGAGACGCAGCCGGGGTTGCGGGACGTCCCCGTCCTGGCCAACGTCGACGTCGGCCACACCAACCCGCTGGCCACCTTCCCGGTCGGCGGCCGGGCCCGCCTGACGGTCGGCCCCGAACCGTCGCTGACCCTCGTCCGCCACTGACCCTCGTCCGCCACTGACCTTCGGCCGCGACTGACTCTCGACCGCGACTGACTCTCGACCGCGACTGACTCTCGACCGGCCGGCGACCCGCCGCCGCTAGGACGCGGCGGCGGGCTCGCGGCGCGGGGCCGTGGCCTCGGCCAGGGCCTTGCGCTCGGCCTCGACCAGGGTGCGGCAGCGCGCCGCCTCGGCCTCCACCCGGGCCTCGTCCCAGCCGAGCAGCCCCGCCATCAGCCGCGCCACCACCGGCGCCGCGTCGAGCGCGGCCGGGATCGCCTCGATGAGCATCCGGGTCCGGCGCGACAGGACGTCCTCGGCGTGCAGCGCGCCCTCGTGCGTGACGGCGTACACGACCTCGGCCCTGATCCACGGGCACCCCTCCACCAGCGGCTCGCCGAGCGAGCGGTCGTCGTCGACCAGGGCGAGCACCTCCATCGCGAGCGTGCCGTAGCGCTGGACGAGATGCTCCACGACGTCGGCGTCCACGTCGTGGTCCTCGGCCAGCCGCCGCACGGACGCGCGCACCGCCGGCAGCCCGTCGGCGCCGATCAGCGGCAGCCGGTCGGTCACCGACTCCGGCACGTCGAAGCCCTCCAGCGCCGCGTCGACCACGTCCTTGGCCATGACCCGGTACGTGGTGAACTTGCCCCCGGCGATCGTGGCCAGGCCCGGCGCCGGCACGTCCACGACGTGCTCGCGGGACAGCTTCGTGGTCGCCGAGCTTTCGTCGGCCGCCACCAGCGGGCGCAGGCCCACGTAGACGCCGACCACGTCGTCGCGGGTCAGCGGCCGGGCCAGCACGGCGTTGGCGCGGTCGAGGATGTAGTCGATGTCCTCGCCGGTGGCGGCCGGCTCCTCGCGGTCGCCGTCGTACTCGGTGTCGGTGGTGCCGACGATCCACCGCCGTCGCGTCCACGGGATGATGAACAGCACGCTCTTCTCGGTCGGGATGATCATGCCGGTGGACGAGTCGATGGCCTCGCCCGGCACCATGACGTGCACGCCCTTCGACATCCTGACCTTGAAACCGGCCGGCGCCGAGCCGGGCAGCCCGTTGATCGGGTCGGTCCACACGCCCCCGCACACCACCACGGCGTCCGCCCTGACGTCGAGGTCGCGGCCGGTCTCCTCGTCGTGCACGCGGGCGCCGACGACGCGCTCGCCGCCCTGCTCGCGCAGCATCTCGACGACCCGCGTCCGGGTGGCGACCACGGCGCCGTGCGCGGCGGCCGTCCTGGCCAGGGTGAGGGTGAAACGCGCGTCGTCCACCTGGGCGTCGAAGTAGATCATGCTGCCCGACACCGCGTCCTCGCGGAGGCCGGGCGCCATCCGGCGCGACTCCTTGACCGACAGGTACCGGTGCCGGGGCATCGGCCGGCGCATGCCCTCCAGCGTGTCGTACAGGGTCAGCCCGGCCCCCACGTACGGCCGCTCGATGAGCCCGTGCTGCAGCGGATACAGGAACGTGACCGGCTTGACCAGGTGCGGGGCCAGCCGCGAGACCAGCAGGTCGCGCTCCTTCAGCGCCTCGCGGACCAGCTTGAAGTCGAACTGCTCCAGGTAGCGCAGGCCGCCGTGGATGAGCTTGCTCGACCTGCTCGACGTGCCGGCGGCCAGGTCGCGGCTCTCCACCAGCGCGACCCGCAGCCCGCGGGAGGCGGCGTCCAGCGCGGCGCCCGCGCCGGTCACGCCGCCGCCGACCACCAGCATGTCGAAGGACTGCTCCGCCAGCCGGTCGATGGCTGCCTGACGGTTCCTGGCGTCCATCGCCCCGGTCATGTTCATGGATCCCCCGAACAACGCTTTGTGCTCAAACACTCACGATCCGTATACGTTTCCCCGATCGGGGAATGGCACACAACGCCGACACCACGAAAGCGGGGACAGCGGTGGTCGAACGTGTCAAACGCCTCGAACTGGCCGGTGAGCTCATCGCCGAGTTCGCCGGCACGATGGTGCTCATCCTGTTCGGTGTGGGCGTCGTCGCCCAGGTGGTCGCGGCCGGCATCGGCGATCACAACAGCATCGCCTGGGCGTGGGGGATCGGCGTCGCGCTCGGCGTCTACGTCGCCGGCCGCATCACCGGCGCCCATCTCAACCCGGCCGTCACGCTCGCGTTCGCGACCTTCCGCGGGTTCCCGTGGGCCAAGGTGCTGCCGTACTCGCTGGCGCAGACCGTGGGGGCGTTCGCCGGGGCGCTGCTGGTGCGCTGGAACTACACCGAGGTGCTGAACAAGGTGGACCCGGGGCACACGCTGAAGACCCAGACCGTCTTCTCCACCCTGCCCGGCAACGGCTCGCTCCCGGTCAGCGCCTGGGGCGGCTTCCGCGACCAGATCATCGGCACCGCCATCCTGATGTTCGTCCTGTACGCCCTGTCCGACTCGCACAACCTCGCGCCCAGCGCCAACCTCAGCCCGGTGGTCATCGGCCTGCTCATCGTCGGCATCGGCATGGCGTGGGGCGCCGACGCGGGCTACGCGATCAACCCGGCGCGCGACTTCGGGCCGCGCCTGGCCAGCTACCTCACCGGCTACTCCGGCGCCTGGCGCGACCAGTACGGCGACCTGTACTTCTGGGTGCCCATCGTCGGCCCCCTGCTCGGCGGCCTGGCCGGCGCCGGGCTCTACCAGCTCATGATCGCCCGGTTCCTCCCCGAGCCCGAGCCCGACATCGAGGACGCGGGCCGCGTCTGACCCGGCCGCGTCCGACCCGAACGGAGGAGAACGACCATGCCCGATTTCGTGGGGGCTGTCGACCAGGGCACCACCAGCACCAGGTTCATGATCTTCAATCACAGCGGTCTGGAGGTGTGCAAGTTCCAGCTCGAACACGAGCAGATCCTCCCCAGGGCGGGCTGGGTGGAGCACAACCCGATCGAGATCTCGACCAGGACCTCCGCGGTGATCGAGACCGCGCTCCAGCGCACCGGGCTGCACGACACCGACCTGGCCGCCGTGGGCATCACCAACCAGCGCGAGACCACGGTCGTGTGGAACCCGCGCACCGGCCGCCCGTACTGCAACGCCATCGTGTGGCAGGACACCCGCAGCGCCAGGATCGCCGCGCAGCTCGAACGGGACGGCCGCGGCGAGGTCATCCGCAGGAAGACGGGCCTGCGGCCGGACGCCTACTTCTCCGGCGGCAAGATCCAGTGGATCCTGGAGAACGTCGAGGGCGTGCGCCAGGCCGCCGAGCGGGGCGAGGCGGTCTTCGGCAACACCGACACCTGGACCCTGTGGAACCTCACCGGCGGTTCCCGCGGCGGCGTGCACGTCACCGACGTGACCAACGCCAGCCGCACCATGCTGATGGACCTGGAGACGCTGGAGTGGGACGACGAGCTGCTGTCCTTCTTCGGCATCCCGCGCGAGATGCTGCCGGAGATCCGCCCGTCCTCCGAGCCCGCCTCCTACGGCACGACCAGCAGGTACGGCGCGTTCGCCGGCGAGGTGCCGATCACCGGCATCCTCGGCGACCAGCAGGCGGCCACCGTCGGCCAGGTGTGCTTCGCGCCCGGCGAGGCCAAGAACACCTACGGCACCGGCAACTTCATGCTCCTCAACACCGGCACCGACCTCGTACGCTCCGAGCGCGGCCTGCTCACCACCGTCGCCTACAAGTTCGCCGGCCAGCCGGCCGTGTTCGCGCTGGAGGGCTCCATCGCGGTGACCGGGTCGGCCGTGCAGTGGCTGCGCGACCAGTTGCACATCATCCGGTCCTCCGCGCAGAGCGAGGACCTGGCCCGGCAGGTGACCGACAACGGCGGGATCTACTTCGTCCCGGCGTTCTCGGGGTTGTTCGCGCCGTACTGGCGGCCAGACGCGCGCGGCGCGATCGTCGGCCTGTCCCGCTACAACAGGGACGCCCACCTGGCGCGCGCCACGCTGGAGGCCATCTGCTACCAGAGCCGGGACGTCGTGGAGGCCATGCAGCAGGACTCCGGCGTGGTGCTGGACGTGCTCAAGGTCGACGGCGGCGTCACCGCGAACAACCTGTGCATGCAGCTCCAGTCCGACATCCTGGGCGTGCCGGTCAGCCGTCCCGTGGTGGCCGAGACGACCGCGCTGGGCGCCGCGTACGCCGCCGGGCTGGCCGTCGGCTACTGGAAGGACACCGACGAACTGCGCGCCAACTGGGCCGAGGACCGGCGCTGGAACCCGGAGTGGACCGACGAGCAGCGCGAGAAGGGGTACGAGGGCTGGAAACGCGCGGTGAGCCGCACCCTCGACTGGGAGTCCTGACCGCCGGGCGACGGCCCGCGACGCCCTTACCGTGCGCTTACCGGGGCGGCACCCAGAATGAGGTCTCCAGCGGAAGGAGACAGCGTGCGATTACCGTCCCATGCCGGCCGGACCCCTGGTGGCCACGCTCCGCCCGGCAGGGCCGCGGAGCTGTTCGGAAAGCTGGGCATCCGCGCCCGCCTGACGCTCACGTACGGATCCATGCTGTTCGTCGGCGGCACGCTCCTGCTCACCGTCGCCTACCTGCTGCTGCGCGCGGTGCTCGACGGCGTGGAGTTCTCGCTGGACGTGCCGCCGGGCATCCCCGACGAGCTGGTGACGGTCTGGCGGCACCAGATCGAGATCCAGGCCGTCAAGCTGGACGAGCAGATCCTGAGCCGCATGGTCCAGCAGTCCGTGCTGATCCTGCTGGGCGTCGGCCTGTTCGCGCTCGTCTTCGGCTACCTGGTCGCCGACCGGGCGTTGCGGCCCGTCGCCAAGATGACCGCGACGGCCCGCAAACTCTCCGAGAGCACGCTGGCCCACCAGCGCATCGACCTCCAGGGCCCGGACGACGAGCTGAAGGAACTGGCCGACACCTTCGACTCGATGCTGACCCGGCTCAACAGCGCCTTCAACTCCCAGCGCCGCTTCGTCGCCAACGCCTCCCACCAGCTCCGCACGCCCCTGACCATCAACCGCACGGTCCTGGAGATCGCGCTCTCCGACCCGGCGGCCTCACCCGACCTCAAGGCCCTCGCCCGCACCCTGCTGGAGGTCAACGCGCGCAACGAGAAGCTCATCGAAGGGCTGCTGCTCCTGGCCAGGAGCGAACGGGAGCTCGCGCGCCGCCAGCCGGTGGACATCGACGACGTGGCGCTGACGGCGGTGGAACAGCTGACGCCCGTCGCCGACCAGCGCGGCGTGACCGTCGTCTCCCGCCTCGGCGGCACGATCATGGCGGGCGACCCCGTCCTCCTGGAACACGCCGTGGGGAACCTGGTGGACAACGCCATCAAGTACAACCTCCCGCAGGACGGGCAGGTCTGGATCAGCACGGAGGAGACGCTGCGGGGCGAGGTCGTCGTCAGGGTGGCCAACACCGGGCAACCCGTGCCGGCGTACGAGGTGGGCAGCCTGTTCGAGCCGTTCCGGCGGCTCAACGCCGACCGGGTGGACTCGGCGAACGGCTCGGGGCTCGGGCTGTCGATCGTCCGCGCGGTCGTCCAGGCCCACGGCGGCGAGGTGACCGCGACCCCGCGCGAGGGCGGCGGCCTGTCCGTGACGATCAGCCTTCCCGGCCGCTGAGGCGGCCCCGCCCGGCCTCCGATCCGGGCGCGGGCCGCCTCGTGGGCGGTTCGCTCACATGCCGGACGGCGGGTACGCCTCCGGGTGCTCCTTCGGGTCGGGCAGCTGGTCCCAGGACGGGTCGTCGATCACCTTGCAGGGCTTGGCCGGCCCGTCCACCAGGTAGCCGCTGAACTGCCACAGCGCCCTCGGCTTCTCGGGGCCGGAGGTCTGGTCGGCGTTCTCGGTGAACTCCAGGACGGCGGTCTGCCCCGTCTTGATGCGCTTCGGGTCGATCCGTACCTGGCCGTCGCCCATCCGGAACGTCTTCGCGTTGGGGCTGTTCTCGATCGCCTCCCTGATCCTCTTGTGGACCGCGGGGTCCTTGCTCTGGAGCTCTTCCTTGGTGAAGGAGGGGCCGGCGTCGGCGGGGGCGCGGTCGGGGGCGCAGCGGGTGCCGGGCTTGAGGTAGGAGACGTCGGAGGGCACGCCGAGCGCCTTCAGGTCCTTCTCCACCTGGGTGGGGTCGCGGAACTCGTTGATCCGCAGCGTGATCGTGCCGTCGGTGTTCTTGGTGAGCGCGTAGGCGGGGGCGTCCGAACCGTTGAGGAACGGCGTCACGACCGCCGCGGCCGCCGCGACGGCGGCCACCGCCGCGCCGGTGAGCAGGCGCCGCCTGGTGCGCCGGCGCCGGGCCCCGTTGCGGGCCTCGATCTCGGCTTTCAGTTCCATCAGTACGTGCTCCTTGAAGTTCATCGGATTCCTTCCATGACGAAGGGAGCCATCTCCGGCACGTCCATGAGCGCGTGGCGGGCGCGGTGCAACCTGGCCCGGGCGGCTCCCTGCCGGATGCCCAGGGCGGCGGCGGCCTCGCTGATCGTGAGCTGGTCGATGACGACCAGTTCGAGCATCGCGCGGTCACCGTCGGGCAGTCCGGCCATGGCCTGGAAGGCCCGTCTGGCCAGGTTCTCGGCGTCTATCCGCGCCACGAGCTCGGCCACGTCGTCGGAGTCGAGATGCCGTCGCCCGCCGACGCGATCGACCAGCCTCGACTCCTTGTACGCCCGCCGCCGCTCGGCCGAGAGCGTGTTGCGCGCGACGCCGTACAGCCAGGCGATCTCACTGCCGCGTCCGGGCCGGTAGGTGTGGGCGGAGTCGAGCACCGCCATGAACACCTCCGCCACCAGGTCGGCGGCCGTGTGGGGATCATCGACCCGGCGGGCGAGGAACGAGGTGACCGCATCGACGTGGCGCCGGTAGAAGGCTTCGAAAGCGTCCGGATCTGTGGCGATATCCGGCTGTTTGCGACGCACCGGCCGTGCTCCCTTCGTCGATTACACCCCTTCTTGGTCAGTAGCCGAGAAAACGTTATGAGAGCCAACAGAACAGACGCCCCGCGCCGTCTCTGACGACGCGGGGCGCGGCCTTGCTACGTTGCCCGGCATGGGCCACGGAAACAGATCACTGAGCCGCGCGGACGTCACCACGGCGCTGGCCATGACCCTCGACGCCGCGGGCGCCGCCGTCCGCTACCGCCTGTGCGGCACGAGCGCGGCGCTCCTGCAAGGCGTCCCGCTGCCGGCCGGGGACATCGACCTGCTGATGCCGGGGCGGGCGGAGCTGCGCGCGTTCGCCGCGGCGTTGTCGCCGTTCCCCTGCCTCCACGCCCCCGCCTGGATCCCGGGGAGCGGCCAGTACTTCGCCAGATTCGCGGTGAACGGGGTGGAGGTCGAGCTCAGCACCGTCGAGCGGCCGGCCGGTTCGGACGCCCTGGAATGCGTCGGCGAAGGGCCGTGGCGGCATCACGTCCTGGTCGCGTGCGGTCCGCACCAGGTGCCGGCGGTCCGGCTGGAGATCCGGCTGGCCACCGAGCTCCTGCGCGACCGCGCCGACCGGTACGGCCCGCTCGTCGGCCACCTGCGCACCCACGGCTTCGACCCCGGCCTGCTGCGCCGCGCGATGGACGCCGCCGGCGTCCCGGCCGCCCGCCGGCGCCCGATCCTGGACGAGCTCCGGTGACGACCGCCGGGCTCAGGACCGCGAGAACTTCTTGAACAGGAAGAAGTAGAGCTTGATGTACTGCCCGACGAGGATGCCGTTGATGATGGTCCCCTCGCGGATGAACTGCGGGCCGCCCAGGAAGATCAGCCCGATCGCCGCGGAGACCACCAGCAGCGTGCAGTCGAAGCCGGTCTTGAGGTTGCCCCATTTGAAGCCGGTCCGCTTGAAGACCGTGTTGACGAACATGTCGACCGGCATGAGCACCAGGTTGGCCCGGATCATCAGGAACAGGCCGAACGCCAATGTCGCGTCCGCGACCACCAGCAGGACGAACTTGGCGGCGTAGGCGTCCAGCGCGATCCAGCTCGTCAGCATCAGGTTCAGATCGAGGAACGTGGCCAGCACCAGGGCCGGGATCAACGCCAGGAAGTTCCTGAGCTTGAAGTCCTTCGGCAGGACGAGATAGGTCAGCAGCAACATCAGCAGCTCAAGGGCGAAGTTGAACGTCCCCTGGCTGATCGAGGGGAAGACCAGGGTCATCGTCCGGGTGAGGCTGCTCTGCGGCGAGATGCCGATCCCCGCCCTGATGGCCAGGCTGACCCCCAGGGTCAGCAGGTAGATGCCGGCGCCGTAGGTGATCCAACGCCGCACCAAACTTCCGGTGTCGACGACTCCGGCCTCTTTTTCATGCTGTAGCACAGTTGCCTCCTTGGCTGTTAGCTGTTCCGGCCGGAGCCTGCCGGACGACCCGGTGTCCGCTTCTCAGAGCACGGCTCAGACCATGAACCCGAAGCGGTCGAGTGAGATGAAGAGGGTCAGGAGCTTGTTGACGACCGGCTCGCCCTCGTTGTGGTTGCCCAGCTTCTCCAGGGCGGCGTCGATCGACCGGGTCGCGTCCACCAGCTCGGCCAGGCTCATGTCCGCCATCACGCCGTAGATGTCGAGCGGCAGCGCGGCCCGCACCTGCCCGTCCTCGGTCACGAGGCAGCCGCCGACGAAGGCGTCGAGCTGCCGGAGGTTGTCGCACATCTCGGCGCTGTCGCTGCCGACCACCACGAAGTAGGCGAAGGGCGCGGGCCAGAACGTCGACACGGCGCCCCGGTCGATCGAGACCCCCTTGAACAGGCCGTTGACGACGTGCCGGGTGCCGTCGGCGTACCGCTGGACGACGGAGATGCGGTTCAGCGTGACGCCGTCCACCTCGGGCACGACGGCGCCGTCCGCGAACGGCACCCAGACCTCCTGGGCGAACTTCAGGTGGCCGCGTCCGTAGACGTCGAAGAGCAGGACCTTCGCCCGGGTCCCGTCGTCGGAGATCTCGATCGGCGTGAGGTCGAGCTGTTCGGGAGCCAGGTCGGCGAGGCCGGGCCGGGGCTCCTGCACCATGACCGAATAGTCCAGATCGACCGGCTTGAGGAGCTGGCGGTCCTTGGCGACCAGCTCGCCGCCCTTGAACACGTACAGCGGGTTGATCTTCGACAGGCTGTCGGTCAGCACGATGTCGGCGAAGCGGCCCGGCGCGAGGGAGCCGAAGTCGTGGTCCATGCCGAAGGAGCGGGCGGCGTACAGCGTGCCCATCTTGATCGCCTGGATCGGGTTGAGGCCCATCTCGACGGCCAGGGAGATCACCCAGTCGATGTGCCCCTTGGTCAGCACCCGGTCGACCGAGATGTTGTCGGCGCACATCTGGAAGTTCTCGGCCGGCCAGCGGCGCTTGACGATGGCGCGCAGCATGGTCTTGATCACCTCGGGGCTGCCGACGCCGAACTTGATCTGGGTCTGGAAGCCGTACCGGATGCTCTTCTCGATGTCGTCCTCGTTCCAGACATCGTGGTTGTTGTGCGCGCCGATCGCCGGCATGTAGTTCAGCAGCATGTCCGGCAGCGCCGTCACGCCCCAGTGGCTGTTCACGAAGCCGCCGTTGGCCCGGCCCAGGGCGGACTTGCGGAAGTCGTCCTCGTTGCCCGTCATGTAGGACAGGTGGGCGAGCTCGCCCAGCCCGATCACCGGGTCCATCTTCAGCATGGCGTCGGTGACCTCGACCGACGTCTTCTTGCCCGGCGCGAAGGCGTAGATCCGGTAGGGCAGCTTCTCGTAGTCCTTGAACAACGCCGCGGCGGCCTCGACCGCCTCGTCACCGGCCGCGCTGGCGAAGTCCAGGGTCTCGGCGAAGATGGTGGTCGTGCCGCTCGGGACGATCGCCTCCCCGAACGCCGCCGGGTGGGCCAGCTGGGCGTCGAAGTGCAGGTGCGCGTCGATCAGCCCCGGGATCGCGTAAAGGCCCTGGCCGTCGAACACCTCGCGGACCCGCACGATCGACTCGTCCGGGTTCAGCGCGATGATCCGCTCGTTGTAGACGAGGATCGAACCCTGGAAGACGCTCTCGCTGTGCACATCCAGCACGCTGAGGTTGCGCAGCAGCAGATCTGCCTCCCTCTCCCCGCTCAGGATGTCGAAGACCGCCCGCACGTGGTCGTAGTGGACCGAGACCTGGTCCGTCCCACCGGCCTGGCTCGTCTTCTCCTGTTGGAGCATGATTTCCTCGCTTCGTTGCTCGGCTGTTGGATTCCGCTCGCGGAACGAGACCCGAGGACGCGGCTCCGGGATGCCGGCGGCCGGTCGCGGAGTTTCATCAGAGGGCCGCCGTGGCCGTGTCGCTCGTACGCGCTGTGGCTATGAAATGGCACGGCACCGTTGCTGACAAGCAGCCGTTTTCGCACGGACTGTACTCTTTTTGCGCACGGTCCAGCCCAGGGAGGCCCCATGCTCCACTCACGCGTGCTGCACTACATCGACGAGGTGGCGCGGTACGGCTCCATCCGGGCCGCCGGCGCCAGGCTCCACGTCGCCCCGTCGGCCATCAACCGGCAGATCCTGCTCCTTGAGGAAGAGCTCGGCGAGCCCCTGTTCGAACGCCTGCCGCGCGGCATGCGGCCCACCCCGGCGGGCGAGGTCCTCCTCGCCCACGTGCGCCGGACCCTCCAGGAGTACCGCGAGGCCGTGACGGAGATCCGCGACCTGCAGTCACTGCCGAGCGGCGAGGTGGTGATCGCCACGATGACCGGCCTGGCCAGCAGCATCGTCTCCACCGCCACCGTGAACTTCCACGCCCGCCACCCCGAGGTGCGCATCTCCATCCGCGCCCTGTCCACCCACGAGATCCTCCGCGCGGTGGCCGACAGCGAGGCCGACCTGGGCCTCGGATTCAACGTTCCGTCCTCGCCGCAGCTCCAGCTGTGCTGGCAGATGGACACCCGGCTCGGCGCGGTGATCGCCCCCGCCCATCCGCTGGCCCGCCTGGAATCCATCCCCCTGGCCCAGTGCGCGGCCTACCCGCTGATCTTCGCCGACCGCTCGATGGTGATCCACGGCATCATCGCCGACACCTTCGCCGAGGCCGGCCTGAAGGTCGAGCCCGCCTTCCACACCAATTCGATCGAGACGATGAAACGCCTGGCCGCCGCGGGCGAGGCCATCGCCTTTCTCAGCAGGTTCGACATGGCCGAGGACCACCACAACGGAACCCTCGCCTTCCGCCCGGTGCGCGACCGCGCCTTCAGCAACAACATCCTCTCGCTCGTCCGCCGCGAGAAACACGGCCCCGGCCCCGCCGCCCTGCTGTTCGCCGAAGAAATCATCCAAACCCTGGAATCCGTCGCCCACCCACCTCTGTGAGCAGACCCCGCCGAAGCCTCAGGGCGAGCACCACCCCTGTGACGGACGCTTTCTGCAACCAGTCCGACAATCGCCTGACTCTGCCCTTGACCACCCTTTTCCGGCTGCCGGCCGGTCAATTCCATGAATTGCATTCTCCGGCGCTTCCACGCTTGTCGCCGCGCGCAGGAAAAGGGGTCAGCGTACGATCACGCCGGGGTGTGCGGCCTCGAAGGCGGCGAGTCCGTCGGCGGTGAGCCGGAGATGAAGGCCGCCCGCGACGTCCACCGTCAGGGGCCTGTCCCTGCCGTAGAACACCAGGGAGACATCCAGCTCAAGGTAGGTGTTGTCGTGCTGCTCCTCCAGGAAGTTGCGTTCGACGATGTTGGCGTTCCGCGACGCGGCCTCGTCCGCCGTCTTCACACTGCCGCCGACGCCGCCGAAGCCGAGGCCCCCGTCCTGCGCCCCGGCGGACCCGCCCGCTCGGGCCGCCACGCCCCGGCCCTGCTCCTGGCCGTGCCCGACCGTGCTCATGGTCTGGGCGTAGACACGCTGCTTGACCAGCGCGGTGGTGATCTCGCGGGCTCCGGTGACGTCGATGCCCACCCGGCCGATCCCGGGGATCTCGTACTCGTGCGCGAGCAACTGGTCCAGATGGGCGCGCATGGTCCGTTCCTTGGCGGCCTCGGCGAGTGACATGCCGGCCGGGCGGGAGAGCTCGAACCCGTCGGGCCGGTCGGCCAGGGACGGGACCTCGCCCCGCAGCCGCGGCGGCACCGCGCTCAGCGGCGCCCATTCCTCGACCAGCGACGCGGCCGGGAACGCGACCTGGCTGACGTCCCCCCTCGGCACGCCCTCGCCCAGCGTGGCGGACACGCGGTTGGGCCCCGTCGCGTCCGCCCAGCGCGGGTCCGCCGCGGCGACCGGCGTACGCCCCGCGACCGGCGTGCCCTGCGGCACCTCCGTGGTGAGGTGGCCCGGCACCAGGACGCCGACCTCGCCGTCCACGACCGCCCGGGACGTCTCGGTGACCCCGGCGTGCCGGTCGAACAGCCTTCCGGCGCCGTCGTGCCCGGTCATCTCGCCCACCTTGAGCAGCACGTCACGGGCCACGTTCTGCACCGGCTCCAGGAGCGGGCGGACCGGGACGTGTTCGAGCGTGATCTCGTACCGGACCGGATGCCGGAACTCCTGCGGGGCCTCGCGGGTCTGGTAGCGGTTGATCTGCTTCGCGATCGTCCCCTCCCCGTCCACGGTGTGGGAGTCGCGGGAGTTCGCGAACCCCGCCTCGCCTCCTCGGAGCTCGCCGCCCGAGGACTCCATGTACCGCGCGATCGCCTCCGCGCCGCGGTCCGTCCCCGCCTCGCGCACGCTCAGGTCGCCGCTCAGGCGCTCGTTGCGCAGCATGAGGCCGGTGTCAGGACGCTCACCGACGTGGACGCCGTCGCCGACCTCGGCCGTGACCCGGATGCCCACGCGCTCGGTGACCCGGCCGTTCGCGTCCGTGACGAACAACCAGGAGGACACGCCGTTCCCGCGCAGCTCGCCCAGTTTGGTGCCGAGCGCGTGCTGGCCGAAGTTGCCGCGCAGGTGCTCGGCCACCGGGTGGTTCGTGAGCTCCTGACCGGGGAGGAGGAGGCCGTCGCGGCGCAGCAGCTCCACGATCTGCGGCAGCACGCCCTCCGCGTCGAGGTGCTGGACGTAGGCGGTGTTCAACGCCGCCTCGGGCGCCACGTAGGCCCGCGTCGTGTCCCCGGCCGGCCTGACGGGCTCCACGGCCTCCGGGCCGTCGAGCCCGTGCCGGCGGGCCACCTCGTCGGGCAGCACGAGGTCCACGATGTCCGCCACCCGGACGTACGTGGTCGGGCCCTGCTCGACCGTGCCTGCGCTGGTCCTGCTGGGGGTGACCTCCAGGACCAGGTCCGCGCGGTACCAGTGGGAGGTGCTGCCGTCGGAGTAGGTGACCCGCGAGACGTCGCTGCTGCCCAGGTAGGAGCTCTCCACGGCACTGCGCTTGGCGGCGCCGTGCACCCCTGCTCGCGCCACGACCTTGCGCTCGGTCCCGCCGGCTTCCCCGGCTCCGCGCGCGGCCCCCGCGGCCTCGCCGTCGCTCAGGGTGACGCGCAGGCCGGTCCTGGCGTGGCCGCCGACCGCACGCCTGCCGCGTTCGCCGTCCAGTGCCCTGGAGTTGCTGCTGGAGTAGCTCTCGTGCTCCACCCCGCTCTCCGACTTGACGTGCCGCACCTCGGCCACGTGGGCCTTGACGTGCAGGTCGTGCCGCGTTCCCGCCCGGTCCGACACGGTGTAGTGCAGGCCGTCCGGATGAGACGTGATCATGGTCTCCAGGTTGATCACGTCGGTGGCGGTCTCGAACACCGGCGGCACGTCCAGCCGCTCCGCGGCCGCCGGCAGTCCCGCCCACCGGTTGTAGGCCCCGGCCAGCGTCGAGGGAAGGTCGGGCATGGCCCCCATCCGGACGATGGCCGACAACTCGTCGGCGCCGGGCCGCCACAGGTCGGCGGGCCGCTCGGTGGACGACTCGACCCGGCCCAGATGCGCGACGTCCTGCGCGAGCACCGGCCGCTGCGGCAGGTGGACGTCCGGCACCAGGATCTCCGCCCGGCTGCCGTGCACCTCCCACGAGGTGTTCAGCGTCTCCGTGCCGTCCCGCGAGATCCGCATCCTGACGTCGAAGGACAGATCCCGCGTGATCGTGAAGCCGCCGCTGGTCTCCGTGCGGTCGTACCTCGTGTGACCCGAGGAGAAGCCGGTGCTCTCCGACTTCGTGCCGCTCCCGCTGAGCGACAGGTTGACCGGGTCGATCTTGAGCCGTTCCGTCACGTCGACGCGCGCGACCCCGCGCACCTCCGCACGGCCCGTGCGGGAGCTCTCCCGCTGGCTGGTGTCGGTGCGCGAGGTGATCCGGCGCTCGTTGACGGTCAGGTCGGACGCGCCGACCTCGTGCCGCCGGCCCAGCGTGCCCTCGGCCAGGATCTCGATCGTGTAGCCGCCGATCGTCCTGTCGTACCTGATGCCGTGGAGGGCGTGCGTCAGGTCGGCTTCCAGCGCCACGGCGCCGAAGCGGCTCTCCAGGTCCCGCATGACCTGCCGTCTGATCTCCGGCGGGAGGTCGGGCAGCGCCCGGTCGACGGCCTGGCGCAGCTCCGCGCTGAGCATCGTCTCCCCGTGGACCCGGACGCCGCTGCCGAGCCCCGTGCCCCGGCCGGCCGCGAGCGTCTCCGGCTCCAGGACGTGCGGGTCGTAGCCGCGGTTGGGGTGCTCGCCCCTGGCCGGGTACTCGCCGGCCGGTTCGTTCAGCGCGAACTTCGTCCCCACGTCGTCGATCTCCCGGTGGAGGTCGGCGAGCTTGCGCTGGATGTCGTTGAACTCGCCCAGCGGGCGCAGATCGTGCCCGAAGACGTCCTGCTCCATCCGGGACGCGTCGCGCGTCGGGACGATCAGCTCGGCGTTCACCTCCACCTCGAAGGCGCCGAGCGTTTCGGTCTCGACCTGCAGCCGCATCCGGGCGTCGTACATGGCGACGTCGCCGAGCCTGGTCAGGACGGTGTGGTTGCCGTGCGCCCGGTTGGTGGAGGTGACGTGGTCCGTCCCGTAGCCGACCCCGCCGACGGCCCGCGCGACGACCTCCGCGTGCTCGCCCAGCGGCAAGCCGAGCTTGCCGCCCGCGTGGACGCCGACGCTGGCGCCCTGCCGGTGCGACGTGCCCTCGCTCTCGCGCCGCCCCAGGTCGTCCCGGAACATCGTCTCGACCGGCGCGCGCCCGCCTCCGTCGATCGGCTCGACCCGCGTGATCTCGCCGCTGATCCGGACGGAGTCCTCCGCCGACCGCAGCAGCGAGGTCTTGTACCGGATCGCCTCGGAGGAGACCCCGCTCGACAACATCGACTGGCTGCGGTTCTTCATCCCCTGCTCGCTGAGCAGCGTGGAGGTGAGATGGTCGGTGATCTTGACCACCTCGCTCGCGGGCAGCCCCGCCGCCAGCCCCCGGCGCTGCACCTCCAGCACGAGAGGCGTGACGTCCAGCCCGGTGATCGCGATCCCGTGGTCACGGAACTTGTGCCCCGCTCCCTCCGGCACCTCGTGGCGGGGGAGCGGCGACGGGTGGTCGGTGCTCAGCAGCGGCCCTTCCCGGGTGAACTGCTTGGGGAAGGGGATGGTCAACGAGAGGTCCGGCACCGCCGCGGTCCGCGTGACCCGCTCGCCGTCGCGGTAGACGTCGAGGACGACGTCCGCGGCGAAGTAGTCATGGGCGGGGGAGATGGCCTTGTGCCCGCTGATGACCTCGACGCCGTTCGTGTGGGTCGTCCGGGCCGTGCTGGTGACGCCCGAACGGGGCAGGGCGTTCGCCTCGGCCTCGTCCGGCGAGTGGTAGAGCCCCTTCATCAGCCCCGCGGTCCGGTCCAGCGAGGAGCCCCGCGAGGACTTGCCCTCCACACCGTCCCCGCCGAAGGCGACCGGCTTCTCCGGGGGCAGACTCGGCTGCTCCACGTGCGTGAACTCGTTCGGCCGGAGCTTGAGGTAGATCACCTTGTCGCCGACGCCGAGCGCCACGCCTCTTTGGAGGTGGTTGGTCCAGACCTCGCGGTCGCTGCTGGCGAGCGCCTCCGCCAGCCAGAGGCGGATCACGGCTCGTTCCCGCGGGACGATCCCCGTGATCCCGGCGGTCATGGCGTGCGCCGCCGCCCTCGGGTCCACCGGCACCCTGACGTCGTGCACGGCCGTCTCGCCCAGGGCCCCCATCTCGACGACGCGAGGCGGATGGATCTCCGGCTTCGGCAGCCCCGGGTCGGCGGAGGCCAGCTGGGACGTCAGACCCTGGAGCACCTCCGACGGCAGGTCGGGGCTGTGCCAGGCGGGCGACTCGATGGTCCGCTGGTTGTGGTTCACCGCCGCCAGGAGCGTGTCGGCGCCGCTCTTGGGCCCGTGCCCGTTCCCGCCGTCCGGGCCGGACAGCGGATGTCCGGACGAAGAGGACGAGTGGGGCGCGGACGGGTCGCCGGCGCCGTGCGGCAGGGGTGCGGCCAGGTGTTGCCCGTCCGCGCCGAGCGCGCTGGACGTGATGCCCTTGGCCAGCAGGTCCCAGCTGAAGTTGCCCTGGGCCAGCATGGAGCCGGCCGTCGTGAGGCCGCCGGTCACGGCGAACTGCGCGGCCTGGCCGTACAACGACGAGTGCGCCGCCGCCAGCAGCTTCTCGGCCGTGGACATCTCGGCCCTGGTCAGACCGGCGCGCAGCGTGGGCGTGGCCAGGCGGCTCAGCCCGCCCGAGACCGCCCCCATGAGCCCGCCCATGGCGGCGCCGCTCGCCGCCGAGATCACGAGCTGCTGGACATCGATGTCGTCCCTGCGGCCCTGCAACATCTGGACGCCCTGGATGCCCAGGTCCATCCCGGCCACGATCCCGGCGAACAGCAGCATGTTGCGCCGGCACTGCCGGGCGATCTGCGCGACCGTCAGCCGGGCGAGCTGCAACCGCGGTGGAACGAGCGCCAGACTCGCCCCGCCGGTGGCCAGGGCCGCGGCCAGCAGATACCCCAGCTGCATGATCAGCAGCCAGACGGTGACCTCGATCATGTACTTGGCGTACTGGATCTGCACGCCCACGCCGTTGAGCGCCACCGCGGCGTCCACGAGCCGCTTGACCGCGAGGGCGACCTGACCGCCCGCCACCTTGTCGACGTGGGCGGCGAAGGCGAGATGGGCCTCCCCGTCCCAGTCCTTGCCGATCCTGCGCGCGCTGCCCGGCAGGTCGGCGCGGGTGCCCTCGACGAGCCGGTGCGCGGCGATCACGCACGCGTCGGCCAGCCGGAAGCAGCCGGTCTCGTCCCCTTCCGGCCAGTCCATGCCGACCACCCAGCCGACGTACGGCTTGGCCCAGTCGGGCACCAGGAACCCGTCGAACCCCATGGACGATCAGGTCCACGTGACGGCGGGAGGGGGCTCCGCCGTCTTGTAGTTGCGGGCGCTCGCGTTCAGCCCCAGGGCGACGTTCTCCAGCTCGTCGATGTACGCCGTCAGGGCGTCGAAGATGCCGCGTTCCATCTCGGGCAGCTTCTTGGCCAGCTCCGCGCCGTACTCGTCGTCGCCGAGCGTGTTCCGGTCCCGGTTGAAGGCCGCGCGGAGGTCGGCGCGCACCTGCTCCACGTTCCCCGCGACCAGCTCGTACGTCCTGGCCTCCCGGTGCAGCGCCTCCCGCTGCACGTAGTAGCCGCTCACGGGGCCGGCTCCACGGGGCCGGGGAAGAACGCGTCGAGCGTGGCCTGCTCGCCGAAGACGTCCTCATAGGGCAGGCCGTCCGGCATGAGGGGGTTCAGCAGTTCCCTGCTCTGCTCGGAGACCGCGGCGGTGGCCTCGTTGGCCTGCCGCATGATGGCGTCGGCCAGCTGCGTGGGGGACAGGTTGCGAAAGGCCCGGGGGTTCAGCTCGATGCCGCGCAGCTGACCGTGGCGGCCGACGGTCACGGTCACCATCCCGTCCGCCGACCGTGCCGTGTGCTCCAGGGCGGAGAGCTCGCCGAATGCTTCGCGTACGCGGGCCACCTGCTGGTTGATCTCGCCCGCGAGCGCACTGACCTCCGCCTCGAACGCGTCCGCCACAGAAGCACCTTTCACCCGCCTATTACCGCGAAGCATCATACGACACCCTTTTTTACAGGATTATGGGTGTCCGGATCGTTTACCTTCTGTTAACAAAAGTGTCACGAGGTGTCTGAGTAACGTCCGCCGTGTCGTACAAAGGCGAGCACAAATCCCTGGAGCCGGCCTCCTTTACCGGCACCCGGACATCGCCCTCCTCCCTCCGGCCGGGGACGGGTCCTCCCGGTGGCCGCGCAGGATCACTCTCCGGGAGGAGTGCGGATCGCTCGCCCCGCCCCACAATCGGCAGTACGGCACCGGAGATCCTCGGGGCATCCGGGGGCCGCCACAGATGCAGGACCCGCACCTCGCGTACGCCGCGACCGCACCGCAGGAGTCCATGTGACCCGTCTTCGTCCCGCACTCACCGCCGCGCTGCTGGCCGCGGCCTTCATGGGGGCAATGTCCCTGCCGGCCCAGGCCACCGAAGGCCAGTCGTGCAACACCGGCCCGAACGGCCCGGCGTGCCACTCGCCCGGCTGGGGAACCAAGTGACAGGAAGAGCGACTGCCGGCGTCTGACCGAGAAGGCTCCGCCGCCATCGGGCTGCTTCTACGGACGAGCCAACGCCCGCAGAAGCAGCCCGAATCACCGCGGCCCGCCATTTCGAGTGGCAGCCTGAAAAGATGGCGGTTGTATGGTCGCGAGAGGAAATCGTCGAAGCGGTCAGGACCTACCTGCTCCGGTCCGGCGCGATAACGGACGGATTCTCCGGCGCCGATGTCGTCGCGGAGCCGGACAACCTGTTGGTGACCTTCCGCTGGCGGCGTGATCCGAACGTCTACGCCGTCGAGGTCCGGTTCCCGACCGCACCCATGAGTCCATGGACCGGCCTACCGGTGACCTCGGCGGACGAGTGGGCCGCGGAGGCCCTGTCCAGCCTCGCGGAGGAACTCGCGACCGGCTTGGTGAGCCGCAGCCGCCGGAAGATCCGCGACGGCTACGTCGTCCTGGACGCCCGCAACGCCCCGGACGTCTCTCCCCCCGGCTTCCACCTCGGCCCGGTCCCCCTCGTCGGCGCGCCGTCCCTCCCACGGCGGCTGCGCCGGCGCGGGACGTACGTCACCTGGGGATCTTCGGAGGAACCGGTCCCCCTGCCCGCGTCCGAGACCGGGACCTGGCTGGCCGAGGCGGGCATGGACGTGCGCGTTCCCCACCGGCTGATCGCCGAGGACAGGCTCGCCTGCTGGCTGCAGGCGTACGTGAACAACGACAGCGGGCACCCTGACGTCGGCCATGCGGTGGCCTCCTGGCAGGACACGCGGCGCACCACCGCACGTCTCGACCTGGTCCACATCCAGCCCGGCGTCCCGACGGAGGTGCGCGGCGCCCTGGCGCGTCTCGCGGTCCGCACGGTGACCGAGGACGGCGCTCTCCGCGTGGTCACCGCGATCGACCTTCCCGAACTCCACGAACTGGGCTTCCGTCCCACGACCGCGGGCGAGCTCACGTTCGACACCATCGATTTGCCACCCGGCACGGCCCACTGAACGTCGACAGACATTCCTGCCAAGCCGTGCCGCACGTTCCGGCGAGCACCCATGGGGCGGATGGCGTCCCGTGCCCCTTCTCCCGGAGGGAACCCGTCGTCACCGAGATCAAGCTGTCCCTCGCATGACCCGCTCGCCGGCCAGCGGGCTGGAGAAGCCCACACGCAGCACCAGGTTTCCGGCGGTGCGGTCCGAACGCCGCGCGCGAGGCAGCCCGTGGATCACGGGGACACGGCGTGCAAATCCTTGGTCCCGCCGTGCCACTCGATGTCTGACATGCGCAGCACGCGCAGTGCGATCCAGCCATAGGCGGCCAGGTGCAGCAGGGCACCGGTGGACTGCACCACGGATGCCTGCGCCATGGTCACGAACGGCACGACGGTGCCCGCGAGCGCGGCGACCGGCACCCACCAGGGCGCGATCTTGACCGCGGCCAGCGTGATCAGCAGCGTGAGCAGGGCGATGTGCAGCAGGAACCCGGGCAGCAGCATGCCGTACACGAAACCCCACAGTTGGTTGGCCTGCCGGGTGATCTCCTCGGCCTGGGCGTCGGGCAGGGCCTGGGCCAGGGCCAGGTCGTAGAAGTCGGTGGTGAACAGCGTCAGGCCGAGACCGGCGCCGACCAGTCCGAACGCGGTCCCGATCCCGCTCACCACAGGGGCGCGTTCGCGCAGCAGGTGCCCCATGGCCAGCACGACCGGGATGAGGCTGAGCACCGCCCAGACGTAGAGCAGAGCGCTGACCTGCACCGCCGTCGCGTTCGCGCGGAAGATGTCGGGATCGTGATGAGTTGCCGGCGGTGTGGTCAGGAAGGCCAGGAACTCCAGCACCGGCCAGGCGAGCAGGGCGAGGCCGGCTGCCACCCGGCGAAACCTGTCAGGATTCTTCAGCACCCGTTCAGCAAAGCCGGAACCGGTCCCGCATCGCCTGGGCTCTGGTCCTGTTCGGGCAGGAAGAATGCCCCCATGTCCTGGGACGGCCTGGTGTGCCCTCACTTCGGTGGAGTTCCGGCGCGACGTGTGCGCCGTCCAGGCAGTCGAGCCCTTGCGGCGGGTCGATCAGGTCGAGTCCGCGCTGCCCGGCGGCCGGTAGCGGGAGGTCGGCATTGTCCTGGGACAGTGTCCCGGCCGGCTGGGCTCGTGAGCGGATAGCGTGTGGCGACTGATCGGAGGGGTAGTGACGGCGACTGCGGCAGGGCCGGGACCAGCGGTCAAAGCCGCATGGTGGTGGTGCGCGTCCACCCTGGTTCTGACGGCGGCGGCACTTACGCTGGCCGTCGCCAACGGCGGTGGTCCGATGTCGGTCCCGCATCTGCTGTTCGTGACGGCCTGTGCCTTGGTCGGCGGCCTCATCTGCGCACGACGTCCGGGGCACATGGTGGGGCGACTGCTCGCGCTGACCGCCTTCTGCTTCGCGCTGTACGAAGCCTGCGGACAGTACGCGATTCTCGGCCTGATCACCCACCCTGGGCTGCCGTTCGCCGCGGCACTGGCCTGGCCTCAGACGTGGCTGTGGATCCCGGCCAATCTCGCGGCGACGCTGATCCCGCTGTTCTTCCCCGGCGGGCGACTCTCCTCCTCCGCCCTACGCCCGCTGATCGCGGCGGCGGTGGCCACCGCCGCCGTCACGGCCGTGGTGAGCGCACTGAGCCCCGGGGACAACACTCAGGTAGGCCTCGGCGACGGAGTGCCCAACCCGCTCGGCGTACCCGGTCTGGCCGCTGTCGCGCCGGTGGCGGAGCACGTGCTGGTCGCGCTGCTCCCGGTGGTGTTCGTCCTCGGCGCCGTGGAGCTGGGCATGCGGGTGCTGCGCAGCGGCGGCGCACAGCGCCGCCAGGTCGCATGGCTGCTGTACGGGGCCGGGATCGAGGCGCTGGTGATCGCGGCCAGGCTGACGGCCGGGCTCACCGACGACGTCCCCGGCGCCGCGTGGCCCGCCCACGACCCGGTGTGGGAGTCGATCGCCGCCCTGGGCGCCGGACTCATCCCGGTCACCATAGGTGTGGCGATCCTGCGACACCGGCTCTTCGACATCGACATGGTGATCAATCGCACCCTGGTCTATGTGCTGCTGTCGGGCTGTGTGACCGGAGGGTACGTTCTCGTGGTCGGCTATCTGGGCGCGCTCTTCCCCGCCCAGCACCTGCCGGTCTCGGTCCTGGCCGCAGGACTGGTGGCGCTGACGTTCGCGCCGCTGCGCCAGCGCCTGCAGGGCTGGGTCAACCTGCTGATCTACGGTGAGCGCGACGACCCGTACGCCGCGCTCACCCGGTTGGGCCGCAGGCTGGAGAACACCGCCGGTCCCGACGCCGTGCTGCCCGGCATCGCGCGGTCGATCGCCGAGGCGCTGCGCCTGCCGTATGCGGCGGTGGAAACCGCCCAGGGCGCCCGGTACGCCTACTCGCCGAACGGCCCGGCACGGCCGAGCGACGCGAAGCAGGTGCGACTGCCGTTGACGCACAACGGCGAACAGGTCGGCGGCCTGATCCTGCTGCCCCGGTCGGGCGACAGCGGCTTCGGCCCACGCGATCTGCGCGTCCTGGCCGACCTGACCCGGCAGGTCGCGGTGGCCGTGCACACCGTACGCCTGACCGCCGACCTGCGTCGCTCCCGCGAGCAACTGGTCATGGCCCGCGAGGAGGAGCGGCGGCGGCTGCGGCGTGACCTGCACGACGGGCTCGGCCCGACCCTGGCCGCGCTGACCATGCGGGCCGATGCGGCGCACGACCTGGTGAACGAGGAGCGGGCGCGGCTGCTGCTGGCCGATATCGTCGGCGATGCCGAGGCCGCGCTGGCCGACGTACGAACACTGGTGGACGGGCTGCGTCCGCCCGCGCTTGATTCGTTGGGGCTGGCGGGGGCGTTGCGCGCGCACGCGGCCCGGCAGCCGTCCGGGCTGCGTGTGGACGTGCACGCCCCGGACGACCTGCCCGCCCTGCCCGCCGCCACGGAGGTGGCCGCCTACCGGATCGCCACCGAGGCCCTGGCCAACACACGTAAGCACGCCGGCGCCACCTGGGCACAGCTGCGTGTCGAGATCGCCGGAGAGCGGTTGCATCTGGAGATCAGCGACGACGGCTGCGGAATCGGACAGCACCCACCTGCCCTCCCGGCCGCTGCGCCGCCCGATCCCGGGGTGGCCGGCCCGGCAGGATCAGGGGTCGGGCTGGCGTCGATGCACGAACGGGCCACCGAATTGGGCGGATCCTGCACGATTGAGGAACGTCCCGGCGGCGGGACCCGGGTCCGGGTCGAACTGCCCGCCGGACAGGAAGGGAACGATGGTGATCAAAATCTTGGTGGTTGACGATCACCCAGGGTTCCGGGCCGGGCTGCGGACGCTGCTGGCGGGGGCCGACGGGATCGAGGTCGTCGATGAGGTGGGCAGCGGGGAGCAGGCGCTCGCGCTGGTCGGGCGGGCTCAGCCGGATGTGGTGTTGATGGACCTGGACATGCCGGGGATGGGCGGAATCGCGGCGACCGAACTGCTGGTTCGTGATCATCCCCATGTCAGGGTGCTGGTGCTCAGCATGTCCGATGACGACGACTCGGTGTTCGCCGCCGTGCGGGCCGGGGCCCGCGGCTATGTCCTCAAAGGGGCCCGCAAGGCGGAACTCGTACGTTCGGTGCAGGCGGTGGCCGACGGCGGCGCCGTTTTCGGCCCCGCCCTCGCCTCCCGCCTGGCCGGCTACTTCACGAGCGATCGGCCCGAGCCGGAACTGCCCGGCCTGACCCAGCGAGAACGCGAGATCCTCGGCCTGATCGCCGGACACCTGACCAACCCACAGATCGCGGCCCGGCTCGGGCTGAGCCAGAAAACGGTCCGCAACCACGTCTCGGCCATCTTCACGAAACTTCAGGTGGCCGACCGGTCACAGGCCATCATGCGCGCACGCCAAGCAGGTCTGGGCACGTCCCAGTAGCGATCTCCCCAACCTCGCCCCTGTCCGGACGGGACCTGCCAGATGGCCGACCGTCAGGCCGTCGGCGGTGTCGAGCACCTCCACGGCGATGCCCTCGGCGGGGCGGGCCACGGTCACCAGGCCGGTGTGGCCGCCGTGTTGGACGCAGATATGGACCATGCCGCGGATCAAGGCGAGATCGTTTGCGATGGGGCAGCGCAGCTCGGATCCTGCCCGTCCTGATCGGTTCAGCCTGGACCTACGAACGCAGCTGGTCCGCCTGGAACGGTGCTGGATTGCAACCAGAACTGCAACTAGGGAGCGGTCACCACGGGCGGCATTATCTCGATGATGCGGGCTGTTCCGCTGGGCGGTCGCATCTCGTGCATAGTGATCACGTCATTCGGTTTGACGTGTCGCCAGTGTTCAGGGGTCAAGGGAACAAGTCGCACAGGTGCACACTCTCCCGGTCCCAGCGGAGTACGACCCTCCATCCAGAGAGAGGCGATACTGACCGACAGCTCACCCTCGGGCGTACGTCGTCCGATATCTCACATGGGTCGAAGCCCTTCACCCGGATCTATCGACCTTTTGCGACCTGCCTCCTCGGTCGGCAAGAGGCAGAGCTCAGCCCGGAGAACACCGTTCCGGGCCTCGCCGCATCGCCACTCGTACCAGGAGACATGCCATTCAAGCCACATCACCCGGGCGGCATCAGCCAGGAGACCCCAGAAGTCGGGCGGCTGGGGGCGCACGTCGCCGAGCCCCTCCAGCAAAAGAAGGACCATCTCCCATTCGCCGTGTTCCAGGTACTCCAGCACATCGGAGACGCCGGCACCGGCCTCGGTTCGGATGTTGGGGGAGCAGAACTGAGCGGCCTTCAACAGCAAAGAGTCCAGGTCCACGCCCTGATTGTGACAGGCTCTCGAACTCTGACCCCTCGGATCAAAAGATCCAGTTCGAGCTGCTCCAGATCGTTCAATGCAGGTCAGAGACGGTACGCGGTCCGCCCTGAACGCTCTGAATGACCCTGTATTTCAACCCGAAGTGCAACCCGGGTGCCCGGTGGGCTGGGGCTGAGGAACGAAGTCCCAGACCCGTCGATCGCCCCCGGCCCTGTATGGCGACCCAACCGACATCAGGCGATCGTAAGGGTGTACCGGTCTTGCCTTTGGCGACCATCCCGGAGCTGGAACGCCCTTGCCGGAGGCAATGGAACCGAATGTGGTCGTTCGGCGATACGGTTTGCTCGTGCAGATCACATATCGTCCACGTTGGTCGATCGCTCTCTTCTCTGGTGGCATCAGTGCCGTAGTATTCGCTCTTGCTTATTGCCTCCTAGCTGTCGCTCTTGGTCAGCCTGCGGGCTTGATTGCCGTGGTTGCTGTGGTGCTGAGCGTTACTTACCTAGCGTTGGTGGTGGTCAGGGTTCGACGACGAACCCTGACTGTCACCGAGGACAGGATGATCGCTCAGCGCGATGCCTACAGGGTCACCGTGAACTGGGCCGACTTCGTCGACGTCCAGCCCAAACGTATTGGTGGCCTGTATCCAGTCGACGTGATGACCTTCAGCGTCGGCATTGTGGAGCCGATCAACGCGCAAGGGCATCGACGCAAGGCGGTTCCCTCGAAGGTCTACAAGATCGGCGCCGATCGGCGGATTCAAGTAGGCGTCTACGTCTCTGACTGGCACATGGAGCCGATTGGTGAGTTGGTCACTCGTCATTCGCCACCGGCTGAGAGCGCCTAACAGAATGATCTCGTGGCCAAGCTGAAGCCGTGAGAGGCCAGCGACGAGCTGTAGGCGGTGATCGAGCCGCTGTTGCCACAGCGTCAGCGGCGGTTCCGGCATCCAGGGCGTAAGCGGCTGGATGACATGCTGGCACTGCAGAGCATCTTGTTCGTGTTGCACACCGGGATCGCCTGCCAGCACCTGCCCCAAGAGCTCGGCCATGGCTCAGGCATGACGTGCTGGCGACGCCTGGCCGAGTGGAACGCCTCCGGCGTGTGGCAGTGGTTGCATGAGGTGCTGCTGGATCGGCTACGGGCTGCCGACGCGCTCGACTGATCCCACTCCTCAGGCTCCACCAGGAAGCCCAACAGGCCGAGAAGGAGGCAGCGGGGGAGCGGTGGCAGGACTACGACCTCGTCTGGTGCCACCCGGACGGACGCCTCATCGACGCCGGCCAGGACTGGGACGAATGGAAAGAACCCCTCCGCCTCGCCGAGGTCGAGAAAGACGCCCGAGTCCACGACGCCCGCCACACCGCCGCGACGCTAATAGAGCAAGGCGTGGACATCAGCGTCGTTCAGGTAATCCTCGGCCACTCACAACTGACCACGACCAAGCGCGACACCCACATCACGGCGACACTCTCGACCGAAGCCGCAGTCCGCATGGGCCGGGCACTTCGGGGATAACCGCAAGTCGAAATGCAACCGGGCGGGCTTCCAGATCATGAAGATCGGGGAGTCCGCCCAGGTAGTCGAGGTAGGACGCCCAGGGCTCGAACCCGGAACCTACGGATTAGAAGAAGTTGATTCGATCAAGGTCAGAGGCTCTGACCTGCGGTCGCGGTGTCCGTGGACGTTCGCCGGATTCCGTCTTCGTTCGCCCTCTGGCTGTACTCGTGGCTGTACAGCCAGGGCGCCATCACTCGCCTGTTGCAAGGTCCCCAAACGATCTTCAGAGCCGTTCAGCGTGGTTCACGCTACTGTTCGTCGGGACTCCGGAGCCGTGAGCGCCCCCGCCGGAGGTGATGGGCGGCGTCTCTGACGTCGAGGACGCCGGGCCGTAGTGGAGCGAGGAGAACATGAGTCAATATTTCAAGGTTGGCGAACAAGTCCTCTGGAACCCCTCTAACGGAGTCGCTGGTCTATTCATACGATCCTCGGAGGCTTTTGGCCTCGAGGCGGGATTACCGACAGGGCTCGGCCCTATGAAGAGCGACGAATGTGAGGTCGACCTGGCCACCTTTGCGGCCTTCGTGAGTGCACTTGTCGGGCGCTACGAGCGTTCGAACCATCCAATCCTGCATTCACTCATGGAGGGCTTCATAGCGACGGCCCTGGTGCTCGTCGAGCGCGGTGGAGCAGAACTTCCTGTGCCTGATGCGAACGACGGCGGCCGGAGGGATGTACAGGTGAGCGAGCATTCCGCACGGCCGCCAGGGGGCCAGGTAGTCGATGTCGAGCGATGGGCGGCCCTTTCGGCGCAGCACGCTCGGGCAATGCCCCGCTGAGGCTTCTGCAACACCTGACTGCAAGGGAGACACAGGCGCGGAGTACGCCCAAGGCTCAGGTTGCCGGCTGGAGTTGGACGAGGATCATCCAGGTGTCCTCGTCCTTCGTGTAGGTCGCTCGGACCCTGTACTGGCCAGGCTCGAGATCAATAATGAGTCGGCCGTCGGGCTCCAGCTCAGCACCGGGAATGGCGGAGTCGAAGAGCACCACTGCCTCCCGTACCTCCCACCCAGCCGCCCGCGGACGTCTATGTGAACGACCTCCTGATGCCAACGCATGGGTAATCACCAAAGCCAACCGGCCTGACTTGGCGCCGACGCTCCTTCCGTCGCAGGCGGACGATCTGTCATCCGCTCGAGGGACGTACGGCTCGGCGCTTCGGTCCTAGCGTCCCAGTCCGATACGAACCCCAGGAAGGGTAGATCAATGGTCAAGCTCTCCGATCCGGTGCGAACCCGGCGAGTTGCCACCGGCGTACTTCTCGTGCTCTCCCCACTCCTGCAACTCGTCGCGATCGTGCTGGACCACGGCACCTGGGGCAACGCTCACGAGTCCGTCAGCTCTTTCACAGCCCAGCGCTGGCCCAGCTCCAGTCCGCGCTCACCGCTGGAGCTGGATGCTGCTCCCGCTCGGGGTGATCGGCCTGGCCAACCTACTGCGGCAGCGTGGCGTCGTGCTCGGCCACTTCGGCATCGCGCTCACAGCGATCGGCCCGCAACCGGCCCCTCACCGCCGCCCAGAAGCAGGCCAACCAGCTCATCGCCGTCGAGCGCGCTCCGGTCGAGCACGGCTTCGCCGACCTGAAGGGCTGGCGCATCCTGACCAAGCTACGCATGGGCGCCGTCCCTGGCCACCCAGTTGCTGCGAGCCCTCCTGGTACTGACCAACGGCGAGGTCACTCGATAGCAGATGATCACCCGTCATGATCTCCAGCCGTGACCAGCACGAGCATCCCCAACCACGCTCACACCAGGACCTCTACCTGCAGATTCAGGATGAAACGAGCCCAGCGACATTTCGCGACCGGCTGTGCCGGGTCGGTTCAGGATCAAGACGGCCAGCAGTCTGCGGATCTCGGGCAGGGGCAGCCTGATGTTCTCCTCGTCGCATGGCCGCCGGGCAGCGGCGATAGCGGCCAAGAAAGCCGGGGCGAGCATCGCCAGCGTGATGCGCCGGTGCCAGACCTTCCAGCCCGCACCTGGTAAGGGTCCAGTCCAACCTTGTACCGCTTCATAACTTGTCGCGCGGTGCTTGATCTGCGGCTTTGACCTTCAGAGGCCCTCCGGGCAAGATCGCGGTCTGTGCCGGCTGGTCGCTGTATCTGACCTTGATCCGGGTGTTCGGTTGGCTGGTGTTGCTGGAGTGTGGTCAGGCGTCCAACGATGTCGAGATCATGTGCTCTGCCAAGAGGTGGCGGTGTTGAAGCGTCAGGTTGCGCGGCCGGAGCCGGACTGGGCCGATAGGGCGTTCCTGACGGCGCTGGTCTGTTTCCTGCCGTCGGTGCTGCGCGCTCATCGGCTGGTCACCCCGGGCACATTGTTGGCCTGGCATCGGCGTTTGATCAAGCGCGCATGGACATGCCCACATCCGCCTGCAGGCGAAGGGGCTGTTGGCCTGTGACTTCTTCCACGTCGACACGGTCTTCTTGAAGCGCTTGTACATGTTGTTCGTGGTGGAGGTGGAAACGCGACGTGTGCGCATCCTGGGCGTCACGCTGGTGGTGTCGTGGGTGGAGGCTCCATCACCGCGCATGCGGGCAGACAGATCCTGGCCAGGCGCCGTCTCTCACCGTGCATCTCCCGCCCTGCTGCTGCCTGCCCACGGCGTACGGCAGGCGCCGCTCGGCTCCGTGTTCAACAACCCCAGCACCGCCGAAAGCACGAGGATCGTCCCCCAACTCGTCACGCTGATCGACGGCGCGGCGCCCGGGTCGGACCTCCGAGTGACGGCGGTTCGAGTTCACCGACCCCGACGTGCTCGCCGCGCTGAAGACCACGGCGGGCCAGACGCGTCAACGTCAAGGTGCTGGTCGACGGTGACGCCAGGAACTCCGAGCAGTTCAAGGAACTGGCGGCGGCCACACCGCGCAGCCGTCGTGGGCGACCTACTGCTGGCATTCCGGCAACGGTCGAGTCCCCCGACGAGTACGGTGACTGATCACAGCCCGCACGGGACGTAGTACGGCAGGCTCTGCGAGACGACCGTGCCGTCGGTGCCCAGGACCTCCAGCCGCCAGGCGCCCTCCCCGTCGCCGGGGGCGGTCCAGGTCCTGGTGACGTTCTTGCGGCCGGGGTCGGACAGGGTGAACGAGATGGGCGTCCACGGGTCGCGCACCCAGTCGGCGTTGATGCTCTCCTGCCACGCCCAGGCGTAGGCCGTGGCGGCGATCGCGTCGCTCTCGACGTACCCGTCCAGCCGGTACTTGTACACGGTGCCGGTCCGGCAGTTGCCCGCGGTGCGGGTCAGGGCCGTGAACTCCGCCTTCACGCAGGCCGTGCTGTACGCCAGCGACTGCGCGGTCGCCCCGCTGCCCGGACTGACGATCTGCACCTTGGCCGTGGCGAGGCCGATGCCGGGGGTCATGGGGACGCGCTGCAGCGGCGCGCTGACGGTCTTCGTGCCCGGTTCGGTGAAGACCAGCTCGCGCTCGGCGCCGTCCACGCCGGGCGTCGGCCCGCCGCTCTGGTCCGCCCAGCGGTAGCGGACGGTCTGCGCGACGGGCGAGCTGATCTGCCCGGAGACCGTGTGCTGGACGTCGGTGCCGCAGCGCCCGACGTAGTCGTTGGCGGGCTGGATCTGCGGCACGCTCGGGACGGGGTCGACGCAGCCCAGGTCGTAGTGGAAGGTGGTCGTGATCTCGTTGGCGGCGGCCACGGTGACGACCAGGTTCTGCGGGCCCCAGCCGGCGAAGCGCAGTTTATGGACGTTGACGATCTTCGTACCGGCCTCGGCGAAGTACGTGCGGTCGCCGCGCCAGACGTCCTCTCCGTAGGCCACGTTGCCGGGGCCGTCGACGGTGATCGCTATGGAGCCGGTGAACAGCACGCCCCCCGAGCAGACGCCGCTGAACGACGACGGCGAGATCCCGACCGGCACCGCCGAGACCACCACGGCCGAGGCCTGAGCCGGACTGGATACGACCAGTCCCGCCAGCAACACAAGGAACGCCACAAGCACACGCATTTCTCATCCTTTACCGGAGACGACGGCAAGATTCTTCCTGCGGGGCCTTGGAGCGGGATGGGAACTGGGTTGGAGCGTGGCTCGGTAACCTTCAGCGGATGATCACATATGAGGATTTGGCCGCGTCCGAGCGGAAGGTGTGGGACGGCTTCACCACCGGCCGCCGGGTGAACCTGTCGGGTCCCAAGGGCGGCCGGCGCCCGGTGCGGGCCGGGCGCTGCTGCTGCGAGCCTCGGGTGACGGAACGGCCCTGCTGAACGTCGTGGGCGCCCTGTCCGGTGCCAGCTGGCATCGCGAGATCGTGAAACGGCAGCATGCCCAGACCTGCCGGCCGAAGCGGCGAGGGCGCCCGTGCACGGTCCGCTCCGTCCGCGCGCTCGTGCTGCGCTTGGTCCAGGAGAACCCGTCCTGGGGATATCGGCGGGTGCACGGCGAGCTCACCACGCTCGGCATCAAGGTCGCGCCATCCACGGTCTGGGAGGTCCTCAAGCAGGAAGGCATCGACCCAGCACCCGAGCGAGCCTTCACCACCTGGGCCGACTTCGTGCGCTCGCAAGCCGACGCACTCCTGGCCTGCGATTTCATCGAGGCCGTCACCCTTACGGGGCAGCGCCAGTACATCCTGGCCGTCATCGAGCACGCCGCCAGGCGTATTCGTGTGCTCGGCACCACCGCTCACCCCACCGCCGCCTGGGTAACCCAGGCGATAAGGAATCTCGTCATGGATCTGGAGGATGGGGGCTGCAGGGCACGATTCGTGATTCGCGACCGAGACGGCAAGTTCCCTACCCTCGTGGAGGAGATCCTCGCCAGCATCGGCATCCAAGCCGTACTCACCGGCATTCGGACGCCGCGGACGAACTCCATCATGGAACGGTGGCTACAAACTTGCCGCCACGAACTCCTAGACCGCTGCCTGCTCTGGAACGAACGCCACCTCCGCCACGCCCTCGGCGAGTACGAGAAGTTCTACAACCAGCACCGCGCCCATCAAGCCCTCGACCAGGCGGCACCACTCCGCGCCATCCCAGACCCGATCGCCGAACCGGCGCGCGTCATCGACATGACCATCCGCCGACACGACAGGCTCGGAGGCATCCTCCACGAATACTCACATGCTGCTTGAGCTGAACGGACGTAACTTTCGGCAGGTGCAGCGCCAGTGGGTCCAGGCATGTGCCGGATGCGTGCCGAAGAGCAACCGGCGAGCACTCAACGGCGTGTCTTCACCGCGCCAGAGATGGTCGAAAATCGAGTAACCCCAGGTCAGATAGGGTACGGAGTGGTAGGGCGCCCGGGGCTCGAACCCGGAACCTACGGATTAAAAGTCGCGAGTTTTTATGTCGCGAGCAATCTTGGCGTATTCGATTGTGTCGCTCTGCCGCGTTATGCCGCCCGGAAAATACCCAGGCCTGTCGCCCGATGTCTACGCGTGTCGCTGACCGAAGAGCACGTGGCGAGCACGGAACACCGGAACGGCGGCCGATCGCTGATATGGGTCAGCTCTGGTCGGTTCTTGCTCTGCTGACGATGGTTGACAGGTGGCCGCGGTAAGTAGCGCCGAGCCTGGTCACCTCGCCGACGAACGTCCCTCGGCCTTCAGTCATCTGGCTGACCCAGTTCTCGGGAAGCAACACTCGTTCGCCGACCGTGAGGGGTGGCTGTCCACGCCACCGATAGGCGTACTTGCCGACCTCGACGACCTGGTCGCCGTTGATCTCGTAGTAGCGCTGGGCGTCGTCGAGATGCTGCTCCAGTTCGGCGACACGCCGCTGAAGTCGCTCGATCTCCTGCCGGGCCGTCGAGCGCGCTGTCATGCCCGCCGGAGTGCCCCTCCCGTCGGCCGCGCTGGTACGCCTCGGACAGGGCCCGTTCATGGTCGGTGATGTGAGTACCGCACGCCACGTCGGATCCGTAGACGCGTTGTTTGCACGAGCTGCCCGAACGGGCCGGTCGCCCGCACAGTCGGACTTCGAACGTTCGCTCGCTCATCGCCCACCCATTCATATCACCGCATTGATCGATCTCGTGGTTGTTCCGGTCAGGCGGAGATGGAGGTGCGGGCGCCGGATATCAATCCTTGCAGGTTGGAGGCATCGTGGACGCTCCATCCTTTTGGATGGGCGCTTCGAGCGCTGCGCCAGATGGAGCCGGCGCACGATCGCCTCGGACGCCGAGGTGATCCGCCTCCTGCGCCGTCACCGGCAACGCCGGCACTTGAGCGGGCTCGACGCCGCCGGATGGGTATTCACTTGCGGGGACAGCGATCAGTGAGACGCGACCACTGAGCGGCGCCTCCGCGGCCGCGCAGCGGACGCCTCGAAATCCGTGTCAATCCACCGAGTTTCTGCCCCCGCCTTGTCAGGGGCCAGGGTGGTAGATCAGGTGCAGGACGCCGGTGGCGAAGGTGGCCGAGTGGACCAGTCGCAGCGGGGTCGGACCGCCGTCGGCGAAGAGCCGCTCCCCACGGCCGAGGACGACCGGGTGGATGAGGAGGTGCAGTTCGTCGAGCAGGTTGTCGCGTAGCAGCGATCGCACCAGGGTCAGGCTGCCGCTGATGGTGATGTGCCGGTCCGGCCCCTGTTTGAGGGCGGCGAGTTCGCCGGAGACCGGGCCGGGGATGACGGTGGTGTTCTGCCAGGCCGGGGAGGTCAGCGTGGTCGAGGCCACCAGCTTGGGCATCGAGTTGATCCGGTCGGCGAACGGCACCTCGCCGCCTCTGCCGGGCCACGAGGCGGCGAACACCTCGTAGGTCCTGCGTCCGAGCAGGAGGATGTCGGCTTCGTCGAGCTGGCCGGAGACGGCCGCGGCCATCTCCTCGTCGTAGTAGGGGAAGTGCCACTGCTCGGGGGCTTCCACGACACCGTCCAGCGACACGAACAGCTGCGAGACGATGGTGCTCACGCTGTGGCCTCGGTGAAGAACGCGGCGAGCGCGGGGGCGATGGCCTCGGGGGCCACGTTGTGAGGCTGCCCGGTGAGCGTGGCCCGCCGGACGTCCGGCAGCAGGTCGGCCACGGCCTGCGCCGTGCTGCTGATCCACGGGATGGTCTCGCCGTCGATCACCAGGGTGGGGGCCGTGACGCCGGTCAGCCGATCGGCGGGCAGGGAGAAGTCGCCGGTGATGGTGGCGTCGTAGATGAGCGTGTGGGCCACGGCCTCCATCGCCGGCCAGCCCGGGAAGTCGCGCATCGGGGCCACGAACTCGGCCGGGATGCCGACCGCGGCGGTGAGGAACAGCTCGCACATGTCGCCCCGGCGGCCCTCGGCCAGCAGCGCCACGAGCTGCTCGCGGTAGTCGGCCGGCACCGGCGTACGGGTGCCGGGCAGGATGTAGGGGACCTCCCACACCGCCAGCCTGTCGACGGCGAGCCCGCGGGCGGCGGCCTCCAGGGCGATGATGCCACCGCCGGAGGTGCCGTACAGGTGCGCCGACCCGCCCGCCGCGGTGATGAGCGCCTCGATGTCCTCGTATTCGCGGTCCACCGCGTAGGGAGCGGTGTCACCGCTGTCGCCGCGGCCGCGCCGGTCGTAGTTGTAGACGGTCAGGTCCTTGGCCAGCAGCTCGGCCAGGGGCGCGTTGGCGGATCGGTCGGTGGGGCCGGCGCCGATGAGGATCATCGCCGGGCCCTGCCCGATCCGGTCGTAGGCGATCGCGGTGCCGTCCTGCGAAATGACCTTGTCCATGTCGTTTCCCTCGTGTTCGTGTTCGTCGCTTGCATGATCAGAATGCTTCACGTGGCAGCTGTTCGACATCCGTGGACTCCACTGATTCGCCACTGAGACGTCCGTGACGTCCATACGTACGTGATGATGTCCGGATGATCGCAAAGGTGTCCCAGCGCGAGGCCGAGGTGCTGGCGGCGGTGGCGGCGCGGCTGTCGAACGCGCAGATCGCGAACAGGTTGCGCATCTCCGTCCGCACGGTCGAGAGCCACGTCGCCTCGCTGCTGCGCAAGTACGGCGTGGCCGACCGGCAGGAGCTGGCGCAGCAGGCGGTGCAGGCCGGTGTGGACCGCGACATCCCTGACACGCCGCAACCCGGGGTTCCCGCCCCGATGACCTCGTTCGTCGGGCGCGAACGGGAACACGAGGCGGTCCTGGCGGCGTTCGGCGCCTCCCGGCTGGTCACCCTGCTGGGTCCCGGCGGCGCGGGCAAGAGCCGCCTCGCGGCAGAGATCTGCTCCTCGTACCCGGCCGGCGGGACATTCGTGGATCTGGTTCCCGTACGGGACGGGTTCGTCACGCAGGCGGCGGCCAAGGTGCTCGGGGTCGGTGAGCGCGCCCAGCAGCCGTTGGAGGACGCCGTCATCGAACGGCTCCGCCGCGGTCGGGCGCTGCTCGTCCTCGACAACTGCGAGCACGTGCTGGACGCCGCTGCCGGTTTCGCGGAGCGAATGCTGGCAGCCTGCCCGGGCACCCGGATCCTCGTGACGAGCCGCGAGCGCCTCGGCGTGCCCGGCGAACGTACCGTGCCGATCGGCCCGCTGCCCCTGGACTCCGACGCGGAGGCGCTCTTCCTCGACCGGGCCACCGCGGCCGATCCGGAGTTCGACGCCGACCCGGCCCTGCTGACGGAGATCTGCGCCCGCCTCGACGGCATTCCCCTGGCCATCGAGCTCGCCGCGGCCCGCAGCGCCTCTCTGGGGCTTGCCGGACTGCTCGTCGCGCTCGACGACACGCTGAGGCTGCTCACCGGAGGACGGGCCGCCGACCGGCGGCATCGGTCCCTGCGCGCGGTGCTCGAATGGAGTCACGACCTGCTGGACGAGGAAGAGCAGGCGCTGTTCCGGCGGCTGTCGATGTTCTGCGGCGGCTTCGACCTGGCCGCCGCGACGGCGCTCACCGCCGGCCGCCCACCCGGCGCCGTGAGCCATGTGCTGGGGCGGCTCGTCGACAAGAGTCTCGTCGTACGCACCCAGGGGACGGCGAGCCGATGGCGGCTCCTGCAGACCGTCAGAGCCTTCGCCGAGGACTTGTTACGAGGCGCCGGCGAGCACGACGCGGCTCGGGAACTCCATCTGCTGTGGGCCGCCGGTACCGCGACGGCGATGCAGGAGCGGCTGATCGCCGCCAGACAGCACGACGCCGGGGCGGCGGCGCCGGTCGATGACAGCGAGAAGGACGGCGCCGAGGTCTGGCGGCGGGAGTTCGACGAGGTCGCAGACGATCTGCGGGCGGCGCTGGCCGCCGCACCGCCTGGACCGGGCGAGGCTGCGCACGGCCTGGCCCGCTCGCTGGGGCAGCTCACCTTCGCCCGCCGGTTCCTGGCCGAGGCCCAAAGCCACTACCGGCAGGCAGCCGAACGAGCGCCCGGCCCCGCCGAAGCGGCCAAGGACCTGCGGAACGCGGCCGACTGCTCCCTGGACAACATCTCCGGGCAATACGTGTTCGACCTGCTGCTCGCCTCGGCGGCGCAGGCCCACGCCGCAGGCGACGAGAACGGCCGCGCAATCGCCCTGGCCCGTGCGGTGGAGACGGCAGCGAGGTTTCTCGCCTCCTTCCCCGACGGCATTCCCGGCGAGCGGCTTCGCCGTCATCTCACGGAAGCCGCCGAGGCCGGAGACCCCGGCGACCCGATCGTGGCGGCGGCAATCGCCGCGGCGGCAGCCTGGACCGAGCGGCCGGGCGCCTTCGACCCGGACCCGGCCCTGGCCGCCCGCGCGCTCGCCGTCGCACGGACGACGGGCGACGCCGTGCTCATCAGCGCGGGACTCGACGCGGTGACGACCGCCGCCGTACGGGCCGGCCGGCATCGCGAAGCCAGGCGGCACACCGAGGAGCGGCTGGCACTGCTGTCCGTGATGGACCGCGACGACCCGCGTTCGGCCATCGAGATCGTGGACACCCTGCACGTGGCCTGCACCGACGCGATCGTCGCGGGAGATCTGCCCGCGGCGATCACCGCCGGTCGGATCATGATGGCCGACGACCTCGTCGGGGACCACCCCTACATTTCGGCCAGCAGGCTGATCCCCGCGCTCGTCCTCACCGGGGACCTCGGCGCGGCCCTGCGCTACGGCGAACGGATGTGGGCGGGCTGGGAACGAGCCGGCCGGCCCCCGGCCGGATGGCTGCTGCCTTCCGTGTCGGCCGTGGCGCTCGCCCACGGGCTTCTCGACGACCGGGTCCGTTTCCGGCTCTGGCGTCACAGGGCCGGCGTGGTGGTCGACCACGCGCAGGCCGGGCATGCCCGGCTGACTTCCTTCGGCGCGTTCGTCGATGCCCGTGCCGCGCTGCAGTCCGGTGACCTGAGCGACGCGGCCGCCCTGGTGGGGAGGGCTTTCGGCACGTTCTCGATGGGACGTTACGCGGCGTACGCGCAGGCGGCGGGAGCCGAGCTGGCCGTCGTCGCCGGGCTGCCTGATGCCCCGGACCGGCTCGCGGCCGCGCTCCTGACAGCCGGTGAGAACCGCTGGGCCTCGGCATGCCTGGCTCGCGCCGGCGGCAGGCTCCACGCGGACCCGGACGCGCTGACGGCCTCGGTCGCCCAGTGGGAGGGCATCGACGCCCGGCTGGAACGGGCCCATACCCTCCTGCTGATCCCACATCGCGCCGAAGAGGGCCGAGCCGCCCTCGAAGCACTGATCACGAGGACGGGTAGGAGAACCCCGTAACAGGAGTCCTCCACGGATACTCACATGCTGCTTGAACTGCATGGACGTAATCGTCGGCAGACGCAAGGACCCCATGCGGGCTTCGGCGAAGTCCGCGAGCCACCACGAGGTCACCTGTCAACGTCGTGGTTTCCGGGGTTGACGGTGGTGGTTCGCCGATCACCGCCGTGTTCGGGCCAGCGCGTCCTGTGCCTGCGCCAGAGTGGGGTGGGTGGGAAATATGCGCCCCAGCAGGCCGGTCCTGCGGAGCAGTTGTTCACATGTGCCGTGCAGGCCGATCAAGGCCAGCGCGCCGCCGTCATGGTCGATCTGCCTCCATACACGGACCAGGCTGCTCAGCCCGGAGGAGTCGCAGAACTCCACCCCGGACATGTCCATGATCACTAACGGTGGGTTCTGCTGCCGGCACACCTTGACCACTTCGTGTTCCAGGTGCGTGGCGGTGTTCAGGTCCAGTGCGCCGTGGACGGCCACCACCTGGCCCGGAGGCGCCGCGCGCATGCTGAGCCGCAAGGGCGGCGGGTCGTTCGACATCGGCTGCGAAGGCATCGACGCCTCCTCTCGGGAGGCGCTCTGCCCCGCGCCCGCTTGAGCCTCTTCGAGTGGGCTTGGCGATCTCATGGATGGAGGAGGCTTGTCGATGGGGAGCAAGGGCGTCGCCAGCAGCCGGACCCCTGGGCCGTTTCCCCCTTAGCCGCAGGGGTAGGGGTGTCGCGAGTCAGGATCTGATCGCACTGCGGTTGTCGTCGCTCTCGCAAGTCACGCTGATCGCGCCATCGAAGGGACCATGATGTCCAAGGCGCCGTCGGCCATTCCATTGCCCGTGCCGACCGTCGCGGCCCCTCCGTCGTCTGATGTCCCGACCTCTGTCGACATGTCGCGACGAGGGGGCGGGCGTGCGGCGCGTTCAGATGGCAGCTCCCTCGGAGGGCAGCCGGTCGCCCCCGGTGACCGGCGATGAGCGGGCGTGACCGGTGAGCGGGATGTTCGGGCCGCCGCCGGAATGCCGAGACCCGTTGCTGACCTGGGCACTGAGTACGTCCGGGCCGGGTGGTGCGGCCACGTACGATCAGAGCGCATTGCGGAAGGGCGTGAGCGCCCATGCCACCCAGCAGGGGCTGTCGTCGGCTCGGCGGGAAGATTTTGAACTGGCGGTGCACGAAGGTGTGGCCAACGTGTTCGATCATGGTGGTGGGTCCGGGCGGGTCCGCCTGTGGCAGGCCGATGGCCTGCTGTGCTGCGAGATCAGCGATCATGGCCCCGGGATCCCGGCCCGCCACTACCAGCAGCGGGCATCGATGCCTGCCCGCGACCGTGACCACGGCCGCGGGCTGTGGCTGATGGCCGAGCTCAGCGACTCGCTCACGGTGACCACCGGCCCGGCCGGCACGACCGTCGTCATCGTCGTCCGTCTGCGGGACTGACTTTCCCGCCACCGAACGCGTGATCAGGGTGTGGGGTCCTCGCGGGCGGGCTGTCGGGTCCGGCCGCCTTCGTTGTCCCAACCGGCCAGGCGCTGCTCCTCCTCGGCGGCGGTGTCGGCGGGACCGTCGTGGCCTGCGGCGGTGAGGAGGTCGCCGGAGCGGGTGCGGCCTCGGCATCGGGTGGCCAGGTCGAGTGCCTTCTCGGCGGCTGCGGGTGTGGTGTCGGGTGGGATGACGAGCAGGTTGATGTGTTCGATCCCCGGAATGATGAGGTTGATCAGGTGGGGGTCGATGGTGCGGAACCAGCCCACTCTGACCTGGCGGCCGGGGGCGGCGATGCGATGCGGGATGCTATGCCAGGTGTCGACGTGCAGGCCGACGCGCAGGACCCGCCGCTCCAGCCGCTGGTCGATGGCGGCGATCAGTGCGGGCAGTTCCGCGCCGGCGTCGTAGCCGGCGGGCCACCACGCGCCGTCCACCGCGCCGCGACGTGCGAGGTCGGGATCGAGGCTGAGCCGCACCTCCTCGGAGCCGGTCATGGGGAGGGCTCGCGGCGTCGTGCGGCCAGGCGCGCCGGGGTCGGCCAGCGCACGTCACGGGCCCAGCCGAGCCGCTCCAGCAGTCGGATCAGCCGGGCGGAGAGGTCGATCTGGCCGGGCAGCACGCCGTGGCGGGCGCAGGTGGGGTCGGCGTGGTGGCCGTTGTGCCAGCTCTCGCCGAATGACAGGAGAGCTAGTGGCCAGAAGTTCGCGGCCCGGTCTCCGGCGCGGGTCATCAGCGGCCGTTCGCCGAAGACGTGGCAGATGGAGTTGATCGACCAGGTGACGTGGTGCAGCAGCGCGATCCGTACCAGAGCGCCCCAGAAGAATGCGGTCAGCGCGCCGCGCCAGGTGCCGGTGACCAGCAGGCCGATCGCGGGCGGCAGCAGCAGCGAGGCTGCCACCAGCGGTCCGAACAACCGGTCCACCCGGCCGATGCCGGCGTCGTTGAGCAGGTCCTTGGCGAAACGTTTCCGATTGGTGAGGTCACGCCCGAACATCCAGCCGACATGCGCGAACAGCAGCCCCTCGGCCAGGCCGCGCACGCTGCTGCCGTAACGCCAGGGCGAGTGCGGGTCGCCGTCACGGTCGGCGAAGGCGTGATGGCGCCGGTGGTCGGCCACCCACTGGATGACCGAGCCTTGCACCGCCAGGGACCCGGCTACGGCCAGACCGATCCGCAGCCACCGCTCCGCCTTGAACGCGCCATGGGTGAGATGGCGGTGAAAGCCCACCGTGACGCCGAGCCCGGTCAGTACGTAACCCGAGGCGGCTATCGCCACGTCGGTCCAGCTCAGCCCCCACCCCCAGGCCACCGGCACGGCGGCGGCCAGCGCCGCGAACGGCACCAGCACGAACACCCACAACGCGACCATCGCCGCGACCGGTTTACGGCCGCCGATGAGCGGTGCCGCGCCGGCCCGCTCGATGACACCTGTTCCTGACGAAGCCATGCCGACTTCCTCCCCACACGGCAGCGTCCTCCAGCCCCCTGGACGGCAATTCACTTGCCCACACGCACGGAAGCCACTCCCGTGTCGATGCCAAGCTTCGGACGGGCGGGGGACATCCCACCGCCAACGGATCGGGCGCGCCCGTCCCGCATGAGGCCGCCACGGCCCGGACACCACTCGCGCTCGCCTCCGAGCCCGTCAATCCTTCTGTTCGGGTTCCTTCCCGGGAGGCACCGCCTTCGCCGGCGGTTCCGGGGCCGCTCCTGCCGGGAGGGCGAGCGGGTCGTCCTTGAAGAGTTCGGGCACGGCCCGGTAGAGGATGGCGGTGATCGGCACGGCCACGACCGCGCCCGCGATCCCGGCCAGGATGCCGCCGACGGCCAGCACGATGATGATCGCCAGCGGATGGAAGTGCAGCACCCGGCCGACGATCAGCGGCTGGAGCACGTGGTTCTCCAGTTGCTGCTCGACGATCAGGATGCCGACGAAGATCAGCGCGTAGATCGGGCCCTTCGCGCCGAGCGTGACCAGCGTCGCGACCGCGCCGGCGAAGAGGATGCCGACGATCGGGACGAAGCTGGCCAGGAAGATCAGTACGGCCAGTGCCGCCCACAGCGGTACTCCCATGACGGCCAGCACCACACCCATGAGCACGCCGTGCACCGCGGCCACGGCCACCGTGCCCTGCACGTAGTGCGACAGCGTGGTCCAGGCGGTCCGCCCGGCCCGGTCGACCCGCGGCGCCATCCGGCCGAACCCCTTGAGGAACCAGGACCAGATCTGGTCACCGTCCTTGAGCAGGAAGAACGTCACGAACAGCAGGAGCACGATCGAGGCCAGCGCCTCCACCACCACCACGGTCCCCGCCAGAACCGTCGAGGTGATCTGCTGCTGCCGCTCGGTGACCAGCTTGGCGATCTCGTCCACCCAGCCGCTGAGCTGAACGGGCTTCACGTGCAGAGGGCCGGTGTAGAGCCAGCCCTCCACCGTCTTGGCCGTCTGCCTGACCTGTGTCAGCAGGCCGGGGAACTCCTCATTGGCCCGCACGCCGATGATCCAGCCCGTCCCGCCCAGCACGGCGAGCGCGACCAGCATGGTGACCCAGGTGGCGTAGATCGTCCGCAGCCCCGACTCGCGCAGCCGCCGGGTGAGCGGGAACAGCAGCGCGGTCAGCAACAGGGCGACTGCCACCGGCAGGGCGACGATGCGCATCGTCGCCACGAAACCGAGCACGTAGTTGGCCACGATGCCGATGACGATCAGGCACGCGCACCACGCGGCCATCCTCGCCAAGGTCGCAGGCACCAACCGCAACAGGCGCTCCTGAGGTGAGTCCACGCACGGGAAACTTCCCCACCGGTCGGAAATAGGCGCACTTCCCGGCTTCGGTAAAGGAAAGTTGAAGCAGAGAATTTGCGTCACGAGCCCGGCGGCCTGCGTGGTGCCGACTTGGCTTGCGGTGAGCACCGCGGGGGTGAACGCCATCGGGGCGGCCGACACGCGCGAGGTCACCTGCCGACGTCTTGGGTTCCGGGATTGACGATGGCGGTTCGCCGATCACTGCCGTGTCCGAGCCAGCGCGTCCTGTGCCTGCGCCAGAGTGGGGTGGGTGGGAAATATGCGCCCCAGCAGGCCGGTCCTGCGGAGCAGTTGCTCACATGTGCCGTGCAGGCCGATCAAGACCAGCGCGCCGCCGTCATGGTCGATCTGCCTCCATACACGGACCAGGCTGCTCAGCCCGGAGGAGTCGCAGAACTCCACCCCGGACATGTCCATGATCACTAACGGTGGGTTCTGCTGCCGGCACACCTTGACCACTTCGTGTTCCAGGTGCGTGGCAGTGTTCAGGTCCAGTGCGCCGTGGACGGCCACCACCTGGCCCGGAGGCGCCGCGCGCACGCTGAGCCGCAAGGGCGGCGGGTCGTTCGACATCGGCTGCGAAGGCATCGACGCCTCCTCTCGGGGGCCCTCTGCCCCGCGCCCGCTCTCTGATGTGTCGCGACGCCCGTCCTGTCACCGGCGCGGTTCGGTACGGCCGGTCGTCATGGCTTCTCCTCAGCAGTGGGTACGCGCAGGAGCAGCAGGGCGGTGTCGTCGCTGTGGTGGTCCCCGGCATACTCGCTCAGGGCGGTCGTGATGCGCTCCAGCGTCTGCTCGGCGTTCAAGCCGTCGTTCAGCCGGCCGGCACAGCGGGCCAGGCGCAGGCGTCCGGGTTCGGTCAGCGGCGCGTTACGGCATGAGGGCCTTTCTGGTCGGCGTGTAGATGTCGCAATCCACACCGAACCGAAGGCCCTCACCCCTTTACAAGATCATTTTTCGCGTGTCGTCTCGACCTAACCTCTGTGGTCAGTACAGCTAGTGGTCGCTGATCAGGGCGTTCAAGGCGGCTGCCTTGTCCGCTTCGGTCGGCAGGCCGTAGCGGCGGGTGGTGTCCAACGAGCCGTGGCCGAGGAGGTCGGCGACCAGGACGGGGTCTGTGCCGTGGCGGATGAGCTGGGTGGCGAAGGTGTGGCGCAGGACGTGCGAGCTGAAGGGCTCGGTGGGGTCCTCGCCCAGACCGACGGCGTCGCCGAGGCCGGTGATGATGTCGCGGGCTGCGCGGTCGCTCAGGCGACCGCCGCGCTGGTTGAGGAACAGCGCTGGGTGGGTGCCGGCTCCCTTCCAGCCGGCGCGGGTTGCCAGCCAGTCGGTCAGGGCCTGGCGCAGGTCGGGGTGGACGGGCAGCAGGCGGATCTTGCCGTCGTCGCGGCCCTGTCCGCGGATGCGTAGTTCGCCCGTGCGGGCTGAGAGGCGCACGTCGGTCAGGTCGAGGCCGACGACTTCGGAGATTCGCAGTCCGGCGTAGTAGGGCAGCAGGGCGACGGCTTTGTCGCGCGGGGAGGCGGTGAGCTGGACGTGGCGGACGTAGCGGCGGGTGCGCCGGGCGTCCAGGACTCGGGGGGCGGTGCGCCGGGAGTCGCGTTCGCGCTGGGTCTGGGGCTTGCCGAGGCCGCGGCGAGCGTAGAAGTCGTCGATGGCCGACAGGTAGGCATCGATGGTGTTGGGAGCGCGGCGGCCGTCCTTGAGGTGGCGGCGGAAGTCGCGTACCGCGCCGGCGGCCGCGACCGCATCGGTGAGCGGATCGCCGTCCAGGGCGGCGGCGTCGGCTTGGACGGCCAGCCAGTCCAGGTAGCCGCGCAGCCGGGAGGTGTACTTGGTCTTGGTGGAGTCGGCCAGCGGGGCGCGCTCAAGTGCGGCGGTGTAGTCGGCCAGGACGGCGGCGTAGGGAGCGGGGAGCGGGACGGCCCGCGACCGGCGCGGGTTTCCGGAAGCGACTCCGGCCGGCTCCGTGATTCCCGAGGGCGAGTTTCCGGAAGTCATCCACAGAGTCTACTTCCGGAATTATGTGATTCCGGAAGTAGGAGGTAGACTGAAGGTACCGAGGACTTATCGAGCGTTGGCACTCAGGTCTGCGTCGCCCCCGGCGAACCACCACAGGCCCCTTCTGAGGGGCCCGGATAGGTCAGCGACCATGACGCCGACACTTCTTTCTCAGCCCGCACCGCTCAGCCCCACTTCGTCCGCGATGCCTCGGGTCGATTCCGCGCTACGGCTCAGTCTCCACCCGGTGCCGAATCGTCGATCGGTGGTGGACGGGGCCTGGTGGCCCTACTCCAGTGACACCGCCGCGGAGTTGCCCGGTCTCATCGCCGCCGTCGACCGGCTGCTTGATCGGGTCACGCTCCGCGTCGGCGTGCATTGCGATGCGTGGCAGAACATCCCGCGCCGCATCCCGGCCCGCGGTCGGCAGGTCCGCGTCGGCTGGTTCCGCCACACCGACCCGCGCATGATCACTCTCAGCTTCGCGTCCGGCGAGCCGGTCGTCCTGCTGATCATCCCGTCAGGAACCGCCGCCGGCGTCGCCGAGGCCGTGCTCAAGCTCACCGCCCAGGACACCGCCGGCTTGACGGCCGACGCCATTCTCACTCTGGCGCACCTGCCGGCGGGCCCCGGTCCGCGTGCGACGGCCGGCTCAGCCCGCTGGGAGAACGAGGGCGGGTCGGTCAACGGGCACAAGGCGGCCTCGTTCACGGCACGGCCGATCCTGGCGTGACCCGCGTGCCGCCTGCCGGCCGGATTGAGCGGTCCAGGCATCGCCCGTTGTCCGGCGGCGGGCCGATCTCCGGCCGGCAGGCATCTCATCGCGTTCCAGCTTCTCCACAGGAGACTTCCATGACCGTCATCGACACCGCCCCACTCGGCGAGGCGAGCGCCTCGGCGCCGACCATCGTGCACCTGGCAGGGGACATCGACATCTTCACCACGGCTCAGCTGCGCAGGCGGCTGATCAACACTCTCGCCCACAGCACCGACCTGCTCGTCCTGGACCTGTCCCAGGTGACCTTCTGCGGCGCCGGCGGGCTGGGCGTGCTGGTCGGCGCTCAAGGCCGGGCCCGGTCACTGGGCATCACGCTCGCCCTGACCGGCGTTCCGCCGCGCATGGCCCGGCTGCTGCACATCACCGGCCTGGGCCACCGATTCCCGATCATCGCATGACCGGCATACCACTCACCTTCGAGCTCACCCCGGCCGGCTATGACGGCAGTTCGCCGTTCCCTCGGCCTGCGACACCGGCGCGGGCCGGTATCACCCCGGTGACACTGACCGCCGCAATCGTGATCGCGCCGTTCCTCGCGCTTGGCGCCGGCATCTGGCTGGCGTGGGGAGTCGGTGTCAGTCTCACCGACCTGCTCCTGGCCGTCGTCTTCTACGTCGTGACCGGGCTGGGGGTGACGGTCGGCTTCCACCGCCTGCTGACCCACCGCTCCTTCACCGCCCGTCCGTGGCTCCGCGCCGTCCTGGCCGTGGCCGGGTCGATGAGCTTCCAGGGCAACCTGATCGACTGGGTGGCCGTCCACCGCCGCCACCACGCCTTCACCGACCGGCCCGGCGACCCGCACTCCCCCTACCGGTACGGCACCGGTCTCGGCGGACGACTGCGCGGCCTGGCCCACGCTCACCTGGGCTGGCTGTTCTCCAGCGAACCCACCTCGGCCACGACGTATGCTCCCGATCTGCTGCGCAACGACCCGGCCATGCTGCGGATCTCCCGCGCCTACCCCGCCTTGTGCGCCGCCTCCCTCCTCCTGCCGTTCGCGGCGGGCTGGGCGATCAGCGGCAGCCTCTACGGCGGGCTGACCGCGTTCATCTGGGCGGGCCTGATCCGTATCGCCCTGCTGCAGCACGTGACCTGGAGCGTCAACTCCCTGTGCCACATGATCGGTGAGCGGCCGCACAAAGCCCGCCGTCATGACCGCGCCACCGACCTGTGGCCGCTGGCCCTGCTGTCCTTCGGAGAAAGCTGGCACAACGGCCACCACAGTGAGCCCAGTTGCGCCCGGCACGGCCGCAGCGGCCGCCAGATCGATCCCTCAGCCGCACTCATCAGCCTGTTCGAACGCCTGAACTGGGCCAGCGATGTGCACTGGCAGCCCCCCGACGTCCTCGGCCACCATCGCACGGTGGCCGGCAAGCACACGCTGCGCACCAGCGCCCCGCGCCAGGGCGGAACCAAGAGGCGTTAGCCCTGGTCAGCACGCTGGGGGAGAAGCTCGTACAGCTGGGAAGAGGAACTAGTGCAAGGGGAAGGGCCTCCAGGGAAGGCATCGCGGTGACCGGTGATGGCGAGCAGCTGCTGGGCGGCTTGCTGAGCGCCAGCCAACTCTCCTCGCTGGAGGATCTGCCAGGCCTGGTCGCCGAGTACGGGCGGTCGGCGGGCTTCTCCCAGACCATGGTCTACGTGGCCGACCTGCAGCAGCAGGTGCTGGTCCCGCTGACCGGGCAGCGTGACGTGTTCGGCGAACCGCTCGAACCGATCCGGATCGACGCCACCATGGCAGGACGTGCCTTCCGCAATATGGAGATCGTCGAGGCCCGGCACGTGCTGGATCCCGCCGCGCCCGAGACCGCGCCGACGTCGCCGGCGGGTGATGGGCCGCAGCGCCTGTGGGTGCCGTTGCTGAGCGACACCGAGCGGGTTGGCGTCCTGGGAGTGACCGTGGCGCAGGGGTCGGAGAGCGTGGGGTTGCTGGCCGGCCGGCTGGCCTCGCTCGTCTCGCTGCTGGTGATCAGCAAACGCCCGCACAGCGACTCCTATGCGCGCCTGGTACGCGCTCGGCCGATGACGCTGTCGGCCGAGGTGTTGTGGAACCTGCTCCCACCGCGAGCCTTCGCCGATGACAACGTGGTGGTCAGCGCCGCGCTGGAACCTGCCTACGAGGTGGGCGGCGACGCCTACGACTACGCGATCGACAGCGGCACACTGCGCGTGTCGATCTTCGACGCGATGGGACACGACACCGCGGCCGGCCTGACCGCCACCATCGCCATGGGGGCCGGTCGCACCAGCCGCCGCCAAGGCAAGGACCTGCCCGCGACGAGCGAGGCGATCGACGCGGCGATCGACGAGCAGTTCATCGACCGCTTCGCCACAGGCGTCCTGGCCGATCTGGACCTGCGGACTGGTTGGCTGAGCTGGGTCAACCGAGGGCACCATCCGCCCTTGGTGATCCGCAAAAGCCAGCAGGTCGCGACCCTGGACAGCGTGCCCGATCCGCCGATGGGCATCTGCCTGGGCCTGTCCACCGGATTGCTGCGCTACCAGTTGGAACCCGGGGACCGGCTGCTCTTCTACACCGACGGCGTCATCGAGGCTGAGAGCCCGGACGGGCAACCCTTCGGGCTGGAGCGCTTCATCGACTTCATCGTCCGTCACGAGGCCGACGGCACCTCCGCCCCGGAAACACTCCGCCGGCTGATCCACAGCATCCTGCAGCACCAGCACGGCCGGCTCCAAGACGACGCCACCGTGCTGATGGTCGAGTGGCGCACCGGGCGGCAACAGCAACTCGTCCTGGGAAAGATCGCGGTGCCGGGACCGTAGGACGCAACAGCATGGGCGCCGAGCCGGCTGCACGCCGACGACCAGGTGGCCAGGTCGACATCGGTGAGGCCGACGTCCTTCAGGAGCGGGTCGTACGGATCGGGCCGGCGGTGCAGGCCGTCGGCGGCCTACCAGGGTCACATGCCGCCGCCCGAGCAAGCCATCTGGTCACCAGTCTGTCCGTGCCCGCCTGAAGCCTCTAGAAGCGATAGTGCTGGATGGCGGTGCCCTTGCGGGAGATGGAGGTGCTCCAGGCCGTCAGGAAGCTGGCCAGGCGGGTCGTCCACGGGTAGTCGGCGACCTCGGGCTCGCGGCCCAGCAGGATCTCGCGTACCAGCTTCAGGCGGGGTTCCAGGCGCTCGATGTCCTGCGGGGTGTCGAAGCCGGGAGACCTCAGGAAGGGGACGACGGACTGGGTGCCGGCGTACTTCCTGGCCGCCCAGACATGGAACCTCGTGTAGCCGTTGAAGCAGATCTCCCCTGTGGGGAAGTGGCGGATGAGGCGGTCGAGGAGCGTGGCCAGTTCCTCCTTGGACAGGAACCCGATCAGGCCGTCGGCGACGATCACGGCGGGGCGGTCGGCGGGGATTTCGCTGATCCATCGGGGGTCGTTGAGGTCGGAGCCGATGATGTGGAGGTGGGGACGCTCGGGGAGCAGTAATTGCCTGGTCTTGGCCACGCCGGGCAGGTCGACGTCGTACCAGTCGACGGTGGCGGGCGGGTCGACGCGGTAGACACGGGTGTCAAGTCCGGCGCCCAGGTCGAGCCCGACGGCGTCGGGATTCTTGACGATGAACTGCCGCACGATGTTGTCCATGACCAGGGAGCGGTGCGCGATGCCCACGACGGGGCTGGCGGAGAGCTTGAACTGCCCGGCGTCGTAGTCGAGCTTCTTGACGATGTCGAATGCGGTCTTGTCGTGCAGGATCGAGTGTTTGGCCTGGTAGTCGAGCGCTTTGCCGGCCAGGGTCAGCCAGAGCGTGTTCTCCAGCGGCGTGAGGTCGGGGAGGGTGATGGCCATCGTGTCAGTCCTCTTCCTGTGGTGAGTCGTCGAGGGCGGCCCGGGCCGCGTTGAGGGCGGCGTCGTCGGTGAACAGCCCGTGGGTGTAGAGCTCCAGCGTGGGCAGCGCGAGGCGGCGCAGCACGTCGGGCCCGAACTGCTCGTGGCCCAGTGCCCGCGCCAGGGGTGGCGGCATGGTCAGCGTGGCCACGCTGTTGAGTACGGTCAGCACCGCCAGCGCCCGCACGTCCGAGGACGGCCGCATCGAGCCGTCGGCGATCCCGGCCCGCAGGACCTGCTCCGACTCCGCCACCAGCGTGTCGACGAACGTGCCCGCGGCAGGGGTGTCCTCCTCGATCGCGCGCAGCATGTACTGCACCTGGAGGCGGTATTCCTCCGGGTTGGACAGGTATTCACGAAAGAGGTCCTGCATGCCGCTCGGGCCGGCGTTGTCGGCCCGCTGGACCAGGATGCGCAGGACGTGGTCGTCGCAGACGCTCCGGAGCTTTTCCTTGCTGCCGAAGTGGTGGATGACCAGGCCGGGGCTCACTCCGGCGGTGGCCGCGACGGCGCGCAGGTTGGTCTTGGCGAAGCCGTCACGGGCGAAGTGCGCGATGGCCGCGTTGCGGATCTTGGCCTGGGCGGTCAGGTCCGACGATGCTGAACACATGTTTAGTAGACTAAACAGATGTTCAATGCCTGGCAAGTCGAGGGCAGGCCCGTGATCAAGGGCCTGTAGCGCTTCATGACTCGTCGAGTGGTGTTTGATCTGCGGCTTTGACCTCCAGCCACAACAACCATCGCCCGCACCAGTCCCGCCAGGCGGATCAGACAGCCTCGTCGCTGCGGCTGCTGGTGGCTGCCGGCGCGTCTTCGCCGGACGGCGGTTCGGTGGCCAGGGCGGCGGGTTCGAGCCAGTCGAGCTGTTCGGCCAAGTGGCGGGCGGTGTCTATGACGCCGGCGATGTGCGGGGAGGGGTTGGCGTCGTGCCACAGCAGGGACCAGGGGTAGTACGTGGTGGGGTCGGTCAGGGGGCGCCAAGTGGTGCCGGGCCGGTTGGAGGAGCGGAAGGAGGAAGGGACGCAGTGCACGCAGCGGTGCTGGAGTACGAGGTCGGCGGCAGCCCGGGAGCTCTCGACGGTGCCGTCGTAGAGAGTGGGCTCGAACCCGGCCGAGCGGCACAGCGCGAGGACGAACTGGTTGAGCTCCGGCGTCTGCGATTCCTCGCCGAGCAGGAGCAGTTCGTCGGCGAGGGCGGCGACGGGTACGCCGTCGAGGACGGCGAAGCGGTGGTCGTCGGGGACCAGCACGCCGAGGGGATCGAGCCTGATGAGTTTGGAGGTCATCTCGGCCGCCAGCACCGGCCCCGATGCCCCAGGCGACTAGCGATCTTTGGTCGCGGCTTTCTGTAGTTCACGACGCCCGGGAAGGCGAACTTGGGCGGCGTAGCCGTCGGCGCCCAAGTAGCGACAGACTTCGATCTATTCGTTGGTCTGCTCGGCCGGCACCGCGTCGACCAGCCGGATGATCGAGGCCCGGTCCGTGTGGATCCGTTTGGCAGCTCGTCCTGAGTCTTTGCTCTCGCCTGGTTGTCGGCGGGTGATGTCGGTGTTGTCCTGCCCTTAATGGCGATCAAGAAAGGACGGGACAATGAGACACCGCCAGGATCGCATCGTGGTGTACAAGCGATGTGGATGCGTCGATGCGCGTACGAGTAGGCAGCTGGGCGGAAGCTGCGTGCGGCTGGAGGAGGACGGGCACGGTAGCTGGTACTTCGCAGTCCAGGTAGGTGGCCCGGCCGGGCGTCGCGAGCGGCTCCGGCGTGGCGGGTTCACCACTGCCGAACAGGCTTACCGCGCGGGTGGTGAGGTGATCGCCGCCGATCGGGACGGCGGGCTGGGGGCAGGATATACGGTGGCGCGATGGCTGCGCTGCTGGCTACAGGCTCAGCAGGGACTGCGGCCCAGCACCCGCGAAGGCTACGCCGATCACGTACGCCTGCATCTGATCCCGTACTTGGGCCGGATCGAGCTGGCCCAGCTCACAACCCTAGACCTCAGCCGCATGTTCGCCGCCCTCGCCGGACGGCGCACCCGCTACGGCAAGTCGATCGCGCCCTCCACCCTGCACCGGATCCGGGCAACGCTGCGTGCGGCATTGAACGCCGCAGTGCGTGAGGGCCTGATCGCCTCCAACCCGGCACGCTTGATCCGGCTACCCGCGCCCTCCCGGCCGTATCCGCAGGTGTGGACCGACCGGCGGGTGGCCGCCTGGCGGCGCGAGGACGAACACCCGACGGTAGCGGTGTGGACTGCCGACCAACTAGCCGAATTCCTGGCCTTCGCCCGACGCGATCGGCTGTACACGTTGTGGCAGCTGATCGCGCTGCGCGGGCTACGCCGCGGAGAGGCAGCCGGGCTACGCTGGATCGACCTGGATCTGGACCGGCGAGAACTCGCGGTCAACCGGCAACTGGTGCACACCGACGCCGGCCTGATCGCCTGCCCGCCGAAAAGCGCCGCCAGCCAGCGGATCATCGCCCTGGACCCGCAGACGGTTCGCCTGCTATGCCGTCACGAGCAGATCGAGCGGCGGCGACTGGGCGACGCTTGGCGGGAAACAGGCCCGATCTTCACGCGGGTGGACGGATCTCCCCTACGACCGGACTATCTCACCGTCCGGTTCCGAAACCTTGTCCGCGCGAGCGGCCTGCCACCGATCCGGCTGCACGACCTGCGCCACGGCACCGCCACCCTCGCCTTGGCCTGCGGCACCGACCTGCGGGTCGTGCAGGGCACGCTCGGACACGGCAGCATCGTGGTGACCTCCGACATCTACACCTCGGTGCTGCCAGAGGTGTATCACCGCTCAGCCCAGGCGATCGCGCGGCTGGTGCTGGGCAAGGCGCGCAGGACCGGCCGCAAACTCCGGAAGGCGGCCTGACCAAGTGACCCAGGTGTGACCCACATGTGTCTCACGATCAGCAAGAAACTTTCCCATAAGGGAAGGAACCGCAGGTGGGGGTGGTAGGGCGCCCGGGGCTCGAACCCGGAACCTACGGATTAAAAGTCCGCAGCTCTGCCAATTGAGCTAACGCCCCTCGCACGAGCAAGGGTACAGAGATTACCGCCCCGCCCGCGACGCCTCCATCACCGGTAAGCGGGCAGCCCCGTCAGAGCCTCCCCCAGCACCAGTGTGTGAATCTCCTGGGTCCCCTCGTACGTCAGCACAGACTCCAGATTGTTCATGTGCCTGATCACAGGGTACTCCAGGGTGATCCCGTTTCCCCCCAGGACGGAACGGGCCTGCCGGGCGATGTCCAGGGCGGCCCGTACGTTGGCCAGCTTGCCGAAGCTGATCTGCCGGGGCTCCAGGCGTCCCTCGTCCTTCAGTGCGCCCAGGTGCAGGGCCGTGAGCTGGGCCTGGGCGGCGCCGACGTACATCCAGGCCAGTTTCTCCTGGGTGAGCTGGAACGCGCCGATCGGCTTGTCGAACTGGACGCGGGTCTTCGCGTAGTCGACCGCCGACTCCAGGCAGGCGCGGGCGGCCCCGACGACCCCCCAAAGGATGCCGAAGCGGGCCTCGGACAGGCACGACAGCGGCCCCTTGAGTCCGGTGACGCCGGGCAGCACGGCGGAGGCGGGCAGGCGGACGTCGTCGAAGTACAGGGACGAGGTGACCGAGGCCCTCAGGGACAGCTTCTTGTGGATCTCAGGGGCGGAGAAGCCCGGCGTGGAGGTGGGGACGACGAAGCCGCGGACGCCCTCGTCCGTCTGCGCCCACACCACGGCGACGTCGGCGATCGAGCCGTTGGTGATCCACATCTTGGAGCCGTTGAGCACCCAGTCGGAGCCGTCGCGCTTGGCGTACGTGCGCATGTTGGCGGGGTCGGACCCGTGGTCCGGCTCGGTCAGGCCGAAGCAGCCGATCGCCGTGCCGGCCGCCATGCGCGGGAGCCATTCCTCCTTCTGCTCGTCGGAGCCGTACCGCCAGATGGGGAACATCGCCAGCGAGCCCTGCACCGACACGAACGAGCGCAGGCCCGAGTCGCCCGCCTCCAGCTCGCGGCAGGCCACGCCGTAGGAGGTCGCGTCGGTGCCGGCGCACCCGTACCCCTCCAGGTGCATGCCCAGCAGGCCGAGCGAGCCGAGCTCCGGCGCGAGCTCGCGCGCGGGGAAGACGGCCTCCTCGAACCAGTCGCCCACGTGCGGAAGGACGCGGTCGGAGACGAACGACCTGACCGTGTCGCGGATCAGCCGCTGGTCGCCGTTGAGGCGGTCGTCGAGGCGCAGCAGATCGTCCATGGCGGGTCCTCTCCTCGCGTAAGGGGTTACCAGGGTTCTACCAGGGACAATCCTGATGTGCTAACACCGGCCCCAGGGGCAGTCTTGAGACATGAACGAATACAGCGAGCACAACGTCAAGAAGCTCCGTCGCACCAACAAGGGCCGGATGATCGCGGGCGTCTGCTCGGGCATCGGTGAGTACGTCGGCATCGACGCGAACCTGATCAGGGTCGGCCTCGCCATCGCCACCCTGTTCGGCGGGGCCGGCGTCGGCCTGTACGCGATCGGCTGGCTCCTGCTGCCGGACGAGGAGCGGGACACCTCGATCGTCCAGGACCTGATCAGCAAGCAGCAGCAGCAGCGCAACGCCACCGACTGGACCGGCGAGCACAAGCCGCAGCAGTGATCAGGCCGGCGCCTGGGCGGGCAGCTCCTGGGCATCACGGTCGTCCCGGGACTCGGTCCACATCAGGGCGAGCACGGCCGCCGCGATCACTCCGGTGATGCCGGAGAGCGCGACCACCAGCTCAGGACCGAGTCTCTCCGCCGCGAACCCGCCGACCAGGATCCCGATCCCCTGCACGGCCATCAACCCCGAGTGCACCAGCCCGAACGCCTGGCCGCGCCGCTCCGGCGGCACGTTCTGGACGAAGGCCGCGTTCGCCGCGAGCTGGTACGCCCCACCGATCCCCGACAGAACCCACGCGGCCAGCACCACCGCGAGCGGCGGCCGGAGCGCCGTCACGGCCAGGGGCGCGCAGCTCAGCATGGCCATCCACCCCATCAGCCGCAGCCGCCGCGCCGGGGTCACGAACCTGCTGAACAGGAACGCGCCCACCACCGTGCCCGTCGGCATCGCGGCCATCAGCAGACCGGTGATCACGGGCACCGGCAACGACCCTGTGGCGAGTTCGGCGGCATAGGGCACGGCGATGCCCTCAGGAAGGATGTAGAAGCCGCACAACCACGCGAACAGGACAAGCGTTCGCAGCCTGCGCGAGCCGAAGACGAGCTGGGCTCCCGCCCTGGTCATCGCCCACATCGACGGCTTGGCGCCGTCCTGGCGGGCGGCCGGCCGCGGACGGACCCCGGAGACCAGGATCAGGGCCGAGGCGAGGAACGTGGCCGCGTCGAGCGCGAGCGCCCGGTAGGGGCCCAGGGTGGCGATCATCGCTCCGCCGGCAGCGAAACCCAGCATCTGTACGGCCTGGTTCGTCATGTTCTGCAACGCCGAGCCGACGACGTACCGGTCGCCTTCGAGCACCTCGGGCAGCAGCGCCGCGCGCGCCGCCGAGAACGGGGCGCTGAGCAGCACCACGAAGAACACCAGCACGCACAACGCCCAGAACGGCGTCACCGGCAGTGCCATCACGCCGACCAGCACCGCCCGGACGACGTCGCAGGTCATCATGACGCCCCGGCGCGCGAACCGGTCGGCCAGCCCCGCCAGCAGCGGCCCGCCGACGATCGACGGAAGGTACGTCAGCGCGTAGACGGCCGCGGTGGCCAGCGGCGACCCGGTGCGGGAGTAGACGAGGACGGCGAGCGCCACCTGGGCGAGCTGGTCGCCGAGGAGGGAGAGGCCCTGGCCGTACCAGAGTGCCCGGAACTCCCGGATGGCGATGACCTCGCCGTAGGTGGCCTGGTCTGTCTCGGCACGGCGATGCCGTCCCGGCGGCCTACCTGCCTGCATGGCCCCCATTGGACTCCGCTGCGCCTGACTGACCGTGTTCGCTATGTGACCTAAGGTGCCCGATCATGAGGCAAGGCGCAACCCAAAGAAGTCAACGAGCTGCAAAGGGTCACCAGCCCAGTTCGTGAAGCCTGTCATCACTGATCCCGAAATGGTGTCCCACCTCATGGACAACGGTGATGCGCACCTCGTTAACGACTTCCTCTTCTGTCTTGCATATCTGACATATGGGATTGCGGTAGATCTCGATCCGGTCGGGCAGGACACCTGAGTACCAGTCGCCGCGCTCCGTGAGGGGGACACCGGTGTACAGGCCGAGCAGGTGGGGCTCTGGCGGATCATCGACGACCGTGACGACGACGTTGCTCATGACGCGGGTGAGCTCGGCGGGGATCGTGTCCAAAGCCTCGGCCACGAGTTCCTCGAACTTCTCCCGCGAAACCTCGATCACGCATGCCATTCTGCCCTGCCAGTCAGGTATGCAAGAAACTGTATGAAGTTCGTTGACAGGTCGAAAGCAGTCATTCGGTCACGCGCAACGAGGGCCGTGGCGGTGCTCCTGGTGGCCGCCGCCGGCGCCTGGCTGGGCATCTTCCTGAGCGGCACCGTGCACGCCCAGGTCGGCCCCGTCGAGACGGGCATGTCGCTCAGACCCGCCTTGAACGGCGAGACGGTCGTCGACGCCAGCCCCCTCGGCACGCTGACCTTCCGCACCCACGACGCCCCGCTCAGGCTCCGCATCACCCTGGAGAACATCGACCAGGAGCGCGCCAAGGCGCTCATCGAGGACCCCAAGCTGGCCGACCGCCTGCCGGGCCTCATCGAGAGCGACCTCCTGGACGGTGTGCGCGCCCTGGCGATCCGCAGCATGCTCTGTGCCGGGGCGGGGGCCCTGATCGCCGTCCTGATGGTCTACAGGCGCCCCAGAACGGCTCTGGTGGGGCTTCTGGCGGCCTCTGTGGGCCTCGCGGCCACCGGGGCGCTGGCCGCCCTCACGTTCCGTCCCAGCTCGCTCGTGGAGCCGCGCTACTCCGGTCTGGTCGCCGCGGCGCCGTCGCTGGTGGGCAGCGCGGAGTCGATCGTGACGAAGTTCGAGTCGTACCGGTCGCAGCTCACCAAGCTCGTCACGAACGTCTCGAAGCTGTACGACACCGTCTCGACCCTGCCGCTCTACGACGCCGACCCCAATTCCATCCGGGTCCTGCACGTCTCGGACATCCACATCAACCCCATCGCCTGGAACGTCATCCGCTCGCTCAAGGACCAGTTCGCCGTCGACATGATCATCGACACCGGCGACATCTCGGACCACGGGACCAAACCGGAGAACAAGTTCGTCGACGAGATCAGCCGCCTCGGCGTGCCGTACGTGTACGTACGGGGCAACCACGACTCGATGATCACTCAGCGGGCGGTCGAGAGGCAGAAGAACGCCGTGGTCCTGGACGACCGGGTGGAGAAGGTCGCCGGCCTGCGCATCTACGGCCTGGGCGATCCCCGGTTCACCCCCGACAAATCGGTGTCCGTCGACTCCGACCCGGACGCGCTCAAGCAATTCGCCCGCTCGCACCTGCCCAATGTGGACAAGGCGGACCTGGTGGCCGTCCATGACCCCGTCGTCGGCCGCGGCTTCAGCGGCGCCGCGCCCATGATCCTCGCAGGGCACACGCATGACCGGTCGACGTCCATGCTGCCGTCCGGCTCCCGCATGCTCGTCCAGGGCTCGACCGGCGGTGCCGGCCTGCGGGCGCTCGAACACGCCCAGCCCACGCCCGTACAGGCCTCGGTCCTGTACTTCGACCGGGAGACACGCCGCCTGCGTGCCTGGGACGACATCACGCTGGGCGGGCTGGGGGAGCAGTCGGTGTACATCCAGCGTCACGTGGAGGCCGACCCACAACGTATGATTTCTCCGGAGCCAACGAACGCCCCGTCTCCAACGGGAACGATCACTGGCACCGCGTCACCGACCGCCGGTCAGCCACTTTGGCATCAAGGGCAATCGTCCCCTATGCTTCAGAGGTCTCCGACGGAAGGCGACAGGGAATCCTGAGCCCCCATCGTCTAGCGGCCTAGGACACCGCCCTTTCAAGGCGGCGGCACGGGTTCGAATCCCGTTGGGGGCACTTGCGAGTGTTTGGCGCACCGCGAACCGGCTGGTCGAAAGGCCACCGGAGAGCTGGTAAGCTAAGCAAGCGCAAACAGAAAGAAACGCAAGTAACGCAAGGTCCTGTAGAGCAGTTTGGAGTGCTCGCCACCCTGTCAAGGTGGAGGTCGCGGGTTCAAGTCCCGTCAGGACCGCTCTGGGTCAGGTAGCTCAGTTGGTACGAGCGTCCGCCTGAAAAGCGGAAGGTCGGCAGTTCGACCCTGCCCCTGACCACCAGCTTTGAACAGCAAAAAGCCCCGAAGCGATTATCGCTCCGGGGCATTTTTGTGTCTGTGACAGTAACGTCGCCGCCTCTGCTGATCCAGTCCATGGCAGGCTGATCCTCGTGTGGTTACTTCCTTGGCCTGTGGCAAGAGATCCGGATCACGGAACGGTGTTACCCAAGGCGCTTCGGGCCGTTCGCGCCGTCGACACCGCCACCATGATCGAGTTGTTGCGTGAGGACTCAGACTCGACCAAGCCGCAGGCCTTCGAGCTTCTGGCTGCTCACCTTGCTCCGGGAGGAACCCACTATGTGATTCCTTGGCCACGTAGGTCGTGGGAGGTGCCCGCTGAGGGCTGCATCTCTGCGGCCATGGTGCTGAGGATGAACGACGGTGCGCTCATCAAGAGCGGGCTCCACATGCCTGTCCCCGTACGACGTTTCCAGCAGCTGCCCAAGACGCTGGCACGGTGGGAGGAGTATCGGACAGCGCGGCGTGCGAGAGGCATCAGGCGGGACTTCGGTGTGTGGTCCCGTGATCATCGGCATGACCACAGCTGCAAGCACCCGCACTGCGTCGAGAAACGTGCGGGCCACTGCTCCTGCTTCACGTTTCTCGACGACATGCGGACAGCGCGTGACCGTCCCGTCGGATTGGAACGTGGGTCGGCACAGGAGGCCATAAGGCTCTTGATGGCCAACGGGTTCATTGAGATCCGAGCCGCCAGCCACCTTGTCGAGCGCGCGTTGGCTGCTGGAGAACCGGATACGGCCCTGAGGCATCTGAAGCAGATGCGCATGATTGCGAGCCTGTGTCACAACCTTCCGCAGGATCTCTCTCCCAAGAGGTTCCGGATTCGTGAGCGGAGAGCGATCGAGAGCCTCCGATTCCACTTGGGGGAGCTTGATCCTGAGGATCGTGCTGCTCAGTGGGTCGTGGGGCGGTTGGAAGCCCAGGGATTCGACTACGCTCGTGTGCTCCGAGATCGGATCAAATGGAAGCACGCCCGGTAACGGCGTCACCGAGCGAGCGTGCGCCGTGCATGCCGTGAAAGAGATCGCACAACGCGTCGTCGAAGGCGCACAGGGCAGCACGGGTCCGCTCCAAGACTCGGGCGACATGGGGTCGCGTCGTCTTGGGTGTCAACTGGACTCCTCGTGGGTGCGACAACGCCATCACTCGGAAATGCGTTCGCCCAGGCTAACGCTGGCAGGCTTACAGCACGATCTTGCTAACGGCTGCCCGGGACGATCGTGGACAGCCGTGGGTGACCTCGAAGCGTCCGGTAAGCAAGGGGACGGCCTCAGAAGGCGCGTTTGTCTTCGACATGGATGACGGTTAGATGTTGCCCGTCTTGGCCGCGCTTGCTGCGGCCGAAGAGGCCGACCGTGAGGTCGTCGTGGTTCTTCAATTCGCTGGGATCGACGTAGGTGAGGATGTCTGGGTGGTGGCCGGTTACGGCCCAGCCGGGTACGTCGTCCAGGTCGATGGTGTTGAAGTCTCCGGCCGGTGTGCCAGCGCGAACGGGACCGTACTCCCTCAGGAGGGAGGTCGCCTGCTGCGCGAGATCCTCCGCTGGATCCATCAAGATCACGCAGGTTCCATGGGCGAACAGTACCCAGGACTTGGCAGGGTCCAGCAGACGACGCCAGATCTCGATCGTGGCCGTTTGGTTCATGCGGGGCAGCGTAGTGGTCGACGACGACAGGCCCCGGACACGGTGATCCACGCCAAGTCCACATGTGTCTGCCGAACCGAAGGGCTTCCACCGAATGTCCACGCGAGGTGGCGAGCTTGTCGACGACAACGGTGACGACAACATCGGCCACCACGAGCGCACGTCGCCGGCGTCACGCGACCCCTGACCCCAGCTTGGGGTGTCGGAAACAGGGCAGTCGGTCCTCCTGAAAGCGGAAGGTCGGCAGTGCGACCCTGTCCCTGACCACCAGCTCGAACAGAAAGGAAGCCCCGAACGGATCAGCGTTCGCGGCTTATTGATGTTCGCTGACAGCGACAGCAACGTCAGATATGGAGGCCCGGTAGCGGTTGGCGGAGGACGGCAACGGGCTCCCGTGGGGAGATCGGATACTGAGCCGGCTGTCCCGTCCTGCTCGCTCGGGTTGTGCGCTGCGATGGATTGTCGCCGGCGGCAGCATGGTCCTGGCGCTCTGGGATGGGTGGTCCCATTAGTTCGTAGATGAGGAGGGTGCCGTCTACGCGTCGGGCCAGAGTCCATAGTCGGGTGCTGTTCGGTTCTGGGAGGATGTCCACGATTCCCGCCCAGCCCCCTCCCGGGGGCAGCGTTGATCTGGTCATGCGGGCGCCGCGGAAGTTGAGCACGTACGACTGCGCGTGGGCGGGGTTGGCGGCGACCCACACGCCGCCGACCCGGTCCGCACGGACGGCCGGCAGCCAGGTCTCGGCCAACGGCAGATTGAGCCACCTCCACGCGGTGCCGTCCCAGCGGGCGATCAGGCCGCGGTCGGGCACCTCGCAGGACCCGGACCGCGCGAAGGTGCCCTGCGTCACCAGCCACACGTCGTCGTGGGCGCGGGCCGCCATGCCGTAGAAGTCGCCGGCGGGGGAAGGGGGGCAGCCAGGCGCGGGAGGCAGGGGAGCGGTGACCCATCCGGAGCCGTTCCGCCGGATCGCCGTCGTCGCTCCCGGGGGATGGATCAGTGCCCATGTCTCGTCCCCGTCGGGGGCGGCGACGAGCGAGATCTGGTCAAGGTCGCCGTACGGGCTCGGCTTGGGGACCGGTTTCCACGAGTGGCCGTCCCAATGGCTGAGTCCGGATCCGGCGTAGTCGTCCAGGCCGCCGTGTTCGGATGCCCAGACGTCGTCCTTGGCTCCGACGGCGACGGATCCACGCTCGTACTTGCTGGTCCACGGGCGGGACACCCACTGGCCGTCGGTCAGCTGGAAGGGGCGGTCCCCGGAGAACAGCCACAGGTCGTCCCCTGAGGGGGAGGCGGCGAACCGCGCGTTGTCGGCGCTGACGCCCTGCGGTAGCACGGTGGTCCGCCAGGAGGCGCCGTCCCAGCGGAGCATCGTCGAGCTGATCTGCTGCCGGTCGTGCTGGAGGAGGGCCCAGGCCTGTCCCTGGCCTGTGGCGCCTATCGTGCCGGTCCATCCCCGCATCGCGTACGTGAGCCGCCACGTGGCCGGCGACGTCGTCTGCACGTCCGCGCCGCAGACCGCGAGCAGGAGGACGAGTACCGTCGCAAATCTCACGAACGATCACGCTATATCGCACGAAGGGCGCCATGGGCGGACGGCTGACTGCAAGTAGCCGCTGGGGAGCAGGGGGATCGCTGCACCTGAGAAGGCGGAAGGTCGGCAGTTCGAGTGGCGCCTTCGTCTTGATCGCGATCAGCCGGTCGGGCGCCTCGGGGTGATGGCGTCGGTGCGCCACGGAGGCTGCCGCCGTGGCGGCGCCGGGCCTCAGCGGACTTCACTGCCCATGACCCGCGCCCGAGGTCAACACGATCGTTCCGAGCGTTGACGCCAGTGTCGCAACCATCGGACGTGCTGTCGCGATGGTCGTCAGGCGCTTGTCCGGCTTCCTGGCGTGCTGTGGTGAGGTGGCTTCGGCGGCCGTCGGGGAGATGCGTGGTGGTGGGTGTTCGTGGAGGGGCTTCGCCAGGGATCAGGGCTGGAAGAGGGAGTTGAGTTCGGTGAAGTCCAGGGTGTCGGCCAGGGTGTCGAAGGTGCCGGTGGTGAGGAGTTCTTCGGCGGCTCTGCGGGCGGCGGTGTAGGCGGTCTGGGCGAGGGCGGTGCCCAGGCTGATCCGGCGTACGCCGGCCTGGGTGAGTTCGGCGACGGTGGGGCCGCCGGCAACGGCCATCGCGTTGACCGGGAGCGGGGACTCGGCGCAGAGGGTGGCCAGCGCGTCGAGGTCGAGGAGGCCGGGGACGAAGACGCCGTCGGCGCCGGCCTCGGCGTATGCCGTCGTGCGCTTGAGCACTTCGTCCAGGCGGCCGGCGGAGGGGCCGATGGCGAAGAGGAAGACGTCGGTGCGGACGTTGACGAAGAGTTCGGGGAGACCCGCTGCGGCCGCCGCCTCCCGGGCGGCGTGCAGTCTGGCGGTCTGGTCGGCGAGGTCGAACAGCGGGCCGCCGGCGGCCTGGGAGTCCTCCAGGTTGACGCCCACCGCGCCCGCTCCGGCCACGGCTCGGACGGTGTGCGCGACGTCCTCGGGGGCGGGGCCGTAGCCGCCCTCGATGTCGACCGTCACGGGGAGGTCCACGGTGTTCACGATGCGCCGGGCGGCGTGCAGCATCTCGTCGCGGGTGAGGTGCTGGCCGTCGCCGCGGCCGAGGGACCAGGAGACGCCGCCGCTGGTCGTGGCGATGGCTGTGGCGCCGGCTGCGGCGATCACGGCGGCGCTGGCGGCGTCCCAGGCGTTGGGGAGGATCAGTACGGAGTCGGCGTGGAGCTTTCTGAACAGATCAGCCTTCTTCGTCGCCGCCGCATCGGTGGAGGGGAAGTTGTCCACAGACATGTGGGTGACCGCCTTCGGGGTGTTCGGAATCCGGCACCATGGCTCGGTGGGCGCCTGGTCCGGGATGTTGCCGGGCCGCGAGGCAGGCGTCCATTGATTAAGCTCTGACCGAATCGTGGACCCGCGGGAGGCGGCATGAAGGCGCGGCTGGCCTTTTCGGTGAACGATCTGGCCGAGACCAGGTTCGCCGTCTCGGCCATGTGGGAGGTCGTCACGAGTTGCCGGGCGCTGGCCGGGGCCACGGTGCCCCATCCTCATCGCGGGTGGGCCGGGCAGGTGCGTCCCCGGCTCGCGGCGGCGGGGCTCGATCGTGGCTGGCTGGCCGACATGGTGGCGTCCGTCGGCCATTTTCCGGACTTCCTCAATCCGACGACCGCGTCCCACGAGCTGCCCGACGAGCTGGCGGCCATCGAGGCCACCGACCCCGAGCAGGTACGGCGCGACCTCGACCTGCTGTCCGCCGAGCGGGACGGCCGGTTGCCGGCCCGGTTGCGGAGCCTGCACCGCCACCCCCGGGCGTACCTGCCCAAGGTCGTCGCGGAGATCGAGACCTACTGGGAGCTCGCGATCGCGCCCTACTGGGCGCGCATCCGGTCGGTGCTGGACGCGGACGTCTTCCACCGGGGCCGCCAGGTGGCCGAGCACGGCACGGCGCGCACGCTCGACCAGCTCCACCACACCGTGCGCTGGGACAGCGGCGGCCTCCAGCTGGCACAGCGGCACTGTGCGATCACCAGGATCGAGACCGGTGCGGGGCTGCTGCTCGTGCCGTCGGTCTTCGCCTGGCCGCGGGTGCTGACGCGGTCCGTCGCGTCCGAGCCGCCTCAGCTCGCCTACCCGGCGCGTGGCATCGGCGCGTTGTGGGAGTCGCGCAGGCATGCGCCCATGGACGCGCTCGCCGCCGTGATCGGCCGTTCCCGGGCGTTGATCCTGGCCGAACTCGACTCGCCGGCCTCGACCACCGAGCTCGCCGAGCGGTCGGGGATGTCCGCGGCGGGGGTGTCGCAGCATCTCACCGCGTTACGGGCCGCCGGGCTGACCAGCACCCACCGGGCGGGCCGCACGGTGTTCTACGCCCGCACGAGCCTCGCGGACGCCCTGCTCACGGCCCAGGTGTGAACCGGGGGTCGTTGCGGGTGCGGGCCTGGTCAGCCGGGGGCGTGCTGTGCGGCCGCGATGGCGCTGACCTTTTTTGTCTCGATCATCCTGACTATTGTGATCCCCACTGTTCGGGGGGAAGGCGGGCGATGGACGAGGGTGGGGCCGAGGCGTTCCTGGGCAGCCGGTACGTGCTGCTCGACGAGATCGGCGCCGGGGCGATGGGGACCGTCTGGCGGGCGCGGCACCGGGAGACCGGCGAGATCGTGGCGGTCAAGCTGTTGCGCAGCAACCTCGCCGGCGACCAGGACCTGGTGCTGCGGTTCGTGCAGGAACGCAACGTGCTGCGCACCCTCCGCCATCCCCACATCGTCACGATGCGCGACTTCGTCATCGAGGGGGAGCGGCTCGCGCTGGTGATGGACCTCGTCGAGGGCGGGGATCTGCGCGGCCTGCTCCAGCAGCACGGCACGCTGCCGCCGGCCAGGGCCGCCGAGCTGATGGCCCAGGTCGCCGAGGCGCTGGCGGCGGCGCACGCGGCGGGCGTCGTCCACCGGGACGTCAAGCCGGGGAACGTCCTGATCGACGGGCCCACGGGGCAGGTGCGGCTGACGGACTTCGGGGTCGCCCGGATCGTCCTCGGGCCGGGGCTGACGCAGACCACCTCGATCATCGGCACGCCCACGTACCTGTCGCCCGAGGTGGCCGACGGCGGCACCCCCACGCCGGCGGTGGACGTCTACGCGGCCGGGCTGATCCTCTACGAGCTGCTGGCCGGGCGTCCGCCGTTCGTGGGCGAGCATCCGATGGCCCTGCTCCGGCAGCATGCGATGGCCGTGCCGCGGCGGTTGCCCGGGATGCCCGACGTCCTGTGGTCGGTGATCGCGGCCTGCACGGCGAAGGATCCGGCGGCGCGTCCGGCGGCCGGGCAGGTGGCGGTGGCGCTGCGGGAGGCGGCGCCGGTGGTGGCGGGGCTGGCCGCCTTGCCGCGGGTCGGCAGGGCCGACGCCCCGTCCGCGACGTCAGAGCCGCTCCCGGGACCGCCGCCTGGGCCGCTCTCGGGAGCGCCGCCTGGGCCGCTCCAGGGGTCGGTGCCGGGGTCGGTCCCTGGGCTGCCGTCTGGGGCGCTTCCGGGGTCGGTGCCCGAGTCGCTCCCGGGGCCGCCGCTCGGGGCGTCGCCGGCCGCCGCCGCTGGGCCGCCAGGTGAGCCCGTTCGGGGGTCCGCCTCGCGCGCGGCCTCCGGGGATGTCGCAGGGGCCGGGGCGGCGTCGGGCGTCGGCGGTGGGGACGGCACGGTTCCTTCCGCCGGGCGGGGTGCTGCCCAGTCCGGCATGGTTGCTTCCGCCGGGCCGGCCGCCGCCGCTCAGGCGGGCACGGCGGCTGTGCGGCCGCCCGGACGGTCCCGCCGGCGGCTGGTCGTCATCGCGAGCACCACGACGGCGGTGGCGCTGGCCGCGGCGGCCGTGGCCGTCATGGCCCCATGGCGGACGCCGGGTGCGGGGGCCGTGAACGACGCGTCCGGGCTCTCGGCGTCCAGGCCGGCCGACGTGGCGGGCACGGCGACGCCCGTCGAGTCCGGGGTGGCGAAGGAGAGTCCCGTCCCGTCGGAGGCGGACGAGGAGACGTCCGGCGCCGAGGACGAACCGCTCAAGTCGTCGGCGAAGAAGACGCCGAAGGAGCCGGTCAGCACGCCGGCCACGGCCGTCCCGAAACGGACGGCGGGCGCGGCGACGGACCCCACGGCGAACCGTACCGCCGACCCCCGCCGGACGTCGGCCGGCCGGAAGACGGAGGCCCCGCACACCGTGGACCCCGGGACCGACGGCGACGGCGCCCCGCCGCGCAACTCCCAGCCGGACTGGAAATGCCGCTCGTGGATCACCGCGGGCGACGGTTCGGGCGTGGAGATGTCGCCCTGCATGGCCATGGTGGGCGACGTCTTCTATCTGATGGGACGCATCCGAGGGGCGAGCTCGGTCCGCTCGGACGTGCACGTCCAGCTCTACGACACCGACGCGGACCGCAACGCCTCCCAGCCCTTCACCTGCTCCGGGCTGTCCCCGCGGAACGATGGCGAGGTCGCCACCTGCGGGCCGTTCACCACCACCGCACCGGCCATCCGGGCCAAGCACGACGTGCGGCAGCGGTGGCGCCGGACGGGGACGGCGGCGTTCGGCGGCGGCGCGGAGAGCCCCTGGATGTTGTGGTGACAAACCAGACCGCACGACTGGAAAAGGCTGGATCGGAAGAGGCTGGACAGGGAAGCCCGTCGCCGCGCACCCGGCCCCGCTCACGCGTCCGTGATCAGGGGCCGGGGCGCGGCAGGCCGGGTCACTGTCTGGTGGTGCAGACGGTTCCGTTGAGGGTGAAGACGGTGGGCAGGAGGTTCGGGCCGGCGTAGTTGCCGACGAACCCGATCGTGGTCGAGGCGCCCGTGGCCAGGGAGGCGTTGCCGGGCTCGCTGACGGCCTTGACGTTCGAGCCGGTCTGGGTCCAGGTGGCGCTCCAGCCGCTGCCGAGGCTCTGCCAGGGCCTCGGCCAGGGGAAGCTCAGGGTCCAGCCGTTGACCGGGGCGCCGTTGTTGGTGATCTCGACGGCGCCGACGTAGCCGCTGGCCCAGTCGGTCTGGTCGGTGAATCGGACGGCGCAGGAGCTGGTCGCCGGGGTGCCGGTGGTGAAGGTCAGGGGCGGTGAGGCCCAGGAGACGCCGCCGCCGCTGTCGCGGGCGATCACGTTGACCGTGTAGGTGGTGCCGGGCTTGAGGTTGCCCACCGTGTAGGAGGTGCCGGCGGTCTCGCCGAGCTGCTCGCTGACGGCGCCGTTCTGGCGGTGGAGCTCGTACTTGACGATCGGGCGGGCGCCGGGGGCGGCGGCGGGCCAGGAGACGACGGCGGTCCGGTCGGTGACGTTCGAGGCCGCCGGACGGCCGGGCGCGCCGGGCAGGCCGGCCTGAAGCGCGGCGGGACGCACGACGACGGTGGTCAGCGAGAGCGGCGGCAGGGTCTGGCCGGTGGCGGTGCCGGTGGTCGCGGTGGTGATGGCGGTCGCGCCGTTGACGTGGGTCAGCACGGTGGGCGCGCCCGCGGCCGGCGTGAAGCCCGCGTAGTCCACGGCGACCGGGTACGACGTGTCCGGCGAGCTGTTGATCAGCATGACCGCCAGGTCGCCGTTCGGCCGCCGGACGGCGTGCGCGCTGACCTTCGGCTGGTCGGTCGCCGCCGTGACGAACTGGTCACCGGGCCTGGCGAACAGGCTGACCATCCGCAACGCGTGGTACGGCGCGAACGGCGTGTTCAGCGGCGGCTCGCAGACCCCGGAGGAGTTGCAGACCCCGCTGGACAGCAGCCCGAAGTCGCCGTAGTCGGTGTGCCCCTCGACCTCGGTGACGTTGCCGATGCCGTTGTGCACGTTCCACCAGTCGACGGTGAACACGCCGTTCGCCAGCAGGCTCGCGTAGGCGTCGGCGGCGGCCAGGGCGCCGGGCTGGGTGTTGGTGCCGTTGCTGCTGGAGCCGGTGTTGAACTCGGTCATCGCGATGCCGATGCGGTCCGAGCCGGGCCCGGCGTACGCGGCGAGCTGCTGCCGGGTGAGCCGGATCATGTCGGGGACCTGACCGGCCCTGTCCAGGGCGCCGGGGTACCAGTGCAGGATCACGAAGTCGATCTTCGGCCCGGCGAGGGACAGGACGACCTTGTTCCAGCTCCCGTCGTCGCCCTCGGCGGTGATGGCGTCGGGCCAGTTGGCGGGGGTGGTCAGCACCGCGCCGATCTTGATCGTCGGGTCGGCCGCCTTCATGGCGTCGGCGTAGGCGACGACGTGACGGGCGTACTCGGCCGGGCTCTTGTCGGCGTGGTCGTCGGCCTCCCAGGCGCTGCCGTAGTGGCCGTTGCCGTAGTTCTCGTTGCCGATCTCCCAGTACTTGACGCCGTAGCCCTTGGTGACGTTGGCGTGCCGGACCCAGGCGGCGGCCTCCTCGGCGGTGCCGGTGCCGTAGTTGGCGGTCACCATGGCCTGCGCGCCGGTGCGCCGTACGCCGCGCATGAAGGTGTCGAAGTCGGTGTTCGGGGCGACGTACCCGCCGGGGGCGGTGTGGTCGGCCCAGTGGTAGATGTCGGAGTAGGAGCCGCCGGGGTAGCGCAGCAGCTTGACGCCGGCGTCCTTGAGGAGGTCGGCGGTCTGGTCGGTGCCCAGGTTCGCGTCCCAGATCGCATGGTTGGAACCGATGCCGGTCTCGGGGGCGGTGGCCAGGGCGGCGCGGGCGTTGACGGTCACCGTGACGGGGGTGACGTCGTCGGCGCGCGCCGGGGGAGCGATCAGCGTGGTGAGGGTCAGGAGGGCCGCGGTCGCGGCCCTGGGCAGGATCTTGCCAGGCATCGGGGTACCTCGCCGTGGGTAGCGGTATGGCTCGACGCCCCCTCCTGACCAGGAGGCAAGCATGATCATGCGACGTGGGGTCCGGCCCGTCAATCGGCGCTGAAACTTTCACGTCGGCCAGGCTTGAGCGGGCGTGCCGGTCACGCGGCCTTGCGCGGGCCCCGGCCGGTCAGGCGGGCTTGAGCGGGTTCCAGCCGGTCAGGCGGGCTTGAGCAGGCCTCTGTCGTAGGCCGCCGCGACGGCCGCCGCCCGGTCCTTGACCTCCAGCTTGGCGAAGACGTGCAGCAGGTGGGTCTTCACGGTGGCCTCGGTGACGAACAACTTCCTGGCCACCTCGCGGTTGGTCGCGCCGCGGGCGATGAGGCCGAGCACTTCGAGCTCCCGCGGGCTCAGCGCGCGCTGCTCCGGGGGGTGCGCGTGCCGTGTCAGCACCCCGGCCACGGCCGGTGACAGCACGCTCTCGCCGCGGGCCGCGGCCAGCACGGCCCGGCGCAGCTCGGCGCGCGGCGTGTCCTTGAGCAGGTAGCCGGTGGCGCCCTGCTCGATCGCGGGCACCACGTCGGCGTCGTCGCCGAAGGTGGTCAGCACGAGCACGTGCGTGCCGGGGCACTGCTCGCGCAGCCGGCGGATGAGCTCGGCGCCGCTCGGCCCCGGCATGCGCAGGTCGAGGAGCACGACGTCGGGGGCGGTGCGCAGGGCCACCGCGAGCGCCTCGGCGCCGTCGGCCGCCTCGCCGACCACCTCGAAGCCGTCGGTCTCGAAGATGCCGCGCAGCCCGTCGCGGACCACGGGGTGGTCGTCGACGATGATCAGGCGTACCGGCATGGGCTCACGTTCCCGGGTCGGCGGGGATGGCCGGAACGGTAGCGGAGATCGCCGTGCCCTGGCCAGGGGCGCTCTCGACGGCGAGGCTGCCGGCCAGCCGGGTGACCCGCTGCCGCATCGCCACCAGCCCGAACCTGCCGCCCGAGCCCGGGGTGAAGCCCGAGCCCGGGGTGAAGCCGGACCCGTCGTCGCGGACGTCGAGCGCCACCACGTCCTCCATGTACGACAGCGTGATCCCCACCCGGGAGGCCCGCGCGTGCTTGCCCACGTTGGCCAGCGCCTCCTGGGCCACCCGCAGCAACGTGCTCTCCACCTCGGTGTGCAGCGGCCGGGCGTCGCCGGTGACCGACACCGAGGCCGGCACCTCGCAGGTTCGCGACCAGGCCGCCGCCACCTCCGCCAGGGCGGTCCCGAGCTGCGCCGCCGTCGCCAGCGGCGCCGGGCGCAGCGCCTGGACCGAGCGGCGGGCCTCGGTCAGGCTCTCCCTGGCCAGCTCCCGTACGGTGGCCAGCCGCGCGCGCACCGCGGGCGTCGCTCCGGCGGCCTCGTCGGCGGCCTCCAGCTGGGTGAGGATGCCGGTCAGCCCCTGGGCCACGGTGTCGTGGATCTCCCTGGCCAGCCGTTGCCGCTCGCCCAGCACGCCCGCCTCGCGGGCCTGGACCAGGAGCCGGGCCTGGAGGTCGGCGTTCTCCTCGGCGAGCGCGGCCAGCCTGGCGCTCTTCTCCTTGAGCTGCGCGTTCTGCTCGGAGACGGTCTGGAAGACCAGCCCGGTCATGGACGCGACCAGCACCCCGACCACGAAGGAGGCCAGCAGCTCGACCGGGGTGCGACCGGCCGGCGGACGGGCGGCGACCAGCGTCCCGACCGTCACCGCGACCCCGGCGTACGCCCACAACCCGGGCAACAGCGCGAAGCACTGGACGAACATCCCCACCCCGGTCACGGTGAAGACCGGGTCGATCCGCACCAGCGCCGCCACCACCGCCAGCAGCACCACGAAGTACCCGGCCACCACCCACGCCCGCGCGCTCCAGCCGGGACGGAATGCCACCACGAACCAGTGCCAGGCCGCCGCGAACAGCGCCAGGGCCAGCACCTCGACCCTCCACGTCCGCAGCAGCGAGAACAGCGCGGGAAGCAGCACCAGCAGGTACGGCAGGGCCGCGGTGACCCGCTCCCACCGGCTCACCACCGCAGGGCCCTCACCGCGAGGCCGCCCGCGACGACGCTGACCGCCACCATGATCCCGAGGGTGAGCGGCGGGAGCGCGCCGGCCGACCAGCCGTCGCGGATCGCCTGGACGGCGGGCGCCATGGGCGTCAGGTCCCCGATCGCCCGCATCGACCCCGACATGGTCTCGCGCGGGATCACCGCGCCGGACAGGAACACCATGGGGAAGAACAGGGCGAGCCCGATCACCGTCGCCGCCCGCCCGCTGGGGGCCAGCGCGCCGAGGAGCAGCCCGACCGCGCCGAGGCTGAGCGCGCCGAGCAGCCAGGCCAGCAGCACGCCGGGCAGGCTGGCGGGCGCGCTCAGCCCGTAGCCGGCCACGCCCAGGACGACCAGCAGCACGCTGCCGAGCACCGCCAGCAGCATGTGCGCGGCCCACTGGGCGCCGCACAGCATGAACGGCGTGGCGGGCGTGGCCCGCAGCCGCTTGAGCACCCGGCGCTCCCGGTACTGGGCCAGCGTGGCCGGCAGGACGACCAGCGCGGCCAGCCCCACGACGAAGACGGTCAGCATCGGCACGGTGGCGTCGACCAGCCGCTCGCCGCCGGGCAGCGGCCGGTCGCCGCCGCGCAGCTTGACCCAGAGCATGACCAGCGGGAAGCCCAGCGCGAAGTACGCCGACATCGGGTCGCGCAACCCCAGCCTGAGCTCGACGGCGACGACTCTCGTGAAGCCCTTCATGCCTCGGCCCTCCCGGTCAGCGTGAAGTAGGCGTCCTCCAGGGAGGCGGCCCGCGCCCGGCCGATCAGCTCGCGCGGGCTGCCCTCGGCCACGACCCGGCCGCGGTCGACGACGGCGATCCGGTCGCACAGCGCCTCGGCCTCGTCCATGAAGTGGGTGACCAGGACGACGGTGATCCCCCGGTCGCGCATGGCCCGGATCAGCCCCCAGGTGGTGCGGCGGGCGTCGGGGTCGAGGCCCGTGGTCAGCTCGTCGAGCAGGACCACCTCGGGGTCGCCGACCAGGGCCAGCGCGATGAACAGGCGCTGCTTCCAGCCGCCGGACAGGCCGCCGAAGCGGGCGTCCTTCCTGTCGGTGAGGCCCCATTCGTCCATGATGGCCCGCCAGTCGGCCGGGTGGTCGTACAGGGAGGCGTAGAGCCGCAGGGCCTCGCCGACCTTGATGCCGTCGGGCAGGGCGGCCTCCTGCAACTGGGCGCCGACGCGCTGGAGCAGCGCGCGCCGGTCGGCCTGCGGGTCGAGGCCCAGCACGCGCACGCTGCCGCCGTCGGGACGCCGCAGCCCGGACACGCACTCCACGACCGTCGTCTTCCCGGCGCCGTTGGGCCCGGCGAGCCCGAAGATCTCGCCGCGTTCCACGGTCAGGGAGAGGCCGTCGAGGGCCCGGGTGTGCCGGTAGCTCTTGCGCAGGTCGTCGATCTCGATGACTGTCATGATCCGAGCATCACGCGGGAGCGGCGTCCCGCCCATCCACCGATCGGTGGATGGGCGGGACGCCGCCGCCGGGGGTCGTCACTTCGACAGGTAGAGGGTCTTCCAGGTGCCGGCGTACAGGCAGTTCAGGGACGGCTTGGAGCCCTTGCCCTCGGCGCAGACCTTCAGCTCCACCTGGTAGACGTCGTGGTACTCGAAGGAGAACCGCTTGGCGGAGCTGTAGGAGCAGTTGCGGATGCTGCGCTCCTTGTTGGGCAGGTTGCTCCCGTCGCGGTAGGTGATGCGGAACACCGCCCAGCCGCAGGCGGAGTCCTTGCGGGTCGAGTCGGTCAGCTTGCCGGAGATTCGCACCGCGTCGGCGGTCGGCAGGTCGGCGTGGTCCTCGCCGGTCGCGCTCAGCGAGCCGGTCGCCTTGGCGGCGTGCCCAGGGGCGTAGTAGGGACCCCACGGAGCGGCCGAGGCGGCCTGGGCGGGGGAGGAGGCGAGCGCGACCAGGGCTGCGGCGGCGACACCGGTCAGGACGGCGGCGGTACGGGAGGCGGTCATCGAGGGGTTCCTTCCTCTCTGGGATGACCACACAGTGCATTGGCCCGATTTCAACCGGCTTGCGGGGCCGCTTGCAAACTAGTTGTATTTGTACTGCCGCGTCGCGACCCGGTGGGAGCCGTTGTAGACCGACGCGCGGTACATGCTGATCGACTGGTCGCCGTGCTCGGCCTTGCCGCAGGTGTTGAGTCCGGCGAGCTGGTGGATCTCGTAGCGGGCGGTCGGGTCGCCGGCCACGAAGTACTCGGCCCGCGCCTGGTACTCGTCGGCCCTGGTGTCGCAGGCGAAGACGTACGTGTCGCGCTCGTGGAAGCACACGCTGGCCCCGCCCTTGGTGTACGAGCACAGCTCCGAACGGCCCCGCGCGGCGGCCGGGGTGACGCCGGTGTCGCGCTTGACCGGATATTTCGTGAGGTTGCGGACGGTCTTCCAGCGGCCCACCCGGACGCGGTGGTTGCCCTCGTACACGGCGGCCCGGAACGTCACCGTCCTGCCGATCTCGCGGGTGCCCCGGATCTCGCCCTTGCCGCCCAGGTTGTGGATGACGTACTTGGTGCCCAGGTACTCGTTCAGGTGGTACTCGACGGCGGCGTGCAGCTTGTCGTTGCGGGTGTCCTCGACCCAGATGCCGGGCCGGTCGCTGCCGTCCGGGCCCACGCACACCTCGGCGCCCTTGACCCGCATGCAGGCGGGCTCGGCGACGGCGGCGGGGGTGGCGGTCGGAGCGGTGGTGGTCAGGGCGGTGGTGGTCACGGGGGCCGGCTCCTGGACCGCGGCGGCGGCGGCCGGGCGGGCCTCGCCCCGGGCCACGGCCCCTCCCGTGGTGAGCGCGGCGGCCGTCATCACGGCCATGGCTACGAGTTTGCGACCTGACGCCACTTCGGTCTCTCCAGTCTCGTGGATCACACACCGGGCTGTGCTTGAGTGTGACGCGGAAAATGCCGGAGTGGTTCGGAAATATGCGATTTGGGCCTTCGGTAGGTTGGACGGATGGCGGACCGGCATGCGTGACGAACGGCTGCGGGAGATCGCGGCGAGACTGGCGGAGGTGCCCGGCGTGGTGGCGGTCGCGCTCGGCGGCAGCCGGGCGCGCGGCACGCACCGGCCGGACTCCGACATCGATCTGGGCCTGTACTACCGGGGGCCGCTCGCCGTCGGCGACCTGCGCGCCCTCGCCCGGGAGATGACCGGCGAGCCGACCGAGGTGACCGAGCCCGGCGGCTGGGGCCCGTGGGTCGACGGCGGCGGCTGGCTCACCGTCGAGGGGTGGCGGGTTGACTGGATCTACCGCGACCTCGACCGGGTGCGCCGCGTCTGGCGGGACTGCCGCGCCGGACGGTACGAGATCGGCGTCCAGCCGGGCCACCCGCTGGGCTTCTACTCCCACGCCTACGCGGGCGAGGTGGCGCTGTGCAAGGTGCTGGCCGATCCGTCCGGCGAGCTGGCGGCCCTGCGCGCCGAGACGGCCGCGTACCCGCCCGCGTTGCGCGAGGCGCTGGTCCAGGGGTTGTGGGAGGCCGGCTTCTCGCTGACGATCGCCGGATACGGCGCCGCCGGGCGCGACCCGGTGTACGCCGCCGGGGCGCTGTTCCGCGCGATCGGCGTCGCCTGCCACGCCCTGCACGCGGCCGACGGCGCCTGGCTGATCAACGAGAAGGGCATGGTCGCCGCCGCCGACCGGCTGCCCTCGGCGCCCGCCGGCTTCGGCGAGCGGGCCCAGGCGCTGCTCGCCTCCGTCGGCGGCACGCCGGAGGAGATCACCCGTACGGTGGCCGCCGCCGAACGGCTCGTCGCCGACGTGCGGGCCGCCTGCGGGGTGTGATCAGGCGTGCTCCCTGGCCCTGGCGGGGGCCAGCGTGGTCAGCAGCAGCAGGAGCGCGCTCTGGGCGAGCATGCCGGGCGCGAGCGGCGGGGCCGGGCCGACGGACTTGGTCAGCGCGTACCACCATTGGGTGAGGGGCGAGAGGGTCTGCCAGGTGTCGGCGTAGCGCGGGTCGAAGGCGCCCGTCTCATGGTTGGCCGAGATGTGCGCGTACACGCCGTAGGCGGAGGCGAGCAGCACCACCAGCGCGATCCCGCGGACGACCTTGAGCGTGAGGGGCGAGGCGTCCAGGGCCAGCAGCACGAGCGCGGCCCCGAGCGCCAGCAGCGCCACCCAGGGGACGAACTGCTGCCAGGACTGCCAGTGGCGTTCGAAGGCCAGCTCCAGGCCGGCGCCCAGGATGCCCAGCGCGACCAGCCCGAAGAGCCCCAGACGTACCGTGACGGCGCCGAGCCGTCCGATCTGTGTTTGCGCGTTCGTTGGAGGCACGGGCACCACGGTGTGCTCCCGGTCTCAGAGACATCTCAGGAATACATGAACGTTCAATGAGAATCACGAATCGTCCGCCGTTTCCGGACAAGCGTGACTTAAGGGATCATAGGGACGTGAGCGTACTCGCGGTCATCTCCTCGGTGCTCGCCCTCGTCCTGAACGGGCTGATGGCGGGCGTGTTCTTCGCCTTCTCCACCTCCGTCATGCCCGGCCTGGACGCCGTGGGGGAGGAGGACGCGGCGGCCGCCATGCGCAGCATGAACAGGAAGATCCTGAACCCGGGCTTCCTGTCGACGTTCACGCTCGCGCCCGTGGCCTCGCTGCTGGCCGGCGTGTTCCTGCTGATCGGCGGGGACGGCGGGCCGGCCGTCCTGGCGTTCGCGGCGGCCGTCGTCTACTTCCTGGGCTCGATCGCCGTCACGGCCGCGATCAACGTGCCGATGAACAACGCCCTGGAGGCGGGCGACCTGGCCTGGCAGGCGTACGCGCCGCGCTGGACCCGGTGGAACACGCTGCGCGGCTGGGCCTCGGCGCTGGCCGTGGCGCTGCTCGGCGTCGCCCTGTACGTCTGGGCCTGACCCGGCCGGATGCATCCCGATGGACGAGCACCGGGATGCGCATCCGCGCGACGGGATCACATGTTGATCATGTGGCCCGCGAGGCCGTGGATCGCCTCCTTGACCGCTTCGCCGAGCGTCGGGTGCGCGTGCACGTTGCGCGCGACCTCGTGCACGGTCAGGTCCCACTGCTGGGCCAGCGTGAGCTCCGGCAGCAGCTCGGTGACCTCGGGGCCGATCAGGTGGGCGCCGAGCAGCTCGCCGTGGGTGTTGTCACTGATGATCTTGACGAACCCGGCGGTGTCGCCCAGGCCGTGGGCCTTGCCGTTGGCCGTGAAGGGGAACTTGGCCACCTTGACGTCGTAGCCCAGGTCGCGGGCCTGCGCCTCGGTGTAGCCGAAGCTGGCCACCTGCGGCTGGCAGTACGTGGCCCGCGGGATCATCACGTAGTCGAGCTCCATGGTCTCGGCGTCGCCGATGGTCTCGGCGGCGATGATGCCCATCGACTCGGCGGCGTGGGCCAGCATGAGCTTGGCGGTGACGTCGCCGATGGCGAAGATGTGGGGCACGTTCGTGCGGCAGCGGCCGTCGACGGCGATCGCGCCGCGCTCGGTGAGCTGCACGCCGGTCTTCTCCAGGCCGTAGCCGTCGACGCGCGGCTGGAAGCCGATGGCCTGCATGACCTTGTCGGCTTCGAGCACCTGGGTCTGGCCGTCGCGGGTGACGGTGACCTTGACCGAGCCGCCGGTGTCCTCGATGCCGTCGACGCGGGTCGAGGTCAGCACCTCGATGCCGAGCCGCTTGTAGCGCTTGGCCAGCTCGGCCGAGACCTCTTCGTCCTCCAGCGGCACGACCCGGTCGAGGAACTCCACGATCGTGACCTTGACGCCGTAGTTGTGCAGCACGTACGCGAACTCCACGCCGATCGCGCCCGCGCCCGCGATGATGATGCTGCGCGGCAGGTTCTCGGTGAGGATCTGCTCCTCGTACGTCACCACCCGCTCCGACAACTGCGTGCCCGGGATCAGCCTGGTGGTGGCCCCGGCCGCGATGATGCAGTGGTCGAACGTGATCGTCTCGTCGTTGACCTGCAGGGTGTTGGCGTCGAGGAAGGTGCCGCGCCCGTCGTACTCGGTGATGGCGTTCTTCTTCATCAGGTAGTGAACGCCCTTGACCCGGCCGTCGGCCACCTTGCGGCTGCGCTGGAAGGCCGCGCCGTAGTCGAAGCTCACCTCGCCGCTGATGCCGAACGTCTTGGCCTCGTTGTGGAAGATGTGGGCCAGCTCGGCGTTGCGCAGCAGCGCCTTGGACGGGATGCAGCCCACGTTCAGGCAGACGCCACCCCAGTACTTCTCCTCGATGACCGCGGTACGCAGCCCGAGCTGGGCGGCGCGGACGGCGGCCGTGTATCCTCCCGGACCCGCGCCGAGAACGACGACGTCATAGTGAGTGCTCATGACTCGGACCATACCGCCCGCCCCAGGTCACCCTTGACGCTAGACCTCCACCTTGTACGACAGCGTCAGCTCGTCGGCCGGAACGCCCCGGATTCCCCAGTTCACCTTGGGCATCTCAATGATCGTGATCTCCACATCCTCGGGGTCGTATCCCGACTTTTCGTAGATCGACCGGATCAGCGCGCGCTTGGCGTCGTCGCTGCGTCCCGTGAAGCACACCACCTCGATGATCAGGTAGTTCGCGCTGCGCCCCGGGCAGACGAAGTCGTCGGCGTCCAGCAGCAGGAACCGGTGGAACCGCTTCTCCTCGGGCACGCCCCACGCGCTCACCAGGCACGACTGCAGCAGATCGGAGATCTCCCGCTGCCGTCCGCCCCACACGTCACGACGCCCGTAAACCTTCACTTGTGCCATGTCGGCAATATAGAGGGCGTGATCCGCGTACTCCTCGCCGACGACGAGGCCATGATCCGGGCCGGGGTCAGGGCGATACTCGACTCCGACCCGTCCCTGGAGGTGGTCGCCGAGGCAGGCGACGGCAGACAGGCCGTCGACCTGGCCATCGGCCACCGTCCCGACGTCGCGCTGCTCGACATCCGCATGCCGCGCCTCGACGGCCTGGCCGCCGCGGCCGAGCTGCGCCGCGTCGCGCCCGCCACCGCCGTGGTGATGTTGACCACGTTCGGCGAGGACGACTACATCGCCAGGGCGCTGGAGGTGGGGGCCGCCGGGTTCCTGCTCAAGTCCGGCGACCCGCGCGAGCTGATCGCCGGCATCCACGCGGTCGCCGACGGCGCGGCGTACCTGTCGCCCAAGGTGGCCCAGCGCGTGATCGCCCAGCTCGGCGGCGGCCGGATGGCCCGCGAGGCCGAGGCCCGCGACCGCGTCGGCGTGCTCACCGACCGCGAGCGGGAGGTCCTCGCCCTGCTCGGCGCGGGCCTGTCGAACGCGGAGATCGCCCGGCGGCTGCACATCGTGGAGGGCACCGTGAAGGCGTACGTGAGCACGATCCTGACCCGGCTCGACGTGCGCAACCGCGTCCAGGCCGCGATCATCGCCCACGAGGCGGGATTGGTAGCCTGACCCGTGATGTATCGCCTCGTGTTCACGCAGGTCTTGCGGCGTCTCGACGCCGAGGCCGTGCACCGTCTCACCGTCAAGGGCCTGGCCGTGCTCGCCCGGCTGCCCCTGCTCAAGCGGCTGCTCCACCGAGCCTTCGCCCCGCACGACCCGGTCCTGCGGGTGACCGCGTTCGGCGTGCACTTCCCCGGCCCGTTCGGCCTGGCCGCCGGGTTCGACAAGGACGCGGCCTGCGCCGAGGCGATCGCCGCGCTCGGCTTCAGCCACGTCGAGGTCGGCACCATCACCGCGCACGCCCAGCCCGGCAACCCGCAACCACGCCTGTTCCGGCTGGTGGGGGAGCGGGCGGTGATCAACCGGATGGGCTTCAACAACTCCGGCGCCCGCGCCGCCGCCCGGCGGCTGCGCCGTACCCGCGGGGTGCCGGTCGTGGTCGGGGTGAACATCGGCAAGACCAAGGTGGTGCCGGAGTCCGAGGCGGTGGCCGACTACGTGACCGCCGCCAGGGAGCTGGCCCCGCTGGCCGACTACCTGGTGGTCAACGTCAGCTCGCCCAACACGCCCGGCCTGCGCAACCTCCAGGCGGTCGAGCTGCTGCGCCCGCTGCTGGCCGCGGTCAAGGAGGTCGCCGACGCGACGCCGCGCCGTACGCCGCTGCTGGTGAAGATCGCCCCCGACCTGGCCGACGAAGACGTCGACGCGGTCGCCGACCTGGCCGTGGAGCTGGGCCTCGACGGCATCATCGCGACCAACACCACCATCAGGCACGGCGGCGAGACCGGCGGCCTGTCCGGGCGTCCGCTCAAGGGGCGCTCGCTGGAGGTGCTGCGCCGGCTGCGCGCCAAGGTCGGCGACCGCATCACGCTGGTCTCCGTGGGCGGCGTCGAGGACGTCGACGACGTCTGGGAGCGCCTGCTGGCCGGGGCCACCCTGGTCCAGGGGTACACCGGCTGGATCTACGGCGGCCCGCTGTGGGCCGCCCGCATCCACCGGCAGCTCGCCCGCCGGGTCCGCCGCCACGGCCTGTCCTCCGTCACCGAGGCGATCGGCCGCACCGCCTAGGGCCCCTATCGTGGAATCGTGATCAATGCCGAGGTGAAGCTCACCGACGACGTCGTCATGCGCCCCGTCGCCAGGTCCGACGCGCGGGCGCTGGCCGACGCCTACCGCCGCAACCGCGACTTCCTGCGTCCCTGGGAGCCCCGCAGGCCGGCCGACTTCTTCACCACCGCGGGCCAGGCCGCACGCCTCGAACGACTGGCCGAGGACCGTGCGGCCGGCTTCGTGATGCCGTGGGTGCTCACGGACGGCGACCGCGTCGTGGGCAGGATGAACCTGAACAGCATCATCCGCGGCGCCGCCCAGAGCGCGTCGCTGGGCTACTGGGTGGACGCCGCGTACAACGGGCGGGGGCTGGCCACCAAGGCGGTGCTGGAGGCGTGCCGGGCCGCCGACGAAGACCTGAGCCTGCACCGGGTGGAGGCCGGCACGCTCCCGCACAACAAGGCCTCGCAGGCGGTCCTGCGCAAGGCGGGCTTCGAGGAGTACGGCATGGCCCCACGCGCCGTCAGCATCGACGGCGAGTGGCAGGACCACGTGCTGTTCCAGCGCATACTCAACGACCGCCCCGCGCCCATGTGACCGCCGGTCAGACGCTCGGCCTGGTCGACTCCGCGTCGTGCGTCATGGCGTCGATGCGCTCCATCACCTCGTTCACCTTCACGCCGCTCGGCCGGTGCGGGCGCCGCCGCTGCCACGGGTGCGGGCCCGCCGTCGGCCGGTACTCCACGCCGATCGCGTCGAGCCGCCGCAGATGCCTCTCCAGCCGCTCGGCGAACCCGTCGCCGCCCGAGCCGGCCCAGGCCACCTCCGCCAGCGCGCAAGACCGCGGCCAGAGCCGGTAGTCGACCGTCCGGGGGTCGGGCACCCGCTCGGTCCAGAGCTGGGCCTGCACGCCCATGACGCGTGCCCGCTCCTCGTCCGTCCAGTCGGCGGGGGCCGGGTCGAACGCGGCCACGTCGGCCACCGTGGTGGTGTCGCCGATGGCCATCGGCTCGTCGGCGGAGGCCGCCTCGGCGTAGTCGAAGTAGAGCGGGAACACCGGGGTGGCGACCACGTCGTGGCCCGCCGCGGCGGCCCGCCGCCCGACGCCCATGCCGCGCCACGGCATGACGACGGTGTCCTGGCGCAGCCCGCCGCTGACGAACGCCTCGTCCCACACCACGGCCCGCGCGCCGCGCTCGGCGAGGGCGTCGGCCAGCGCGCGCAGGAACCACGCCTGCAGGTCGGGCACCGTGGACAGCCCCAGCGACTCGCGGTAGGCCGTGATCTGCGCCGACTGCGCCCAGTGGTCGAGCACGACCTCGTCCCCGCCGATGTGGAAGAAGGGCACCTCGCCCAGCGCGCCGATGATCTCGTCGAAGATCGTGATCAGGAACTCGACGGTCGGCGGCAGCGGCGACAGGATCGCCGGCGAGATGCCCCACCGGTCGAGCACGTCGTAGGGCTCGCCGGTGGCGCCGAGCGCCGGGTAGGCGGCCAGGATCGCCGAGGCGTGCCCCGGCACGTCGATCTCGGGCACCACCGTGACGAACCTGGACCGCGCGTACGCGCCGATCTCGGCCAGGTCCTCCAGCGTGTAGTAGCCGCCGTGCGGGATGTCGTCGTACGCCTCCGGCTCCCGGTAGTAGTTGGTGGCCGTGCGCGGCCGGTGCGAGGAGACCTCGTGCAGCAGCGGGTACGCCCGGCTCTCCACCCGCCAGCCCTGGTCGTCGACCAGGTGGAGGTGCAGCCGGTTCAGCTTGTGCACGGCCATCAGGTCGATCAGCCGGAGCACCTCCCGCTTGGGGGAGAAATGCCGGGCCACGTCGAGATGCAGCCCCCGCCAGGCGAACCGCGGCGCGTCCTCGATCCGCACCCCGGGCACGGGCCACGACGCGCCGTCGGCGAACCGGTAGGAGGCGTCCGGCAGCAACTGGTGCAACGACTGCGCGGCGTAGAACGCGCCCGCCGCCCCGCCGGCGACGATCTCGATCCCCCGCGACCCGGTGGTCAGCCGGTAGGCCTCCTCGCCGAGCGCGGGATCCTGGCGTACCTCGATCTCGCCCGAGTCTCCCGGGCGCAGGTCGAGGAGGGGCAGCGCGCGACGTACCGCGTCCGCGTACGGACCGGCGACGGTCGCGCCCGAGGTCAGCTCGAAGGAGCCGGAGAGATCACTGAGCAGCTCTGGGCGAGGAATCATGGTTCGAGATAGTGCTGCATCCCGTTCGCGAGTGCCAAGGCGATCCGCTGCCTGAACTTCGGGTCCTGGAACTTGGCCGCGTCGACGGCGTTGCGCATGTTGCCGCACTCGACGAGGACTTTCGGCACGGTCGAGAGGTTGAGCCCGCCGATGTCGTCGCGGAAGTTCAGCGCCTTGGTGCCGATGTAGTTGGAGTAGGGGATGCCGGTGCCCTTGAGGTAGGCGTCGCGTACGTCGATCCCCAGCTTGGTCGAGGCGCCCACGACCTTGTCGACCGGCCCGTTGATCTTCTTCGGCAGGATCACGTGGAACCCCCGGTGCGAGGGGTTGTCCGAGCCGTCGCCGTGCACCGAGATCGCGGCGTCGGCATGGGCCTTGTTGCCGATCGCGGCCCGCTTGTCGATGCACGGGCCGACGCCGTCGTTGCTCGACCTGGTCAGCTTGACGGTCGCGCCGCGCTGCTCAAGGATCTTGGCCATGCGGTTGGAGACGTCCCAGGTGAAGGCGGCCTCGCTGTAACCGCTCTTCGTGGCCGTGCCGGTCGTGTCGCAGGCCTTCATCTGCGTCAGCACGTTGACCTTGCGGTTGATCTCGGCCGGATGGCGGTAGTTGCCGCCGTTGTGCCCGGGGTCGATGACGATGACCTTGCCGGCGAGCGGTTTGGCGCCGGGCGGCGCCTGCTTCGCCGTGGCCGTCTCCGTCGACCCGTCCTGGACGGACGCCTTGCCGGTCTCCTGGCCGGTGGAGGGGGCCTGACCTGCCGCGGCGCCACCAGGCTCGGTGCCGCCGCACGCGGAGGCGATCAGGCCGCAGACGGCGAGGACGGTGGCTGGTAGAGCACGCATGAGCTCCAACTTACGTGAAGCCACGCGTTCAGGCCCGTATCAACAGCAATCCTGCGAGTCGGCACGCGACCCCGCCGAAGTGCCGGATCGGGACCGCTGCGACGGTCCGCCTGGCGGTTTCTCACCACACGTGCTCGCCAACCTCCTGCCGTTCGAGCAGGGCGGCCAGCTCCCGCGCGTCCTCGGCGTCGAGGCCGAGGACGACGCGGGGGCGGCCCCACGGATGGTCGAGGGAATGCGCCACGTAGCTGGCGACGGACTCGGCGCCGACGTCGGTGCCCCGCCCCCTGCCCGCCCGCCAGTGCCCCCAGGCGCGTTCGAGCTCGGCCGCCGCGCGCTGGGCGCAGGACACCAGTTCTGGATCACGCATGACTGTCCCCCGGATCAGATCGTGACCGAACCAGATTCGGCCACAATTAGCATGACCCTGACGAGTAAACCGCCGTCCGGCGACGCTGCCGTACGGCTTGACCCAGGCTTTGGGCGGGCTTGCCGACGAGAGACCTGCGCATTGGCCCGCCGTGCCATTGCGGCGCCGGTAAAGGCCCGCAACGGCAGCGCAACCGGCAGATATCCCCTCAGGCGGGTCCCGTGCTGCGGCGCACGATCAGCTCGGGTTGGATCTCGCGCAGCCGGGCGCCCTTGGCCGGCTCGCCTATCCTGTCGCTCAGCAGCGCGGCCGCCGACCTGCCCATGGCACGCCGTGGCTGGTCGACCGAGGTGAGCGAGATGTGCCGTGAGGCCGACAGGTGGGTGTTGTCGTAGCCGACCACGGACAGGTCCTCCGGCACCCGCAGCCCCAGCTCGGCCGCGGCGGCCAGCACGCCCAGCGCCACCACGTCGTTGGCCGCGAACACGGCCGTCGGCCGCGGGTCGCGGGTCAGCAGGGCGATCGCCGCCTCGCGGCCGCCCTCCTCGGTCGCGTCCGCCGCCTCGACCATGATGTACGGGGCCAGCGAATGCCTGCGCATCGCCACGAGGTAGCCCTCGCAGCGCGAGGACCGGGGGCCCTCGATGTGCGCGATCCGCTTGTGCCCCAGGTTCACCAGGTGGTCGATGGCCAGCCGGGCGCCGAGCTGGTCGTCGTCGACCACGATGTCGACGCCGTCGAGCTCGATGTCACGTTCCCCTACGACGACGGTCGGGGTGTAGGCGGTCGCCTCGATCAGCGTCTCGCTGGTCGGCGCGATGCCTAAGAGCACCAGCCCGTCGACCCGCAGCTCCAGGAAGGCCTCGACGGCCTCGTCCTCGAACGCCGGGTCCCACTGGCTGTTCCCGATCAGCATGCGCAGCCCGTCGCCGTGCAGGCTCTCCTGCAGGCCGTCGAGGAACTCGGCGTAGAACGGGTTGTGCAGGTCGGCGACGAGCGCCCCGACCAGATGGGTACGTCCTTCCACCAGGCTGCGCGCGACGGCGTTCGGCCGGTAGCCGAGCTCGCGCGCCGCCTGGAGCACTGCCTGCCGCCGGTGCTCGCTCACGTGCGGGGATCCGCGCAGCACGAGTGAGACCAGCGACTTCGAGACGCCGGCTCGCTCGGCGACGTTGCGGATGGTGGGTCGTGGCCGAGGCAATGGCTCTACCTCGCGGAGCTCGGCGATGGTTGAAGTGTTGACGGGCGGTCCTGACATGTGTCTCCCCCGCGATGCGGATATGGGCACCTGTCTCACCAAACGATCGAGTAAGCCGCAGGGTACGGCTTCGGGTTAGGGAAGCCTGATATTGACCCATTCGCCACACGTCCGCTATTGGGCATGCCGTCGGATACTGTGCAGGTGTGACACCCGGGAAGTCAGCCGAGACGGCACGCCCCGCACGCCGAAGGCTGAGCGTGGACCGCCGTCGCGAGGAGCTCATGGCGGCTGCGCTGGAGCTGTTCAGCACCCGTGACGCCGAGGACGTCTCGATCGACGACGTCGCCTCCGCGGCAGGCGCCTCGCGGGCGCTGGTCTACCACTACTTCGGCGGCAAGCAGGAGCTCTACGTGGCCGCGCTGAGGAGCGCGGCCGAGCAGCTGGAGTCGCGATTGCGCCCGGCCGAGGGCGGCAGGCCGCTCGACGAGCTGGCCGCGGGCCTCGGGCGTTACTTCGACTTCGTCGAGGAGCACGCCGCCGGCTTCGCCGCGCTGCTGCGCGGAGGGCCCGCCAACCGGGCGGGCGAGGTGGGGGAGATCGTCGACGGCGTGCGCCGGAGGCTGTTCCGCCTCATCCAGAAGCAGATGCGCGTCGAGGAGCCGAGCCCGGTGCTGCGCACCACGCTGCGCTCGTGGATCGCCTCCGTGGAGACGGCCGGCCTCGACTGGCTGGAGCACCGCGACGTCGAGCGGCCGATCCTGGAGAAGATGCTCGTCGACCACATGGTGGCCCTGCTGGGCGTGGCCGCCGCCCACGACGGCGAGGTCGGCGAGCTGCTCGACGTGCTCACCGGCGAGCAACTGGGGTAGCGGGGGAAGAGTGGCGCCGGGCGGGCGACGCCAACTTCCCCGTGCGACGTCACGTCGGTGGACCGGGCAAGCGTACCTGGTCCACCCTCAACCCCCCTGAGGTTCGTGACGACCCTTGCGACTACTCGGAACGCTGCTGCGGGATGCCCGCGAGCAGTGCGCGAACCTCGGTCTCCCGGTAACGCCGATGACCGCCGAGGGTACGAATCGACGTCAACTTGCCCGCCTTGGCCCACCGCGTAACGGTCTTGGGGTCGACCCTGAACATGGTCGCGACCTCAGCGGGCGTGAGCAGCGGCTCGGCCTCGGGTGTACGAGCTGACATTTGTGCGGCCTCTCCTCCGTGTGGACCGGCTTAGCGATCCTGTGACTGCCTTTGCGCGTGTCACGGATGTCCCCCTATGGCGCAGAGCGTGCGGCTTTTCTGAGCCATATGCGGCATCACCCGATGTGACCATACCGCCACGCAGAGCGATTGGCGAGCCCTTCTTTGACCCAACTGCCCGCCCCCATGGCGATGTCACGCTCGGTGATTCTAGCGACACGGTTCGTGGTATCGCAGTGAAAACGGCAAACTACTCAGTTCGCAGAAGAGAGCAGCCGCGAGACGTGACCTACTCATGCAGGTCAGACGGTTGTTTTGGGAATCAGTTGGCGGATTCCAGCTGTTGCATTGACTTCCACCGAAGGATGACGCGCTGGTACATGGCATAGGCAAGTTCTTCTTGACCCGTGTCCAGACCGGTCAAAGCGGCCGAAAGCTCAGCAACCGACTGGTCGGCCTGGAGGGCGTCGTCGTTCATCAGGTGGACCAGGCCGCCGTAGTCGAGCTCGACCAGCGAGTGCGGGTGGAACTCCTCCAGCCAGCGCGCGATGTCCTCCACGTCGAAGTTGGAGGACGCGTCGCCGAGGTGCCGGCGCATCACGTTGAGGGCGCGGGCCGCCCGCCTCCTGGCCTGAGCCATGGAGGTGACGTAGATGAGGTTACGGCCCGTAGTGGTCGTCACGTCCTGTCCCGGGGTGGAGGAGCCGAGCACCAGCCAGCGCTCGTTCCCATCAAACGGTACGAACCACGATGGCGGCACATGCCACGCCGTGGTGCGAATGTGCGTACGCAAGGCGGACGAACCGGCCCGGCGCTTGAACCGGTCGAAGTCGTCGGCCGTCTGCTCGGCGATGGCTTTCGGCACGAGCCGGTCCATCAGCTTCACGGGAGTGGCGCCACGAAGCCTTGAGAAGGCCAGCCACGACCGCAGACGGGTCTGCCAGGGACATACGTACAAACGGTCCTCAACGCGCCGCAGATAGGCATTGGGGCTCTCCTGGGCGGGAACGGGCTGAGGGGGCATGCCGAGCAGGCGCATGACCGACTCGCTGTGCTCCGCGTTGAGCGCGTTCGCCCGGCGCGGACGGTCGCGTGAGTCGGCGTAGTCGGCCCACAGCTTGCGCTCGGACTCGGCGAACGCGGTCAGTGGCTCATAGACGCGGAGGTAGGCGGCATAGGGCAGCACGGAGGCATCGTGTCACGAAGAGCACCTGCGCGCACCGTCGGGCTTACTAGTCTGAGAGTGACCTCCGCCGCGAAGGAGCGGTGGACCGGACAGGGAGTCACTACCGTGACCGACGTCTTCGGCACGTCCCACAAGGACGTCCACGAGCAGGTCGTCTTCTGCGCCGACGAGCAGAGCGGCCTGCGTGCGATCATCGCCGTCCACAGCACGGCCCTCGGGCCCGCGCTCGGCGGCACCAGGTTCTATCCGTACGAGAACGAGCAGGCGGCCCTGGCCGACGTGCTCAACCTGGCCAAGGGCATGTCCTACAAGAACGCCCTGGCCGGCCTCGACCTCGGCGGCGGCAAGGCCGTCATCATCGGCGACCCGGCCAAGGTCAAGAGCGAGGCGCTGCTGCGCGCCTACGGCAGGTTCGTCGAGTCGCTCGGCGGGCGCTACATCACCGCCTGCGACGTCGGCACCTTCAGCGAGGACATGGACGTCGTCGCCCGCGAGTCCCGCCACGTCACCGGCCGCACGCTGGCCCACGGCGGCGCCGGCGACTCCTCCGTCCTGACCTCGTTCGGCGTCTTCCAGGGCATGCGCGCCTCGGCCGAACGGGTCTTCGGCACGCCGTCGCTGCACGGCAGGCGGGTCGGCGTCGAGGGGGTCGGGAAGGTGGGCCACCGCCTGGTCGACCTCCTGCGCGAGGACGGCGCCGAGGTCGTGATCTGCGACGTCGACCCGCGGGCCGTCGAGCGGGTGCGCCAGCGGCATCCGGAGGTCGAGGTGGTCGCCGACGCCCAGGCGCTCACCACGTCCGACATCGACGTCTTCGCGCCCTGCGCGCTGGGCGGCGCGCTCGACGACGCCACGGTGGCCGGTCTGCGGGCGAAGATCGTCTGCGGCGCGGCCAACAACCAGCTCGCGCATCCCGGCGTCGAGAAGCAGCTGGCCGACCGCGGGATCCTGTACGCGCCCGACTACGTGGTCAACTCCGGCGGCGTCATCCAGGTCGCCGACGAGATCGAGGGCTTCAGCATGGACCGCGCCAGGGCGAAGGCGGCCCAGATCTACGACACGACTCTGAAGATCTTCGGGATCGCGGCGGACGAGGGCGTTCCTCCGGCTGTGGCAGCGGATAGGCTAGCTGAGCGCAGAATGTCGGAAGTCGGGCGTATTAGGGCCATTTGGCTGGGCCACTGACGCCCCACGCCCATACGACGTACCGAGCTGGGCACAAAACAGGTACGGTAATAGGCGAACGATAGGCTGACGTCCAAAGTCAGGCGGCGTCAGTGTGTGGTGCGTTAGCGACGAGGGGTCGGGGACGACCCCACACGAGGGGGTCGAGCCAATGGGGCGCGGCCGAGCAAAGGCCAAGCAGGTCAAGGTTGCTCGCCAGCTGAAGTACAACAGCGGTGGCACGGATCTTGACCGTCTGCGCGACGAACTCGGGGTCGGAGACTCCAGCAATGACGACGCCGACGACCTCAACGATGAGCTGGCGGATCGCTATGCCGATTACGCCGATGACTACGGTTCCGGGGACGACGAAGACGGCCGTCCTTCCGGTCGCCGATAGCCGTTCTTCAGAGTGACGTGGCCGAGGGTCCGGCATGTGCCGGATCCTCGTTCATGAGCGTCGGGCCCCACGGGCAACCGTGGGGCTTTCGTCACGCTTGCGTGCGGTCGAGAAAGCCCGCGACCAGCGGCGCGATCTCAGGGAGCTTGTCCTCCAGCGCGAAGTGCCCGGTGTCGAGCACGTGCAGCTCGGCGTCCGGCAGGTCCCGCAGGTAGGCGTGCGCGCCCGGTTCCGGGAAGAAGGCGTCGTTGCGGCCCCACACGATCAGCGTGGGCGGCCGGTGGCGGCGCAGCCATGCCTGCCAGTCGGCGTAGAGCGCGAGGTTCGAGCGGTAGTCGAGCGCGAGCGCGAGCTGGGCTTCCCGGCGTCCGGGCAGGTCCAGGAAGTGCTGGTCGAGGGTCCATCCGTCGGGCGCGACCGCTGAGACGTCCGACGCGCCGCCCTCGTACTGGCCGCGCGTGACGGGCAGGGTGAACAGGTCGCCCAGGCTCTCCGCGGGCGCGTGGACGGTGGCGCGCGCCAGGTCCGACAGGCCCTCGTCGTAGGCGTTGGCGTTCTGCACGATCAGGCCGGCGATCCATTCGGGGTGCCGGGTGGCCAGGCGGAAGCCGACGGGGCCGCCGAAGTCGAAGGCGTACCAGACGAAGCGGTCGAGCCCGATCTTGCGCACGAAACCCTCGACCACGTCGGCCAGGCGGTCGAAGGAGTAGACGAAGTCGCCGGGGGCCTCGGTGTGGCCGAAGCCGGGGTAGTCCGGCGCGATCAGGCGGTAGCGGGTGCCCAGCGCGTCCATCAGGCGTCTGTACTGGTGGGAGGCCGAGGGGAAGCCGTGCAGCAGCAGCACGGGGATGCCGTCGCGCGGGCCCGCCTCCCGGTAGAACACCTGCACGCCTTCCACGTCCACGAAACCGTGGCGGATCTGCGGGATCTCCATGCCTAATGCCTTTCTCGCGCAATGATGCGTTAGTTATAGCGAGCGGACTTCTAACGCGTCAATGGGGAGATGTAACATTAGGACTCATGGAGTTCCTGATCGGTGAGCCGCTCGCGCTGGACCTGGTGAACACGCGGGCCCAGGACTTCGACGTCCTCGACACGCCCGAGGTGTTCGGGAACTGGCTCGATCGTCAGGCGGGGCGGCTGGCCTCCGTCCGGGGGCCGTTCACGGCGGACGACCTGGGCGTGGTCCGGGAGCTGCGGGCGCACGTGGCGGCGGCGGTCGACGCCGTGCGCCGGGGGGAGAGGCCGCCCGGCGAGGCGGTCGGGGCGATCAACGACGCGATGCGCGCCGCGCCCGCGTACGGGCGCCTGGACGTGACGGACGGCGGGCTCACCAAGGGCGCGCGCAGGGACGGCGACCGGCTCGCCCGCCTGCTCGCCCAGCTCGCCGAGGCCGCGGCCGACCTGCTCACCGATCCGGCGGCGAGCCGGATCCGGGCCTGCGAGGGGCCCCGGTGCCGCATGATCTTCCTGCCCGCCCACCCGCGGCGGCGCTGGTGCTCACCGGAGCTGTGCGGCAACCGGGTGCGCGTCGCCCGCCACTACCAGCGGCACAAGACCGTTTGAACGGGGGGCCGGACCGAGCCGGCCCCCTCTCGGGTCAGCGGTAGCGGGCCTGGCCCGAACCCTGGACGATCTCGCCCAGCACCCACGCGTGGAGACCGCGCTCGGCGAGCAGCCGGATCGCCTCGTCGGCCGAGCCGGGCGCCACCACGGCCGCCATGCCCACGCCGAGGTTGAACGTACGGTCCATGTCCTTCTGGGCGATCTGCCCGTGCCCGGCGAGCACGCCGAAGATCGCCGGCGGGGTCCAGGACGACCGGTCGAGCAGCGCGTCGAGGTGGCCGGGCAGCGACCGCGACAGGTTGGCCTCCAGGCCGCCGCCCGTGATGTGCGCGAAGGCGTGCACCTCGGTCGTGCGGGCCAGGTGGAGGCAGTCGAGGGAGTAGACGCGGGTCGGCTCCAGCAGCTCCTCGCCCAGCGGACGGCCCAGCTCGGGCAGCACCGCGTCGAGCGAGAGCGACGCCTCGCGCAGCACGTGCCGAACCAGCGAGTAGCCGTTGGAGTGGATGCCGGAGGAGGCCAGCCCGAGGACCACGTCGCCCTCGCGGATCCGGTCGGGACCCAGCATGGCGTCGGCCTCGACCACGCCGGTGCCGGCTCCGGCCAGGTCGTACTCGTCGGGGCCCATGGCGCCCGGGTGCTCGGCGGTCTCGCCGCCGACCAGCGCCGCGCCGGCCAGCCGGCAGCCCTCGGCCACGCCGCCGACGATCTCGGCGACGCGCTCGGGCACGACCTTGCCGACGGCGATGTAGTCGGTCATGAACAGCGGCTCGGCCCCGCAGACCACCAGGTCGTCGAGGACCATGCCGACCAGGTCGATGCCGATCGTGTCGTGCTTGCCGTAGCGCTGGGCGATCATGACCTTCGTGCCCACGCCGTCGGTGGAGGAGGCCAGCAGCGGACGCCGGTAACGCAGCAGCGCCGAGGCGTCGAAGAGCCCGGCGAAGCCGCTGGCGTCGTCGACCACCTCCGGCCGGCGGGCCCGCGCCACCTTGTCCTTCATCAGGGTGACGGCGCGCTCGCCCGCCTCGATGTCGACGCCGGCGGCCTCGTAGGTACTCACGCTTTGCTCTCCAACACGAACTTGCCCACGTTGTCCTGGTCGATGGGGATCGGGTACGAGCCGTCGAAGCAGGCCCGGCAGAGCCGCTCGGCGGGGATGGTGGTGGCCTTGGTCAGGCCCTCCAGGGAGATGTACCCCAGCGAGTCGGCGCCCAGCGAGGCCCGGATCTCCTCGACCGACAGCGAGCCGGCGATCAGCTCGGCGCGGGTCGCGAAGTCGATGCCGTAGAAGCACGGCCAGGCCACGGGCGGCGAGGAGATGCGGACGTGCACCTCGCGCGCCCCCGCCTCGCGCAGCATCTTCACGATGGCGCGCTGGGTGTTGCCGCGCACGATCGAGTCGTCGACGACCACCAGGCGCTTGCCCGCGACGACCTCGCGCAGCGGGTTGAGCTTGAGCCGGATGCCGAGCTGGCGGATGGTCTGCGAGGGCTGGATGAACGTGCGGCCCACGTAGGAGTTCTTCACCAGGCCCTGGCCGTAGGGGATGCCGCTCTCCTCGGCGTAGCCGACGGCGGCCGGGGTGCCGGACTCGGGCGTGGGGATGACCAGGTCGGCCTCGACCGGGTGCTCGCGGGCCAGCACGCGGCCGACCTCGACCCGGGTGACCTGCACGCCGCGGCCCGCGATCGTGGTGTCGGGACGGGCGAGGTAGACGTACTCGAACAGGCAGCCCTTGGGGTCGGGCAGGGCGAAGCGGCGGGACCGGACGCCGTCCTCGTCGATGGTGAGCAGCTCGCCGGGCTCGATCTCGCGGACGAACGTGGCGCCCACGATGTCGAGGGCCGCCGTCTCGGAGGCCACCACCCAGCCGCGCTCCAGGCGGCCCAGGACCAGCGGGCGGATGCCCTGCGGGTCGCGGGCCGCGTAGAGCGTCTTCTCGTCCATGAACACCAGCGAGTACGCGCCCTTGACCTGCGGCAGCAGCTCGGCCGCCGAGTCTTCGATGGAACGCGTGCGATCCTGGGCGAGCAGCGAGGCCAGGACCTCGGTGTCGGTGGTCGCCCGGGTGGAGCCGGGAGCCAGGCGCTCGGCCAGCTCCGGGGTGTTGATCAGGTTGCCGTTGTGCGCGAGCGCGAGCCCGCCGACCTCGGTGGAGCTGAGGGTCGGCTGCGCGTTCTCCCACACGCTCGAACCGGTGGTGGAGTAACGGCAGTGGCCGATGGCCAGGTGGCCGCGGAGGGTGCCCAGCACCGACTCGTCGAAGACCTGGGCCACCAGGCCCATGTCCTTGTAGACGAGGATGCGGCTGCCCTCGCTGACCGCGATGCCCGCGGACTCCTGGCCGCGGTGCTGCAACGCGTACAGCCCGTAGTAGGTGAGTTTGGAAACTTCCTCGCCTGGTGCCCAGACGCCGAAGACACCACAGGCGTCTTTGGGTGCGCGGTCGTGGGGGTCCAGGTCATGGCCGAGCCGGCCGTCGCCCTTCAGCACATGCCTCAGTTTAGGTTGCGGGCTTCCGTGCTCGCACACCCGGGTGCTCCATCAGCCGGCGTGGGACGATCTGCCGGCGTTGGATCCGTCGCGGACGAACTCTCCGGTGACGTTGCGGTTCGCCGCGGAGCCGAGGAAATGGATCAGCGCCGCCATGTCGCCGGCGGTCGAGAGGCGGCGGCTCGGCGTGCGGGCCGCGACGCGGTCGAGGACCTCCTGGGTGACCGGGCGCTCGGCCTCGGTGATCGTGAGCCCGGCCACGGCCACGTTGACCAGCACGCCGTCCCTGCCGGCCTCCCAGGCCAGGGCGCGGGCCATGCCGTGCAGGGCCATCTTGGCGGTGCCGTACGGGCCGGGGCCCGGCTGGCCCTCCTCGGCGGCGCCCGAGGAGACGAAGACGATCCGGCCGAAGCCGTTCCTCCGCATCCCGGGCAGGAAAGCCTGGACGAGCAGGGCGTTGCCGACGACGTTCGCGTGCAGGGCGGCCGTCCATTCGGCGGCGGGCACGTCCTCGAAGCTGATGCTGTTGGGCATGATCGTGCCCCAGCGGACGGCGTTGAGCACGAGGGCGTCCACCGGGCCCGCCTGGGCGGCGGCGGGCGCGATGGTGGCGTGGTCCTCCAGGTCAAGATGGACGGCCGCCGCCTGGCCGCCCGCCTCCTCGATGCGCTTGACGACCTCGGCGGCGCGGCCTGGGCCGGTGTTGTAGGTGATGGTGACCCGCGCGCCGGCCCTGGCGTAGGCGAGCGCGGTGGCGGCGCCGATGCCGGAGGAGCCGCCGGTGATGAACGCGTGCATGGGGATGCCTCTCTTGATTCATTAGCCGACTAATTAGCCAGCTAAGTGGCTTTTGGCCGCTGGAGGCAAGGGGGTTTCGCTCTCGGTGAAGAGGGTTACCGGGGGGAGGCGCGGAGGAGGCGGGACAGCAGGGCGCGTTCTGCGTCGTCCAGGCCGTGCTGGAGTTCTTCGTCGGTCCTGGCCCAGATCTCCTCGACCGGCTCGCGCAGCGCCTTGCCCGCCTCCGTCAGGTGGACGCGGCCCACCCGCGGGCGGTCGGGGTCGGGGGAGCGGTGGACGAAGCCCGCGCGCTCCAGGCGCTGGAGGGTCTTGGTGACGGTCGGCGGCTCCACGCCCAGCCGGGCGATCAGCTCGCCCTGGGTGAGGCCGTCCTGCCGCCACAGCTGGTTGAGCAGCAGCTCCTGGCCCGTGTGCAGGCCCAGTGGCGCCAGGGCGGCGGCCATCCGGTTGCGATGGGTCTTCATGACCATGATCAGGGCGTACGTCAGGGTCTCGTCCAGCATGCACTCATCTTGCCCGCCGCCTGCCGCTTTGGCGCATGGTGACCCAAGGATGGCGCCCGTCTTACCGTGTCGTGCGCTTTAGCCGATGCCCTCCGCGAAAAGGTGAAGTATCCGGCATGCAGACCCGTCGGGAGACGCAGACGTGACCACACCTGGGGACCCCAACGAACCCCGCGAGGGGCAGGACCCGCAGCACCCCGAAGGCCACCCCCGCGAGGGCCGGCCCGAATCCGCGCCGCCGCAGCACACGCCCGAATGGTGGCGGGAGGGGACGGCCGAGGACGATCGGCCGACGCCCGAGGAGGATCGGCCCGCGCCCGAGGAGGAGCCGCCGGAGATCGGGCCGTACGAGGGCGGGCCGACGAGCAACGAGTGGAGCCCGCGCGAGTGGGCCGTCGGCGGCCCGCCCGGCGCGGGGCCGACCGGCGGCGCGGGCACCCCTGAGGGCTGGACCGTTCCCGATCACGAGCACGGCGCTGGACACGAGCATGCCGCTGGACACGAGCACGGCGCTGGACACGAGCACGGCGCTGGACACGAGCACGGCGCTGGACACGAGCACGGCGCTGGTCGCGCGGACACTCCGCAGGGCGCGGCCTCCGGCGAAGGCGCCGGTCCCGGAGAGGGAGGCCGGTCGGGCGGCGGGCGGCACGAGGGCGAGCGGCCTGAGGGTGAGCGGCCTGAGGGTGAAGGAGCTGGGGGGCAGTCCGGGGGTGGGCGGTGGGCGGATGAGTGGCCGTTCGAGGAGGAGCGGGAGGGCGAGGAGCCGATCGCGCCCGTGCCGCCCGTGGTGCCACCGCCGCCACCGGACGTGCCGCCGTCGCACGAGCCCAGGCCCGGAGGCCGTCCCGACCATCCCGACCTGCCCACCTCGCCCGAGACGCCGGGACCGGCCGAGGGCGGCACCGGCAGGACGCGGTGGTCCGGCGGGGACGCCGAGGAGACGCAGGGCTATCCGATGCCCGGCGGCACCCCGGCCTATCCGGGCTGGGGCACGCAACCGGACGAGGAGCCGCGCCGCCCCGCGCCGTCCCGGTACGAATACGGCGACGTGCCCACCTTCGAGCCCCCGCCGACCGGCACCCACGCGGCCAGAGGCCCCGAGGAGCCGGGCCTGCGGCCGGGCGGCGCGGAGGGCGCTGAGGGCGCTGAGGAAGCCGGGGGCATCGGGGGCGTGCCGGACTTCCGGAGCCCGTCGGGCGAGGGGACGCCAGGCCAGGCCCGCACCCCTGCGCCAGGAGGTGCGGAAGGTCCAAGCGGTGCGGAAGCCCCAGGAGGTGTCGAAGGCCCCGGAGGCGCGAGAGGCGTGCCGACGCCTCCTGGAGGCGCGGGCGTGCCACCAGGAGGGCCCGGCGCCCCTTACGGGGGCGAAGGAGCTTACGGCGGGCCGGGGGCGCCGTACGGGGGCGAGGGAGCCTACGGCGGCCCCTCGGCGCCCGGCGGCGGTGGCGGTCCTGCGGCGCCCGGCGGGGCCTATGGCGGGCCGACGGCATCCGGCGGAGCTGGCGAGGGACCCTATGGCGGCCCCACAGCGTATGGCGGGCCGACGGCGTCCGGCGGCGGGGAGGGGCCGTACGGAGGGCCGGGATCCGGTGGCGGCGAGGGGCCCTATGAGGGGGCGCCGGGGGCGTACGAGACCGGGGGGCGGAACGCGTCCGTTCCCGGCACCACCCCCTCCAGCCCCTACGGCGGCCCGCCCGGTTACGGCCCGCCGCCGGGAGCGCCCGCCTACGGCCAGTACGGCCCCTACGGCGCCCAGCCGCCCGCGCCGCCGGGCAGCGGCCTGGCCACCGCCTCGCTGGTGCTGGGCGTGGCGAGCCCGTTCCTGGTGTTCGTCTGCTTCACCGGCGTGCTCACGGCGATCCTGTCGATCGTCTTCGGCTGTGTGGCGCTCGCCAAGCACGTAGGCAGGGGCCGGGCCATCGCCGGGATCGTGATCAGCGCGCTGTCGCTGGTGTTGTTCGCGATCGTCGCGATCTGGTTCTGGAAGGTGGTCCAGGAGTGCGGCCAGCTTCCTGGCCAGCTCGCCGACCAGTGCTTCGAGAGCAAGTTCCCCTGGATGGGCAAGGGCCGCTAGCGCCCGCTAGAGCGGCAGGTGGGCTGACAGGTCGGCGCGGGAGCCGCTGGCCGCGACCGAGCCCCTGGCCATGGCCTCGTCCCAGGTCAGCCGGCCGAGCGCGAGCTCCAGCCAGGTGCGGGCGTCGGTCTCCACCACGTTCGGCGGCGTGCCGCGGGTGTGGCGGGGGCCGGGGACGGCCTGGACGGCCGCGTAGGGCGGCACGCGCACCTCGACCGTGCGGCCGGGAGCCGCGGCGGCCAGCTTCTCCAGCAGGTGGCGCACCGCCTGCCTGGCCGCGTCGCGCTCGGGGGCGAGCCCGCGGTCGTAGGCGGTGAGCACCGCGGCGACCAGGGCGTCGGGCAGGGCAGAGGCGGGGCCGTCGTAGGGCGGTTCGTCGAGGGCGACGAGCTGGCCGTCGAGGGCCGCGCGCAGCTTCTCCGGGTCCATCTTGCGTGGTGGCACGGGTCCATTGTCTCGCGGCAAGCGTTCATCGGGACGGAGGTCGTCGTTCACCCCGGGTTTCGTTGACGACCGTAGCGTCCCCGCCGTACAACCGCGCACATATCTGGAGGACCTGTGGCGAACCCTGAGGCGGGGCGGCTGCTGCCGCTGCTTTCCACCCCGCACAAAGGTGGCCGATCCGCTCTGACCTGTCAGTTCCGTTGCGGGAACGCGTGCGCGCACGACGTGGCCAACACGACGGGCAACGCCTACTTCGGCGACGTGGTGAAGGAGGCGCTGACGCGCCGCGGCGTGCTGCGCGCGGGCGCGCTCGGCGCGCTGGCGGCGGGCGTGGGCGTGGCGGGCGCGGTCCCGGCGTTCGCCGACGAGCCGGCGGCCGAGACCGCCGACGCGCCGGTCGCGGTGGGCGGACGCGGCCCGGGTGAGATCGCCTTCACCCCGGTGCCGCCGAACAAGGACGACGCGCTGCGCATCCCCGACGGCTACAACTCCTCCGTGGTCGTGCGCTGGGGCGACCCGGTGCTGCCCGACGCGCCGGCCTTCGACTTCGACAACCAGACGGCCGACGCCCAGAACAAGCAGTTCGGCTACAACTGCGACTACGTGACATTCTTCCCGATGGGCCACAACCGCGGCCTGCTGTGGGTGAACCACGAGTACACCGACGAGAACCTGATGTTCCGCGGGTACACGGGCGGCGCGGCCGCGACCGAGGAGCAGATCAAGATCGCGCTGGCCGCGCACGGCGGCTCGGTCGTGGAGATCGAGCGGGCGCACGGCACCGGCGAGTGGAGGCTCACCACCAAGGGCCGCCGCCGCTACAACCGGCGCGTCACCGCGCAGACGCCGATGCGCTTCTCCGGCCCCGCCGCCGGTCACGCCCTGCTCAGGACGGCCGCCGACCCCAAGGGCCTGGCGCCGGTCGGCATGCTGAACAACTGCTCGGGCGGCTCCACCCCGTGGGGCACGGTCCTGACCGCCGAGGAGAACTTCGACCAGTACTTCGTCAACGGCGACAAGGTCCCCGAGGCGCAGCGGCCCTACATCTCGCGTTACACGATCACGACGGGCACCCCGGCGAGCAGCCGCCGTTTCGACCGGGTCGAGGAGCGCTTCGACCTGGCCAAGCACCCGAACGAGGCCAACAGGTTCGGGTGGATCGTGGAGATCGACCCGTTCGACCCCGACTCCACGCCGATCAAGCGCACCGCGCTCGGCCGGTTCAAGCACGAGGCCGCCAACACCACCCTGGCCGCGGACGGCCGTCTGGTCGTCTACATGGGTGACGACTCGCGCTTCGAGTACATCTACAAGTTCGTCTCCAAGAACCGGTACATCCCTGGCTTCGACCGTCACAACCGCACCCTGCTGGACGAGGGCACCCTGTACGTCGCCAAGTTCACCGGCGACAGCCCGGCCGCCGAGATCGACGGCTCCGGCAAGCTGCCCTCCGACGGGCTGTTCGACGGCTCGGGCCAGTGGATCCCGCTGGTGTCGGGCGACAGGTCGTACGTGGACGGCATGACCGCCGCCGAGGTGCTGGTCCACACCCGTACGGCGGCCGACAAGGTCGGCGCGACCAAGATGGACCGTCCGGAGGACATGGAGCGCAACCCGGTCACCGGCGGCGTCTACGTGGCCCTGACCAACAACTCCAACCGCACCGCCGCCCAGGTGGACGAGGCCAACCCGCGCCCGTCCAACAAGCACGGTCACGTCCTGGAGGTGGCCGAGCGGCGCAACGACGCGGGCGAGACCACCTTCGCCTGGTCGCTCCCGCTCGTCTGCGGCGACCCGAACGACCCCGCGACCTACTTCGCCGGCTTCGACAAGACCAAGGTCTCGCCGATCTCGTGCCCGGACAACGTGACGTTCGACGCCGACGGCAACCTGTGGATCGCCACCGACGGCAACCAGCTCGGCAGCAACGACGGCCTGTTCGTCATGCCGGTGCGCGGCTCCGACCGCGGCCACCTGCGCCAGTTCCTCACGGTCCCGCTCGGCGCGGAGACCTGCGGCCCGCTGGTCACCCAGGACCAGAAGAGCGTGTTCGTGGCCGTGCAGCACCCGGGCGAGATCGACGGCGCGACCCCGGACAACCCGGCCAGCCGCTGGCCCGACGGCGACCAGCCGCGCCCGTCGGTGGCGGTGGTCTGGCACGGCAGGGGCAGGAAGATCGGCAGCTGACCCCCGGCTGGTCCCGGCGAAAACCAGTTGACCTCAAGTTAACTTGAGGAAATAGTCTCCCGTGCATGAGCATGGAAGTGACCGCCTGGCATCAGCTTTACTCGTTGAACAACCGGCCGGAGCGTCGCCCGCTGAACAGGGCGACGCTTCGGCGTATCGGCGGGTTCGCCCGTCCCCATCGTCGCAGGATCGTGCTGTTCCTGGTGCTCAGCGTGGTGCTGGCGGGTTTGGCCGTGGTGTCGCCGCTGCTCGCGGGGCGGGTGGTCGACGCGATCTTCAACGGTGAGCCGCTCGGCGTGGTGGTCGTGGTCGCCTTGCTGATAGCGGGCCTGGCGCTCGCCGAGGCGGGGCTCGGCCTGCTGAACCGCTGGCAGTCGGCCACCATCGGCGAAGGGCTGATCCTCGACCTGCGCACGGCGGTCTTCGACCATGTGCAGCGGATGCCGGTCGCGTTCTTCATGCGGACGCGCACCGGGGCGCTGGTGAGCCGGTTGAACAACGACGTGATCGGCGCGCAGCGGGCCTTCACCGACACCTTGTCCAGCGTGGCGGGCAACCTGGTGCAGCTCGTGCTGACGCTCACCGTGATGATCGGCATCTCGTGGCAGATCACGCTGCTCGCGCTGCTGCTCCTGCCGGTGTTCGTGCTGCCCGCGCGCCGGATGGGCGTCAGGATCGCGCGGCTGCGGCGCGAGGCCGCCGACCACAACGCCGCCATGGGCACCCAGATGACCGAGCGGTTCTCCGCGCCGGGCGCGACGCTGGTGAAGCTGTTCGGCCGTCCGGCGCGCGAGTCCGCCGAGTTCGCCGCGCGGGCGCGGCGGGTTCGCGACATCGGCGTGCGCTCGGCCATGAACCAGTCGGTGTTCGTCACGGCCCTGACCCTGGTCTCGGCGCTCGCGCTGGCCCTCGTCTACGGCCTCGGCGGCTTCTACGCCCTGCGCGACCAGCTCGAACCCGGCGCCGTGGTGTCGCTGGCCCTGCTGCTGACCCGCCTCTACGCGCCACTCACCGCCCTGGCCAGCGCCCGGGTGGACGTGATGAGCGCCCTGGTCAGCTTCGAGCGCGTCTTCGAGGTGCTCGACCTCAAGCCGCTGATCCAGGAGCGCGCGGACGCCCGCGACGTCCCCGAGGGCCCGGTCGCGGTCGAGTTCGACGACGTGCGCTTCGCCTACCCCGCCGCCGACAAGGTGTCGCTGGCCTCGCTGGAGGAGGTCGCCACGCTGGACTCGCGGGGCGGCGAGGAGGTGCTGCACGGCATCTCGTTCACGGCCCTGCCGGGCCAGATGGTGGCGCTGGTGGGCTCGTCGGGGGCCGGCAAGTCCACGATCGCCCAGCTGCTGCCCAGGCTGTACGACGTCGACTCCGGCGCGGTCCGCCTCGGCGGCGTGGACGTACGGGACCTGACCTTCGACGCCATCCGCGACACCCTCGGCATGGTCACCCAGGACGGCCACCTCTTCCACGACACGATCAGGGAGAACCTGCTGCTGGCCAGGCCGGCGGCGAGCGAGGAGGAGATCTGGGACGCCCTGTCCAGGGCCCGGCTGCGGACGCTGATCGAGTCGCTGCCCGACGGCCTGGACACGGTGGTCGGCGAGCGCGGCTACCGGCTGTCCGGCGGCGAGCGCCAGCGGCTCACGATCGCCCGGCTCCTGCTGGCCAGGCCGCGCGTGGTGATCCTGGACGAGGCCACCGCCGCGCTCGACTCCACCTCCGAGGCGGCCGTGCAGGAGGCCCTGGGGGAGGCGCTGGCGGGCCGGACCGCCGTGGTGATCGCGCACCGGCTGTCGACCGTGCGGGCGGCCGACCAGATCCTGGTGATCGAGGACGGCCGCGTGGCCGAGCGGGGCACGCACGCCGAACTGCTGGCCATGGGCGGCCGCTACGAGGAGCTGTACCGCACTCAGTTCGACGAGCCGACGGTCGCCGGGGCGGTGGCCTGAGGCTCGTCCGTCCCCGGCGGGCGGCGGGACGGGCGCAGCGCGTACAGGCCGAGCGGGACGGCGGCCAGCACGATCACCGCCGCGATGACCAGCGTGAACTGGTAGGCGTCGAGGAAGGCGGCCAGCGGGGGCCGGTCGCTCCCGCTCTGGCGGGAGCTGAGGATCGCGCCCAGCACGGTGATGCCGAGCAGGCCGAACACCTCGCGCGAGACGTTCAGCACGCCTGAGGCCACGCCCGCCCGGTCCTTGGGCAGGCCGCCGAGGATCGCCGAGGTCAGCGGCACCAGCAGGCCGCCGCCGAGGCCGTAGAGCAGGAACCAGGGGGCGACGTCGGCGTAGTCGCCGTCGGCCCCGACGCCGGAGATCAGGTAGATCGCCGCGCCCATGAGCGCCATGCCGAGCGCCACCGTGCGGCCGGTGCCGAGCCGCGCGGAGATCCGCTGCGACGTGATGGCGACGACCGCCATGACCAGGGCCATCGGCACGAACGCCAGGCCGGCCTGCGTGGGGGAGAAGCCGAGCACGTTCTGCAGCCACAGGGCGCTGAAGAAGTAGATGCCGAACACGCCGAACGACCAGATGCCCATGGTCAGCGCGCCGCCGCTGAACACCCGCGAGCGGAAGAGCGACAGGTCGATCATCGGGCGCTCGGACTGCGTCTCGACCAGCGCGAACGCCACGGCGGCCGCCGCCGCGAGCCCGAACGCGGCCAGGATCTCGGCCGACGTCCATCCGGCGCGGTCGCCCTCGATGAGCGCGTAGGTGAGGGAGACCAGCGCGAGCGCCGAGGTGGCCAGGCCGGGCAGGTCGAGCCGGTGCCGGCGGCGGGTGAAGTCGGGCCGGACCGCCCACAGGGCCAGGCCGAGGGTGGCGATCCCGATCGGCACGTTGATCAGGTAGATCCAGCCCCAGTGCAGGTGCTCGCTGATGAAACCGCCGGCCGCCGGGCCGAGCGCCATGGACAGCGCCCCCGACGCGCTCCAGATGCCCACGGCCCTGCCGCGCTCGGCGGGCTCGGGGAAGATCTGGCTGATCAGGGTGAGCGACGTGGGCGTGAGCAGCGCCGCCCCCACGCCCTGGACGGCCCGCGCCGCGATCAATGCGCCGCCCGAGGTGGCCAGCCCGGCGCCCAGCGAGGCCGCGGTGAAGACGGAGAGCCCGGCCAGGAACACCACGCGGGCCCCGAACAGGTCCGCGAGCCGGCCGCCGACCAGCATGAGCCCGGCGAAGACCAGGATGTACGAGCTCACGATCCACTCCAGCCCGGAGATGGTCAGCCCGAGCTCCCGCTGGATCGTCGGCAACGCGACGTTCCCCACGTTGTTGTCGAGATAGGTCATGAAGGTGCCCAGTGTCACGGCACCCAGCGCCCACCATCGCATGTCCACAACCTCCTATACGCCGTACTTGTACGTCGTACAGTTGAACTTGTACGGCGTATAGTTGTCAACCGTGATGGGAAAACTGGACGCGCGGACCATCGCCGAGCGGGCGCTGGAGATCGGCGACACCGAGGGGCTCGACGCCGTGACGATCCGCCGGCTGGCCACCGACCTGGGCGTCACGCCGATGGCCCTCTACTGGCACTTCAAGAACAAGGACCAGCTCCTGGTCGGCATGGCCGACCACCTGATCGGCGGCTTCGTGCCGGAGCCGGCCGACGAGCGGCCCTGGCTGGAGCAGCTCCGCGGCCTGACCCATGGGCTCATCAGGACCCTGCGCATCCATCCCTGCGCCAAGAACGTCATCGAGCAGATCGACCCGATCTCCGTCCCCAACTTCCTGGTCGTCTGGGACAAGGCGCTGGGCCTGGCCCGTACGGCCGGGTTCGACGTGGAGGAGAGCTGCCTGATCACCAAGTACCTGCTGCAGAGCGCCCTGTCGATCGCCGACGCGCCCGTGCACTTCAAGGCCGGCCGGACCGGCGAGGAGATCGCCGAGATGGTCAGGGTCAAGCGGGCCGGCCTCCAGTCGCTGCCGCCCGAGACGTACCCGTACCTGGTCGAGATGGCCTCACCGCTGGTCGCGGGCGCCGACCCGGCCTTCTACGACTCCTTCGGCGTCGATCTCGTGCTGCGCGGCATCGAGGCGCTGGCCGCCGAGCGTTAGGGTCGGGATCATGCCTTTCGAGCTGGTCTGCGAGATCGAACCGCCCACCAAGCCCGATCTGAAGCGCGTACGCCACCAGATCGGCACGCTCAGCCAGATCGCCCATTCCTTCCTGATCCCCGACAACCACATCGGCCGGGCCACCGTGTCCAGCGTGGCCGTGGCCCACGAGGTCGAGGCGATGGGCGGGCGCAGCATCGCCTGTCTCAACTCCCGCGACCGCAACCTGCTCGGCTTCCACCGCGACCTGCTGACGGCCGCGGCGTACGGCGTCGACCAGTTCCTGTTCGTCCACGGCGACAAGCCCGCCAGCGGCAGCCGGACCAGCGACCTGACGGTCCGCTCGATGATCGAGGAGGCCAGGGGCTTCTCACCGGCCTTCCGCGTCGGCGCGGCGGCCGGGCTGCGCCCGCTGCCCGCCTGGAAGCGCGCGGCCGACTTCCTGTTCGCCCAGGTCAGCTTCTCGGTCGAGGCGCAGGTCCGGTGGCGCGAGGCCAACCAGGTCGACGTGCCGGTCTACGCGGGCGTCATGGTGCTGGCCAGCGAGCGCCACGCCCGTACGCTGGCCGCCGCCATCCCCGACATCGCCCTGCCCGGCGAGCTGGTCGAGCGGGTGGCCGCCGACCGCATGGCGGGCGTCGAGGCGGCCTGCGAGCAGGTGTTCGCGCTGCGCGACTCGGGCGCGTTCGACGGTGTGCACCTCGTCCCGGTCTCGCGCTACCGCGACGTGGAGTCCAGGCTCGCCGGAGCCCTCTGAGACCGGGCGAGCGCGGCCAGCACCGCGCCGGCCAGCGCCACGGCGAACAGCACCGCGTACGCCCGCTGGAAGCCGTCCATGAGCTGCCCGACGGCCACCGGGGAGAGCGTGGACAGCGTGCCCGCGTACACCTGGGCGCGCAGCGCCGGGCCCACGGAGCTGGTCACGACGCTGAGCGACAGGCCCACGCTGATCACGATGCCGACGTTCATGATCATGACGCGGAAGCCGTTGACCACGCCCAGGCTGCCGCTCGGCAGGGCGGCCATGACCTGGGTGGTGTTGCCGGTCAGGAACGTCCCGCTGCCGCAGCCGGCCACGAACAGGGCGATCCCCGTCACCCAGTACGGCGTCGCCGGGTCGGCCGTCAGCATGAGCGTGCCCAGGCCGAGCGCGCTCATCGCCGCGCCGCCGATCGACAGCCCGTACGGCGAGACCCGCGGCCCGAGCAGGCCCGCGATCGGCGAGGCCAGCCCGATGCCCACCGGCACCGGCAGCACGCTCAGCCCGGCCGAGAACGCGTCGAGCCCGCGCGCCGCCTGGAAGTAGAGCGCGACCACCAGGATCAGCGCGGACCGCGCGAGCGCGTTGCAGAAGGAGGCCAGGTTCGCGTAGGCCAGCAGCCGGCCGCCGAACAGTCGCAGGTCCAGCACCGGGTTCGACGAGCGCCGCTCGGCCAGCACGATCAGCGGCACCAGCAGCACGAACAGCGCCGCCCCCGTCAGGGCGACCGGGCTGGTCAGGCCGCCCGACCCGGCCTCGTTGACCGCCAGCAGCACGGCCGACAGCGCGGCGAACACCAGCACGTTGCCGAGCGCGTCCACCGGCTGCCTGGGCCTCTTCGGCATCTTGCGTAAGATCACCGCGCCCCAGCCGAGCGCGATCAGCCCGGCGGGCACGTTCACCCAGAAGATCCACTGCCAGCCGGCGGTCTCGGCGATCAGGCCGCCGAGCGTCGGACCGGCGAGCTGGGCCACCGACAGCGTGCCGATGTAGACGCCCATGCCCTGGCTGAGCCGTTCGGGCGGGAACGCGTCGGTGATGATCACCGTGCCGTTGGCCAGGATCATGGCCGAGCCGATCGCCTGGAGCACGCGCATGCCGACCAGGAACCAGACGTCCGGTGACAGCCCGGCCAGCAGCGAGGCCACGGTGAACAGGGCGAAGCCCGCCAGGTACACCTCGCGCCTGCCGAGCAGGTCGGCGACCCGGCCGAAGAACACCAGGCTCGCGGTGTTGACCAGCAGGAACGCCAGCAGGATCCATCCCGACTGCGTCGCGTCGGCGTGGAAGTGCCGCACGACGGTCGGCAGCGCGACGTTGAGCGTGCTGCCGGCGATGCCGATGAGGACGAGGCCCAGGCTGGTGACCGAGCACACGCGCCAGGCGTAGCGCATGCGGGTGCCGGCTTCGGGGGTGACCGCGACCATGCCTCCCACTATGACGTACGTCGTACGTCCGTTTTGTACCAGGGGTCACCTGGCTCGCCTGCGTAACCCCTCGACGTCGTGGATGACCACCCGTCGCCGGCCGGTCTCGATGAGCCCGCGGTCGCGCAGGGTCCGCAGCGCCTTGCTGACCGCCTCCCGCGAGGAGCCCGTCCAGCCGGCCAGCTCGTCCTGGCTGAGCGGCAGGGCCACGCGCACGCCGGTGCTGGTGCGCTCGCCGTACCGGTCGGCCAGTTCGAGCAGCCGGGTCGCCACCCGGCCGGTGGTGTCGAACGCGCCGTACTCGACCCGCTTGCGGTCGGCGTCGCGCAGCCGGCCGACGAGGAGCTGCAGGAGCAGGACGGCGATGCGGCCGTGCGCGGCCAGGAAACCGCTGAAGTCGCGGACCACGATGCCCTCGATCGGCTCCAGCGCGGTCACGGTGGCCGAGCGCGGCGAGCCGTCCACGGCCGACATGTCGCCCAGCAGCGCCCCCGGGCCGCGGACCGCGAGGACCACCTCGGTGCCACTGCTCGTGTGCGAGGACACCTTCACCCGGCCCTGCGTCAGCACGAGCACCCAGTCGGCCGCGTCGCCCTCGGTGATCACCGTCGTGCCGCGGTCCCATCGGCGCGGGCGCCCGGCGGCTCGCAGCGCCTCGATCTCCTCGGCGGTGAGCAGGGAAAGGAACTCGCCGGGCTCTGGATCCATGCGCCGATTATGTACGTACGACTATTGCCGTTCTATGGCATTCCAGTCAGAACGTACGCGGCCACGAGCTCTTCCCTGCCCTTCAGGCTGAGCCGGCCGAGGGCGTTCACCGAGGCGTCGCGGCCGAGCTGCCTGAGGGTCGTCTCGCCGATCACCACCGTCCCCGGCTCGGCCAGGGCCTGGAGCCTGGCGGCCACGTTGACGCAGTCGCCCATCGCGTTGAAGCCGCGTAACTCGGGGCTGCCGATGTTGCCGACCAGCGCGGGGCCGGTGTTGACGCCCACCCGGAAGTTCGGCCACTCCACCTCGCCGACGCGTTTCCAGGCCATCTCCTCGGCCACCTCGGCCGCGGCCCGCTGCATCTCCAGCGCGGCCCGGCAGGCCGCCCTGGCGTGACCGGCCTGCGGGGCGGGCGCGTTGAACAGGGCCAGCATCGCGTCGCCGACGAACTGCACGATCGTGCCGCCGTTGTTCAGCACGCAGGGGACGGCGGCCGTGTGGTAGCGGTTGAGCATCTCGACGATCTCGCCGGGCGCGACCTGCTCGGAGAACGAGGTGAACCCCTTGAGGTCGGCGAAGAGCGCGGTCAGCTCCCGCAGCTCGCCGCCGAGCGCCGCCCGCGCCGGGTCGGCGAGCAGGGCGTTGGCCACGTCGGGCGACATGTACTGGCGGAAGAGGGTGTCCAGCTCCTGGTAGAGGCGGGCGTTCTCCAGCGAGATGGACAACTGGCCGGCGAGCGTGGCGGCCAGCGCCTCGTCGTGGCCGCCGCGGCCCACCGGCACCTCCAGCACGCCGGCGAGGTGGCCCCTGACCGTGAGCGGGTAGGCCAGCCGGTGGTCGCGGCGGATCGGGCCGTCGCCCTCGAACTCGTACGCGCGCGAGCCGATCTGGGTCTTGCCCTCCGACACCAGGGCGATCTTGACGTCTCCGTACGCCTGCCTGACCCGGTCGAGCGCGGTGGTCAGCAGCTCGCCCTCCGGCAGGCCCACACGGGTCTGCGCGCTCACCGCCACCAGCGCGGCCAGCCGCTCCGACAGCTCCCGCTCGTGGGCCAGCGCCGTCCCGGCCCGGTCGAGCACGGCGGTCTGGCTCTCGTTCAGCCGGAACTTGCCCGACAACCGGGCCGCGGCCAGCGGCTCGCCCCGGCGTACGTGCTCGACCAGCTCCTCCAGGGCCTGGTCGTAGTCCTGCTGGAGACGGGCGACGGTCGCCGCCAGCGTCACCGAGTCGAACAGCCCCGCGCTCGACCCCTCGCGCCGGAACTGCAGGTAGGCGCTGTAGGCGACGAACACGAAGGCGAGGGTGAGCAGCGCGTGCCACTCCCACCACGTCAGGTGCCAGTTGAGCTGCGACATCCCGGCGACCATCGCCTCGGCCAGCAGCGCGTACGCGGTGATCAGGCTGACCAGCATGGCCGAGGGGCGGCGGCGGTGGAGCAGGAACATCAGCACGCCGGCCGCGCCGTACAGCAGGACGCCGGGGATCGAGGCCGCGCCCAGCCAGCTCACCGGCGCGACCGGCGGCGGCTGACTGAGCTCGGTCAGCTCGGGCACCAGCGAGACCAGCGCCCACAGCAGCATGAACCCGAACAACACCGCCCGGACGAAGTGCTGCCCCGCGAGCACGCTCCTGGCCGCCCGCTCGCCCAGCGGCAGGGCCGAGGCGAACGCGAACATCGAGGCGATCGTGAGCCCCACCTGCTGCCCCAGGTCGAAGCCCAGCGAGCCGGTCGGCAGGATGATCCCCGGCGTGGCCAGGCCGTGCAGGAGGAAGAAGCCCGCGCTGCTGAGGAACACCATGGAGACCAGGAACAGGCGGGCGTCCTGACGGCGGCGCGCGGCCTCGGTGATCAGCCCGCCGAGCGCCACGTTGATCCCGGCCAACGCGATGATCATCCAGAAGTGGCTCGCGTTGTGCTGCCAGACGACGTTGAGGTGGGGCTGCGAGAGCAGCAACCAGAGCCCCAGCAGGGGAAGGGCGAGGTGGATGACCCAGACCACGCCTCGGACGGGCTGCGTGGCCGGCGGCAGGTAGGTGCTGGGCACAGACCCGATTATGCACGCGGGGTCGCCGCCGCCAATGCGTCCTTTTACCCACTGCGACGGCGACAGTCGGTCAATCCGGTCAGTAACCCTCCGTTTCGTGACAAATACGTTATGTAGTTTCTGCCAACCTTTGGAACGGTTGAAACGTGAATCTCATGCATCACATGAGCATCACTTGTTTCCTGGAAGGAAAGCCGTGGCTATCAACGTTCGCGGTGGGCGTACGCTCACCCTCGCCACTGTCGGAGCGCTCGCCGCCTCGCTCCTCGCCGTCGGTGGCGTGGCCACCGCCTCGTCGGCGGCGAGCGAGGTGTACGCCTGCGTGCACAAGAAGACGCGGTACGTCCGCATCGTCAACCCGACCACGCCGTGCCGCAAGACCGAAGAGCGCATCGTGATCGGCGGCAGCACGACGCAGCTGAACGGCGGCACGTCCGGCCCCAAGGGCGACCAGGGCCCCCAGGGCCCCCAGGGCAAGCAGGGCCCGCAGGGCGAGACGGGCCCGGTGGGCCCCCAGGGCAAGCCCGGCCTCCCCGGCAAGGACGGCAAGGACGGCCTCCCGGGCAAGAACGGCCAGGACGGCAAGGACGGCGAGCGCGGCCCGGCGGGCCCCCAGGGCCCGAAGGGCGACGACGGCAAGCAGGGCCTCCCCGGCAAGGACGGCAAGGACGGCCTCCCGGGCAAGAACGGCCAGGACGGCAAGGACGGCAAGGACGGCCTCCCCGGCAAGAACGGCCAGGACGGCAAGCCCGGCCTTCCCGGCAAGGACGGCAAGGACGGCGAGCGTGGCCCGGCGGGCCCCCAGGGTCCGCAGGGCCCCAAGGGTGAGCCCGGCAAGGACGGCGCCGGCGCCGCGTACGCCACCTACACCAACAGCGTGTCCATCAGCGGCCTCGGCTCGGAGACCGCCACCTGCAACAACGGCGGCACCCCCACCGGCGGCGGCTTCTCCTTCAGCACCCTGAAGAACGCCGAAGTCATGGGCAGCTACCCCGGCGCCAACGGCTGGACGGTCACCGTCGCCAAGGACGACAACGGCGGCGGCAACAACCTCACCGCCGACACGCAGAGCACCCAGACCCACGGCGGCGGCAACGGCACCAGCGTCTCCGGCAAGGTGTACGTCGTCTGCATCAAGAAGGTCTGACGACCAAGAAGGTCTGACGACTTCAAGGGTCTGACGACAAAGAAGGTCTGACAACGCCGAAAGGGCCGGTGCGGGATCACCCGCACCGGCCCTTTCAGTTCGACGTCAGCCGAACAGCGCCGGCAGCGTCGCCGAGTGGGTCTCGCGGAGTTCCTCGACCCCCACCTCGAACACGCCCTCGACCACCAGCGACGCACCGCCGGTGACCCCGAGCCCGTAGCACGGCACCTCGTGCCGCCCGCACAGCGCCGCGAACTCCTCGAACGCCTCCGGCCGCACCGCGACCAGGGCCCGCGCCGCCGACTCGCTGAACAGGTCGGTGAACGGCTCGCCGCTCAGTGCCACCGTGGCCCCGATGCCGCGGGTCAGGCACGACTCGGCCAGCGCCACGGCCAGCCCGCCGTCGGACAGGTCGTGCGACCCCTCCAGCAGCCCGCGGGCAGCGGCCTCGACCAGCACGGTCGCCAGCGCCTGCTCGGCCTCCAGGTCGGCGTGCGGCGGCAGGCCGCCCAGGTGGCGGTGGGCCACGTGCGCCCACTCGGAGCCGCCGAACTCCTCGGCGGTGTCGCCGAGCAGCACCACCCGCAGCCCCTCGGCGGTGAACCCGGACGGCACCCGCTTGGCCACGTCGTCGATGACGCCGAGCACGCCCACGACCGGCGTGGGGTTGATGGCCGTCGAGCCCGTCTGGTTGTAGAAGGAGACGTTCCCGCCGGTCACCGGCACGCCGAGGGTGCGGCAGGCGTCGGCGAGCCCGCGTACGGCCTCGGCGAACTGCCACATCACCTCGGGGTCCTCCGGCGAGCCGAAGTTGAGGCAGTTGGTGACGGCGAGCGGCTTGGCGCCGGTCACGGCCACGTTCCGGTACGCCTCGGCCAGCGCCAGCTGCGCCCCCGCGTAGGGGTCGAGCTTGGCGTACCGGCCGTTGCCGTCGGTGGACAGCGCGATGCCCCGCGTCGTCGGCTCGGCTCCGGCGATGGCCTCGGAGATGCGCAGCATCCCGGCGTCGGCGGGCTGGGCCAGCACGGTGTTGGAGCGGACATAGCGGTCGTACTGGGAGGTCACCCACTCCTTGGAGGCCAGGTTGGGCGAGCCGAGGAGCTGCAGCAGGGTGGCCCGCAGGTCGTCGGGGCGCGCCAGCCGGTCGGGGGTGTCGGCGTTGAGCGCGCCCTGCCCGGCCGGCTCGTGGTAGGGACGCTCGTAGACCGGGCCCTCGTCGGCCGCGGTGCCCGGCGGGATGTCCACGATGACCTCGCCGTCCCAGGTCATGACCAGGCGGCCGGTGTCGGTGACCTCGCCGATGACGGTGGCCGGGACGTCCCACTTGGCGCAGATCGCCATGAACGCGGGGATGTCGTCGGGCCGGACCACGGCCATCATCCGCTCCTGGGACTCGCTCATCAGGATCTCCTCGGGCTTGAGCGAGGAGTCGCGGAGCGGGACCAGGTTGAGGTCGACCTTCATGCCGCCGGTGCCCTTGGCGGCCAGCTCGGTCGTGGCACAGGAGACGCCGGCCGCACCGAGGTCCTGGATGCCGACGACCACGTCGGCCGCGTAGAGCTCCAGGCAGCACTCGATGAGCAGCTTCTCCATGAACGGGTCGCCCACCTGCACGGCGGGCCGCTTGGCCTGCGACTCGTCCTCGAACGTCGCCGACGCCAGCACGGACGCGCCGCCGATGCCGTCGGGACCCGTGGACGCGCCGAACAGCACGACCTGGTTGCCCGGCCCCGGCGCGGTGGCCAGCTTGATCTGGTCTTTGCGCAGCAGGCCGACGCACAGCGCGTTGACCAGGGGGTTGCCGATGTAGCAGGGGTCGAAGACGACCTCGCCGCCGATGTTGGGCAGGCCCAGGCAGTTGCCGTAGTGGCTGATGCCCTCGACCACGCCGGGCAGCACCCGCCGGGTGTCCACGGCGTCGGCGCCGCCGAAGCGCAGCGCGTCCATGACGGCGATCGGGCGGGCGCCCATCGACATGATGTCGCGCACGATCCCGCCGACGCCGGTGGCGGCGCCCTGGTGCGGCTCGACGTAGGACGGGTGGTTGTGCGACTCGATCTTGAACGTGGCCGCCCAGCCGTCGCCGATGTCGACGACGCCCGCGTTCTCGCCCATGCCCACGAGCAGCGCCTCGGACTTGGGCGCTTTGGTGGCGAACTGCCGCAGATGCACCTTGGACGACTTGTACGAGCAGTGCTCGGACCACATGACGCTGTAGATGGCCAGCTCGGAGCCGGTGGGACGGCGGCCCAGGATCTGCTTGACCCGGTCGTACTCGTCCTGCTTCATCCCCAGCTCGGCGAAGGGCATCGGCTCGTCGGGGGTCTCGGCGGCCCGCTTGACGTTGTCGGTGCTCATGCGTTCACCAAATTCTTCAGGATGGACGTGAAGAAGCCGAGCCCGTCGGTGCTCGGCGCGCCGACCAGCTCCTCCACGGCGTGCTCGGGGTGCGGCATGAGGCCGACCACGTTGCCCGCCTCGTTGCGGATGCCGGCGATGTCGTTGAGCGAGCCGTTGGGGTTGCCCCCGGCGTAACGCACGACGACGTGGCCGCCGGACTCCAGCTCGGCCAGCGTCTCCTCCGAGGCGACGTAACGGCCCTCGCCGTGCTTGACCGGCAGCACGATCTCCTGGCCGCGCTCGAAGGAGCCGGTCCAGGCGGTGGCGGTCTGCTCCACCGTGAGCCGCTGGTCGCGGCAGACGTAGTGGAGCGAGGCGTTGCGGGTGAGCGCGCCGGGCAGCAGGTGGGCCTCGCAGAGGATCTGGAAGCCGTTGCAGGTGCCGATGACCGGCAGACCGGCCTTGGCGGCCGGGACGAGCTCGTCCATCAGCGGGGCGAACTTGGAGATCGCGCCGCAACGCAGGTAGTCGCCGTAGGAGAAGCCGCCGGGCAGGAAGACGGCGTCGACTCCCTTCAGGTCGTGGTCGGCGTGCCACAGCGGGACCGCCTGCGCGCCCACGAGGCGCACGGCTCTGGCGGCGTCCTGGTCGTCGAGAGTTCCTGGAAACGTGACTACGCCCACACGGGCAGCGCTCATGACAGTCGTCCCCTCCGAGGAATGCGCACGCGCGTGCCACCGTCTCTTTGGGGGCGGACGGCGGTCTACGGCGGTGTACTCAGATTATCGGGTGCGCGGCTGTGTTCCGGGCAGCGGGTCAGGCCGCGATCGGACAGCGGCCGGACAGCGGTCTAGACGGCGGCCAGCTCGCGGTGACGGGCGCCCTCGGCCTCGTCGTCCCAGGCGAGCGTCTTGCGCAGGTGGACCGTGGTGCCACGGCCGGGCGTGGTGCCGAAGGAGATCTCGTCCACCACGGACCGCATGATGAGCAGGCCGCGGCCGTTCTCGGTGTCGGGCGGAGGGAAGTGCAGCGGCATCGACGGGAGGCCGTCGCCGTTGTCGGCGACGCGCACGTCGCAGCGGCCGTAGCCGATCGACGCCGAGACCTCGTAACGGTTGGCGGGGCCGCCGTGTCGCACCGCGTTGGAGCACGCCTCGGAGACGGCGAGCAGCATGTCGGCGATGCAGGTCTCACTCACGTTGAGTGAGCGCATCGCGTCACCAAGCACTCGCCTGACCATCGGTATGCCGATCGCATCCCGAGGCAGCGCCAACGAGAACTCAATATCCACCGGACTCCTCCGGGCTCCGGAATGTCACCTGGAGTAGGTTTCCCTGTGAAATCGGGGCTAACCGCAAAATCACGTTGTTGTTATTTAGTGTTGGCACGCCCGTGGCATTGTGGCATGCCCGAACGCGACTTTAACTCACCAGGGGTAAAACCAGGCATCAAATGTGCCTTCTACCCCTCAACCCGGACGCTGTAGTCCTCGATCACGGTGTTGGCCAGGAGTGTCTCGGCCATCTTCCGTACCTCGTCGAGGGCCGCCTCGTCGGCCGGGCCCTCCAGCTCGACCTCGAACCGCTTGCCCTGACGGACGGCCGAGACGCCGGAGAAACCGAGCCTGGGCAGCGCCCTGGCGATGGCCTGGCCCTGCGGGTCGAGGATCTCGGGCTTGAGCATGACGTCGACGATGACGCGCGCCACTACGTTCCTCCTGGGTGGAGTGGGTGCTTGGGAAAGCAAGCCTACCGGCGCGCATGGCCGTCAACACAACGGGAACGGGGAGGACATGGGGCTTGCGCGGAGGGCTGTGACGTCTGCCACGATGTCCCCAAACGCGTATGAACCACCACCACATGGTTCGCACGCACACACGGCTGGCCTCAGGTGGCGACCCCATCGACACCGGCCCCGATCGCACAGGAGCGGCACGTGACAGTCGACGCCTCTCGTGGTGCCGAAGCACCCCCTGAGCTCGTGCAGTTGCTCACCCCCGAGGGAGTGAGGGTCGAGCATCCCGACTACGACATAGACCTGACGCCCGAAGAGGTCAGGTCGCTCTACCGCGACCTGGTGCTCGTCCGGCGCATCGACCTGGAGGCCGTGGCGCTGCAACGTCAGGGCGAGCTGGGCATCTGGGCCTCGCTGCTCGGCCAGGAGGCCGCCCAGATCGGCTCGGGCCGCGCGCTCACCGACTCCGACATGGCCTTCCCCACCTACCGCGAGCACGGCGTCGCCTGGTGTCGCGACGTCGACCCGGTGAAGCTGCTCGGCCTGTTCAGGGGCGTCAACCACGGGGGCTGGGACCCCGAGGAGCACAACTTCCACCTGTACACGATCGTGATCGGCAGCCAGACCCTGCACGCGGTCGGCTACGCCATGGGCATCCAGCGCGACGACGCCTCCGCCGCCACGATCGTCTACTTCGGTGACGGCGCCACCAGCCAGGGCGACGTGAACGAGTCGTTCATCTGGGCCAGCGTGTTCAACGCGCCCGTCGTCTTCTTCTGCCAGAACAACCAGTGGGCCATCTCCGAGCCGCTGGAGAAGCAGAGCCGCATCCCCCTCTACCGCCGGGCCTCAGGCTTCGGCTTCCCCGGCATCAGGGTCGACGGCAACGACGTGTTCGCCTGCCTCGCGGTGACCAGGAAGGCGCTCGAAGCCGCCCGTACGGGCCAGGGGCCGACGCTGATCGAGGCGTTCACGTACCGGATGGGCGCCCACACCACGACCGACGACCCGACCCGCTACCGGGTCGCCAGCGAGCTGGAGGCGTGGAAGCTGAAGGACCCGATCGAGCGGGTCAAGTCGTACCTGTTCCGCAACGAGCTGGCCGACCAGGGCTTCTTCGACGCCGTGACCGCCGAGGCCGACCAGCTCGGCGCCGACCTGCGCAGACGGTGCCTGGCGATGCCCGACCCCGAGCCGCTCGATATCTTCGACCACGTCTATCGCGAGCCCCACGCGCTCATCGACGGGGAGCGCGCTCAGTTCGCCGCCTACTTGGAGGGCTTCGAGAAATGACGGTGTTGAGCCTGTCCAAGGCGCTTAACGAGGGCATGCGCCGCGCCATGGAGGACGACCCCAAGGTCCTCATCATGGGCGAGGACGTCGGCAAGCTCGGCGGCGTCTTCCGCGTCACCGACGGCCTGCAGAAGGACTTCGGCGAAGACCGGGTCATCGACACGCCGCTCGCCGAGTCCGGCATCATCGGCACCGCGATCGGCCTGGCGCTGCGGGGCTACCGGCCGGTGTGCGAGATCCAGTTCGACGGGTTCGTGTTCCCGGCGGCCGACCAGATCATCACGCAGCTCGCCAAGATGCCGATGCGCTCGCTCGGCGCGATCAAGCTGCCCGTCGTCGTGCGCATCCCGTGCGGCGGCGGCATCGGCGCGGTCGAGCACCACAGCGAGTCGCCCGAGGCGTACTTCGCGCACACGGCCGGCCTGCGCGTGGTGGCCTGCTCCAACCCGGCCGACGCCTACACCATGATCCAGCAGGCCATCCGGAGCGACGACCCGGTCATCTTCTTCGAGCCCAAGCGCCGCTACTGGGAGAAGGCCGACATCGACACGGCCGCCACCGACTGGTGGACGCCGTTCGACAAGGCCGCGGTCGTACGGCCCGGCTCCGACGTCACGCTGCTGGCCTACGGCCCGATGGTCAAGACTTGCCTGGAGGCCGCCGCGGCCGCCGAGGACGACGGCCGCTCGCTGGAGGTGATCGACCTGCGCTCGCTCAACCCGCTGGACGAGCCGCTGGTCATGGAGTCCGTCCGCCGCACCGGCCGGGTGGTCGTGGTCCACGAGGCGCCCGTCTACAGCGGCTTCGGCGCCGAGCTGGCGGCCCGGATCACCGAGCAGTGCTTCTACCACCTGGAGTCGCCCGTCCTGCGGGTCGGCGGCTTCTCCACCCCCTACCCGCCGTCGAAGCTCGAAGAGCACTACCTGCCCGACCTGGACCGGGTGCTGCACGCCGTCGACCGCGCCTTCGGGTTCTGAAAGGGGGACGCGTTTCCATGCGACGCGAGTTCAAGCTTCCCGACGTCGGGGAGGGGCTGACCGAGGCCGAGATCGTCCGCTGGCACGTGCGGCCGGGCGACGAGGTCAAGGTCAACCAGATCGTGGTGGAGATCGAGACCGCCAAGTCCATCGTCGAGCTGCCGATCCCCTGGGACGGCGTGGTCGCGGGCGTGTTGGTCGAGGAGGGCCGCACGGTCGACGTCGGCACGCCGATCGTCGCCGTGGACACCGGCGGCGAGGCGGGCGGCGCCGACCATGGCCCAGCTGACCAGGGCCGCGCAGACCAGGGCCGCAAGGCGCTGGCCGACGACATGGTCCCCAACCCGCCGGAGGAGGGCGCGGTCGAGCCCGGCGCCCACGGCAGCCCCGCGCCCAAGGAGGAGCGGCAGGCGGTCCTGGTGGGCTACGGGGTCAAGACCGGCGCCTCCAAGCGCCGTCCCCGCAAGCAGCAGGCGGAGCCGATCCCGGCCGCGCCGGTGGCCAACCCGGCTCGCGTGGAGGTGCCCGGCCCGGCCCCGACGGCCCGCCCGGCCGAGGCGGCCGGGCCTCCGCCCGTCGTCGCGGCCGTCGGTCCCGGCCGCGTGGCCGTGCTGGCCAAGCCGCCGGTCCGCAAGCTGGCCAAGGACCTGGGCGTCGACCTTGCCACGCTCACCGGCACCGGCCCTCAGGGCTCCATCACCCGCGACGACGTGCACGCCGCCGCGCAGGGCGGTCTCCAGGCGGCGCCCGAGCCCGTCCGGCAGGCCGAGCCCCAGCGGCGGGAGGAGCGCGTCCCCGTCAAGGGCGTGCGCAAGATGACCGCCCAGGCGATGGTGGCCAGCGCCTTCACGGCCCCGCACGTCACCGAGTTCCTCCAGGTGGACGTGACGGAGACCATGGAGGCGGTCCGGCGGCTGCGGGCCCTGCCCGACTTCGCCGAGGTCAAGGTCTCCCCGCTGCTGCTGGTCTGCCGGGCCCTGCTCACCGGGGTCAGGCGCTACCCGATGATCAACTCGTCCTGGGACGAGGCGGCCCAGGAGATCGTGGTCAAGCACTACGTGAACCTGGGCATCGCCGCCGCCACCCCGCGCGGCCTCGTCGTGCCCAACATCAAGGACGCCCACGCCCTCCCGCTCCCCGAGCTGGCCAGGCAGCTGGGCGCGCTGGCGGAGACGGCCAGGGCGGGCCGCACCCAGCCGGCCGAGATGGCGGGCGGCACGATCACCATCACCAACGTGGGCGTGTTCGGCGTCGACGCCGGCACCCCCATCCTCAACCCGGGCGAGTCGGCCATCCTGGCCTTCGGCCAGGTCAGGGACATGCCGTGGGTGGTGGACGGCGAGCTGGCGGTGCGCAAGGTGACCACCCTCGCGCTCAGCTTCGACCACCGGATCGTCGACGGCGAGCTGGGCTCGATGTTCCTGCGCGACGTCGGCGCGATGCTGGAGGACCCGCTCCGGATGCTCGCCTGGAGCTGAAACCGGGCTGAATCGGGCTGAATCGGGCTGAATCCGGGCTGGAACCGGGCTTGTGCCGGGCGGCGACCGCCGGGAGGACCCCTCTCCCCGGCGGTCACCGCAGGCTCGGCCAGGGCGCCTTCTTGTCCCGCGCGCGGGGGCCGTACGACTCCAGCCACACGGGCGCGCCCACGACATGAGAGACCGCTGCGGGCCAGTCTGATACACCCTCCTCGTAGATCGGCGTCGCCCGCAGCAGCCGGGCCGTACGGTCCGGCTCGGCGAACGTGACGGGCCGGTCGTAGCGCACGCACATGCGGGTGACGTCCGCGTCGAGGTGGGTGAGCGCGAGGCCGTCCACGCCGCCGGCCGCCTCGGCCGCGTACCGGTGGGCGACCGCGTCGAAGTGCCCGCGGCGGAAGGCCCCCTGCCACGGCCCGGTCACGTTGTGCGGCTCGGGCAGCTCCAGGCCGGGGTCCTCGGTCACCAGCGGGCCGGGGCCGTGCCGGGTGGTGTAGGTCCGCAGCACGCCGAGCCGCGCCGCCCCGGCCCCGTCCAGCAGCTCCAGCGCGTTGGCGAAGGTCGTCGTGCTCCACGTCGTGTACGGGTCGAACCCCTGCCGCTCGTCCAGCAGCACGCCCTGCGCGCCCTCGAACACCACCGGCCCCCGCCTGACCAGCCCGGCGGTGTACGAGGAGTCCACCAGCCGCACCCGTTCGGCGAACGCCCGGTAGACGGCCACGCAGTCGGCCACCGGCGGCCCCTCGACCCCCAGCGCCTCCCGCAGCGCCTCCCGCAGCACGGTCAGTTTCCGGGTCAGCTCGCGCGGCGGGTCGCCCGCCCGGGGCGCCAGCGCGCCGTGCTCCAAGTGGTACGCCATCGTCTCCCCGACGCCCATCCCGCAGGACCCGTGCCGCGCCTCCCCGCGCGCCAGCTCCCGCCTGCGCCCGGCCTCGACGTGGTACGGCGTCGCCAGCAGGCAGTCCCGGTCCACCGTGAGCAGCCCGAAGGGGTCGGGCACGCCGAGCCGGGCCAGGTGCTCCGCCTCGGCCGACAATGCCAGCGGATCGACCACCACGAATCGCGAGAGATGCGTGCGAACCCCGCGGAACGTCCCGGCGCCGAACTGGGCGAACGTGTGGTGCCGCCCGTCGTCCAGGACGACGTTGTGCCCCGCCTGTGCGCCCCCGTTGAACCGGACCACGGCGTGGACGGGCAGCGTGGCGCACGCCCAGTCCACGACCGTGCCCTTGCCGGCGTCGCCGTACCCGAGGTCGACGACGACGAGGTGCTCGTTCACGGCCGGAGCCCGCCCAGCCCGCCGCCGAGTCCGGTGTCGAGTCCGCTGTCGAGCCCGTCGAGCGGATCGCCGGTGACCACGGTGCCGCGGTCGAGCCTGGCCAGGGCCCGCGACACCGACGCGCCGGCCGTCGAGCCCAGCTCGGCCAGGTCCTCAAGGCCCTCGTCCAGGCCGATCGCGTCCTCGCCGAGCCCGACGGTGAGCGCGATCGTCTCGCACACGGCGTCGAGGTCGTCCAGCTCCAGCACGTTCTGGCCGAGCAGGCGGCGCCAGGAGTCCAGCACCTCGGGGTCGCCGGCGTAGCTGGCCCCCTGCGGGAGGATGAAGTAGACGTCGTACTTGCGGGTCAGCTCGGCCACGACGTCGTCCACCGCGAGGGGTGCGGTCAGCCGGTCGCCGACCAGGTCCTTGACGTGGTTCCTGGACACCCGCTGGTAGGGCATCTCGTCGCCGATGACGAACAGGTAGCCGCGCTTGCCGCGCTTCTCGTGGCAGTCGATCGAGGTGTGCCTGGCCATGAAGTACATGGCCAGCTCGTAGGACTCGCGCTTCTGCCCGCCGCCGCCGCCCTCCAGCAGGATCAGGCCGAGCTGGTCGTCCATGCGGTTGTCGGACTCGAACTGGCCGACCTGCAGCGGCGCCCGGTCGCAGGTGGCGTCGCCGATCGCGCCGAACATGATCTGCGGGTCGGTGGCGTACCCCTTGCGCAGCAGCAGCCCGAGCAGGTCGGGCAGGCGGGTCTGCAGCGTGCGGGGGACCGCGCGCATCGAGCCGGTCACGTCGAAGAGCACGGCGATGGCCAGCGAGTCGGGGTGCTCGGCCGAGTCGCGGCTCTCCCGCGTCACGCCGAAGGGGTCGAGGTCGGGGTGGACGCGCCGGGCTCCGCCGTCGCTGTAGGCGAAGGCGCTGGAGCCGGTGGCCGCGCGGTAGCGCGCGGCGGAGTCGTAGACGTTCGTGGACCAGATTCCGCTGCCCATGGCAGCCTCCCTCAAAGGTGGAGCGGACGGTACGTACGGGGCCCGTAGAGGTCGTCGAGCAGGTCGTCGAGCTCGCGCAGCAGCTCCCACGCGTCGGACGGCGGGCGCAGCAGGCAGCCGCGGACGAAGGCGCGCATCCGGCGCGGGCACTCGCCCATCAGGTGGTCGACGCACCGGGTCAGGGCGGCGATGTCGGCGCGTTCGTCGAGCCGGTCGCCGTGGCACCAGTCGACCAGCACGAGCCCGTGGTCGAGCGGATGGACGAGGACGTGGCGGGGGAGCACGGCGCCGTGCGCGACGCCGGCCCGGTGGGCGAGCCCGGCGGCCACGAGCAGCCGCCGCCAGATCCAGGCCACGTCGCGCGGGTCGAGGCCGGTGCCGGCGCGGTCGAGGGTGACGAACCCGGCGGGCGCCCGGCTGACCACGTTCGCCTGCCGGACCACCTCGCCGGCGCGGTAGCGGAAGCTCGCGACGAGGCGGGGGACGTACGGCAGGAAGCGCGGGTCGCCGTCGGCCGCGATCTTCCGCAGCGCGGCGGCCTCGCGGACCAGCAGCCGGTCGGCGGCCGGATCGCGGGCCACCTTGAGCAGCGAGTCGCGCTCGGCGCCGCGCCCGGCCGGGTAGAGCACGGCGGTGCCGCCCTTGTGCAGCGGCGGCCCGACCAGGAAGTCGCCGACCCGCTGACCGCGGTGGTAGGTCTCCCAGAGCGCGACCAGCCGCTTGAACGCCTCCTCCCCGCCCGGCGCGAGGTCGGGATGCAGCGCCCTGGCCAGCCGCCGGTAGACGCGGGCCGCGGACCCGCCGGCGAAGAGCTCCTGGGCCGATCGCGCCCCCATGACGATCGCCGCCGCCTGCTCGGTGTTCACCGCACCTCCTCCTCGCGCGCGGGCCGCAGCAGCGCGGGGTGGAGCAGCCGGGCGTCGCCCGCGCGGTAGAGCTTGGCCCGCGGCCCGCCCCTGGGGCCGCCGGTCTCGGTCGTCTGGCCGGTGCTCTCGACGAACCCGGGGACGGACAGGACCTTGCGGTGGAAGTTGCCCGCGTGCAGCGGCGTGCCCCACACGGTCTCGTAGATCAGCCGCAGCTCGGAGACGGTGAACTCGGGGCCGGCGAAGGCCGTGGCCAGCGGCGTGTACTCCAGCTTCGACCGGGCCCGCTCGACGCCGTCGGCCAGGATGCGGGCGTGGTCGAAGGCGAGCGGCGGCACGTCGTCGACCGGGTGCCAGACGGCCGCGGCGGCGTCCGTGCCGGGCCGGGGGTCGGGCAGGTCGGGGGCGAAGGCGAGGTAGGAGATCGACACCACCCGCATGCGGGGGTCGCGGCCGGGGCCGCCGTAGCTGGCCAGTTGCTCGATGTGCGCCGGGCGGGTGGCCACGCCGGTCTCCTCGGCCAGCTCGCGCACCGCCGCCTCGGCCAGGTCCTCGTCCGGCTTGATGAAGCCGCCGGGCAGGGCCCAGCGGCCCGCGTACGGCTCCACGCCGCGCTCGACGATCAGGACGTGCAGCCGCCGGTCGCGGATGGTCAGCGCCACCACGTCGACGGTGACCGCGACCGGCGCGTAGAGCCGGGGGTTGTAGCCGGCCAGGAACTCTTCCATCCCCAAGTCCTTCTCGGTTCGAGTCAATCTCGATCTGAGAATAACTCCGCCGACGGGCGGGTGTCGATAGGGTTGGCGCATGATCCGTCACATTGTGCTGTTCACCTGGGCCGACGACGCCACCGACGAGCAGAAGGCCGCGGTCGCGACCGAGCTGCGCAAGCTGCCGGGCGAGATCCCGCAGCTACGGGCGTACACGGTGGGGCCCGACGCCGGCATCACCCCGGGCAACCACGAGTTCGCCGTGGTCGCCGACCTCGACAGCGTGGACGACTTCGTGATCTACCGCGACCATCCCCGGCACCAGGCCGTGATCGCGCAGTACATCAAGCCGATCCTGGCGACGCGCGCCGCCGTGCAGCTCAGCCTCTAGAACTCGGGCGGGTGGTTCTCGCGGTGCATCAGCCGGTCCTCGGAGGTGCGCCCGCGCCGGGGCGCGAGCACGATGCTGAGCACGACGCCGACACCTCCGACGATCATGAAGATGACGCCGACGACGTCCATGTGCACGCTCTGGCCGAACACGTCGGGTTCGATGGCGAACCGCAGGATGGCGCCGAGCGTGAGGAAGAAGATGCTGACCCCGACACCCATGACGACCTCCAGGCAAAGGCGAGATGTGCCCACGGTCATACCCGGGTATCGGTGACCACACCCCCGCCGCGTCAGGCGAGACAGGACAGTGGCCGCCCGCCGTTGTAGGCGATCATGTCCTGGACGGCCGCGCCGACGTCGATCGGCGCGCTCGGCGGGCGGCCGTCCAGCTCGGCGTAGGCCCGGTGGAGATTGCCCACGATCCGTTCGGGGTCGAGCAGCGCGCCCCACTCGCCGAGGTCGGTCTCCCGCGCCGCCTCCAGGGGCGTCCGGCCCGCCGCGTGGCCCCGCCGGGCGGTCTCCTGGACGAACCGCAGGTAGCCCTCGACCCGGTCGTAGACCTCCGGCCCGCACACCTCGCCGTGCCCGGGGACGATCGTCTCCGCGCCCAGCGCCCTGAGCGTGTCCAGGGCGGCGATCGTCCCGGCCACCGAGCCCATCAGGACGAACGGCGTGCCGCCGTTGAAGACCAGGTCGCCGGAGAACAGCACCCGCCGCTCCGGGATCCAGACGATCGAGTCGTTGGTCGTGTGCGCGGCCGGCCCGACGTGCCGCACCTCGCAGCGCAGGTCGTCGGAGTGGAGGGTGACCCCCTCGGTGTACGTCAGGAACGGCGGCGCGACCTCCATCGCCCCCCACACCACCTCCGGCGACCAGGCCCCCCGGTACGCCGGGACCCCGTCGGCCAGGATCTGGGCGCGTACGCCCTCGTGCCCGACGATCGTGGCCTCGGGGAACAGCCAGTTGCCGAAGGTGTGGTCGCCGTGGTGGTGGGTGTTGACCAGCGTGGTGATCGGCCTGCCGCTGACCTTGCCGACGGCCGCCCGCAGGTCGCGGGTGCGGCGCTCGGTCGAGCAGGCGTCCACGCAGATCACGCCGCGCCGCCCGGCCAGGAAGCCGGTGTTGTTGATCCACCAGCTCCCGTCGGGCTGGACGTAGGCGTAGACGCCCTCGGAGACCTCTTCGACGCGCGGCGGGGGCAGGGGGTGGTCATGAGGTGAAGAGCTCATGCCCGGAACCTAACAGCGACGCCCGCCCCCGGACGGGAGGCGGGCGTCGCAGGCGGGGACTCAGAAGGCCTCTTCGGGAAGCTCCATGAGGTCCTGGCCGGTGGCGGCGAGGACGCGCCGCTCGGCCGCCAGCCTGGGCAGCACGGTCGTGGCGAAGAACGACGCCGCGGCCACCTTGCCCTGGTAGAACGGGTCCTCCGACTCCGCCAGCCGGGCCAGGGCCACCTCGGCCTGGCGCAGCAGCAGCCAGCCGATCACCAGGTCGCCCAGCGAGAGCAGGAACCGGGTGCTGTTCAGGCCGACCTTGTAGACCTCCGCCGGCTTCTCCAGCGAGCCGAGCGCCCAGCCGGCCATGGTGTCGCCCATGACCTTGACGTCGGCGGCGGCCTCGGCGAGCAGCTTGCGCTCCTCCTTGAGCCGGCCGTTGCCCGCCTCGGAGGCGGCGAACTCGCTGATCTCGGCGAGCAGCGCGCCCACCGCGGCGCCCTGGTTGCGCAGGATCTTCCGGAAGAACAGGTCGAGGCCCTGGATCGCGGTGGTGCCCTCGTACAGGGAGTCGATCTTGGCGTCGCGGATGTACTGCTCGATCGGGTAGTCCTGCAGGTAGCCCGAGCCGCCCAGGGTCTGCAGCGAGCGGGCCAGCAGCTCGTACGAGCGCTCCGAGCCGACGCCCTTGACCAGGGGCAGCAGCAGGTCGTTCATGGCCTCCGCGTGCCGGTCCGCCGGGTCGATCAGGAGGGCGTCCTGGAAGGTGGCCGTGTAGAGGACCAGTGCGCGCATGCCCTCGGCGTACGCCTTCTGCAGCATCAGCTCGCGGCGCACGTCCGGGTGGTGGGTGATGGTCACCCGGGGGGCGGACTTGTCGGCCATCTTGGTCAGGTCCGCGCCCTGGTAGCGGGACTTGGCGTAGTCGAGGGCGTTCAGGTAGCCGGTGGAGAGCGTGGCGATGGCCTTGGTGCCGACCATCATGCGGGCGTGCTCGATCACCATGAACATCTGCTTGATGCCCTCGTGCACGTCGCCGACCAGCCAGCCGATCGCCGGGTGCTTGTCGCCGAAGGTGAGCTCGCAGGTCGTGGAGACCTTCAGGCCCATCTTCTTCTCGACGTTGGTGACGTAGGCGCCGTTGCGCTCGCCCAGCTCGCCGGTCTCCAGGTCCACGTGGAACTTGGGCACCAGGAACATCGACAGGCCCTTGGTGCCCGGACCGTGGCCCTCGGGACGGGCCAGGACCAGGTGGAAGATGTTGTCGGCCATGTCGTGCTCGGCGCTGGTGATGAAGCGCTTGACGCCCTCGATGTGCCAGGTGCCGTCGGGCTGCTGGACCGCCCTGGCCCGGCCGGCGCCGACGTCCGAGCCCGCGTCCGGCTCGGTGAGCACCATGGTGGCGCCCCAGTTCTTCTCGATGGCCAGCTCGGCGAAGCGCTTCTGCTCCGGCGTGCCCAGCTTCCACAGGGTGTAGGCGAAGTTGGGGCCGGCGGCGTACATGTACAGGGCCGGGTTGGCGCCGAGCACCATCTCGGCCGTCGCCCAGGCGAGGCTGCGCGGGATGCCGGGGCCGCCCAGCTCGGCGGGCAGGTCGAGGTGCGCCCAGCCGCCGTCCACCAGCGCCTTGTACGACTTCTTGACGCCGTCCGGGACGGTCACCGTGCTCGTCGCGGGGTCGAACACCGGCGGGGTGCGGTCGCCCTCCTCGAAGGAGTCGGCGAGCACGCCGGTCGCCAGCCTGTTGACCTCGTCCAGGATGCTCCGCGCGACGTCCTCGTCCACTTCGCCGAAGGGCCCGGTGCCGAGGATCTCGCGTCGACCGAACACCTCGAAGAGGTTGAATTCCAGGTCACGCACGTTGCTCTTGTAGTGGCCCATGGGTGCAGATCTCCTTGAACCGAGGTCTTCATGTACTGGCCAGTAACCTTACCTGCAATGCTACCCGCGGGTAACCCCGCCCATGCGTGGCATGCTCGACTCCATGGACGCCGAAGAACTCGCCACAAGATGGCGGGAGCGACTGGAATCCTGGGCCATCCCCGAGGAGATCCTGGCCAAGGCTCCGGCCGATCCGTGGAGCCACTCGCCGGCCCGGTTCGCCACGCGGACCGACCGGGCGCTGGCCGAGCCCGACGACGGCCCGACCATGACCCGGCTCGCCGAGGCGCTGCCCGACAAGGGCACGCTGCTCGACGTCGGCTCGGGCCCCGGCGCCGCGTCGCTGCCGCTGCGCGAGCGCATCGGCCACCTCTACGCGGTCGACACGTCCGCGCCCATGCTGGAGGGCCTGAAGGTCCGGGCGATGGACCTCGGCGTGCCCGCCACCACCGTCGAGGGGCGCTGGCCGGACGTGGCCGACCAGGTGCCGGTGGCCGACGTGTCCGTCGCCGCGCACGTGGTCTACAACGTGCCCGACCTGGCGGAGTTCCTCCAGGCGCTCGACCGCCGCACCCGCGGCCGGGTGGTGCTCGAACTGCCCCACCGCCATCCCATGAGCTGGATGACGCCGCTCTGGCAGCACTTCCACGGCGTCGACCGCCCGGTCCGGCCCATCGCGGAAGACTGCGTGGCCCTGGCCGCGGCGCTGGGCTTCCCCGTGCGCGTGGAGGAGCGGGAGGCGCCCCTGGAACGTTTCACGACCGTCGAGGAGCTGGCCGAGAGCGCCTGCCGCCGGGTGTGCCTCGACCCGTCCAGAGTGGAGGAGGTGGCCGAGACCGCCGTCGAGCTGGGCATGTGGCCGGTGCCGCGTGACCGGTGGGTCACCGTCTGGTGGGAATGATCCGTTTCGCTGAGCCGTTGTACGGATTGAGCTGACCGCTCCCGGACGAGACGCGCCGTACCCGGACACGCCAAGACGACGCACGTACCTGTACGTCTCGTCCTCAGGAGTACTGATCATGGCGTGGATCCTCATCGTGCTGGCCGGCCTGTTCGAGGTGGCCATGGCACTGTCGCTCAAGCTCAGCAACGGCCTCAGCAACCTGTGGTGGACCCTGTCCTTCCTGGCCACGGCCGCCCTCAGCTTCGGCCTGCTCGCCTACGCGCTCAAGTCCCTGGAGGTCGGCACCGCGTACGCCGTGTGGACCGGCATCGGGGCCGTCGGCACCGCGATCCTCGGCATGGTCGCCATGGGCGACAACGTCTCGCCGCTGCGCCTGGCCTCGATCGCGCTCATCCTGGCCGGTGTCGTGGGGCTCAATCTGGCTGGTGGACACTAGTGCGATGATTGAGATCCATGCCATCACCATCGACGCCGCCGACCCCTACGAGATCGCGAACTGGTGGAGCCAGGCGACCGGGTGGCCGCTGGCCGAGGGTGACAAGCCGGGCGCCGACGAGGTGATGCTGCGCACGCCGCAGGACCCGTTCCTGCTGTTCATCCGCGTGCCCGAGGGCAAGACCGGCAAGAACCGGGTGCATTTCGACGTCAACGGCACCGAGGGCCGTACGCGTGACGAGGAGGTCGAGCGGCTGCTCGGCCTCGGCGCGACCGTCTTCCAGGACCAGCGCAGGCCCGACGGCACGGGCTGGGTGACCATGCTCGACCCCGAGGGCAACGAGTTCTGCGTGTGCCGGAGCGAGGCGGAGAAGGCCTTGCCGGAATGATGTTCTGTCGGTGAAGCTGGCCCCATGAGCGTGAGGGCCGTCGTCTGCACCGAATACGGCAAGCCGGTCCGGCTGGCCGAGCTGCCCGATCCCGTCCCCGGTCCTGACCAGGTGGTCGTCGAGGTCGAGGCGGCCGGCGTCAACTTCGTGGACGGGCTGATGGTGCGCGGCGGCTACCAGATCAGGCCACCGCTGCCCTTCACCCCCGGCTACGAGGTGGCCGGGCGGTTGCCCGACGGCGGCAGAGTCGTGGCGATCACCGGGCTGGGCGGCTTCGCCACCCGGGTGCTGGTGCACAGGGCGCAGGCCGTACCGCTGCCCGAGGGTTTCGACGTGTTCGCGGCGGCGGCGTTCCCGCAGAGTTACTGCACCGCCATGTACGCGCTCGGCGAGCGCGGCCGGCTGCTGCCCGGCGAGCGGGTGCTCGTGCTCGGGGCGGGCGGCGGTGTGGGGCTGGCCGTGGTCCAGGTCGCCAAGGCGCTCGGCGCCGTCGTGCTGGCGGCGGCGTCCACCGGCGAGAAGAGGGAGCGCGCCCGGCGGGCGGGAGCCGACGACGTGATCGGCTACGACGGGCTGAAGGAAGCGGCCAGGGCGTGGGCCGTGGACGTGGCCGTCGACCCGGTCGGCGGCGAGCTGTCCGAGCAGGCCCTTCGCGGGTTGCGCGAGGGCGGGCGGCTCCTGGTCGTCGGATTCGCCTCGGGCGGAATCGCGAGGCTGCCGGCCAACCAGGTGCTGCTGCGTAACCGGGCCGTGGTGGGCGTCGACTGGGGCGCGTGGTCCATGGGCCACGCCGCGGAGAACCGGGCCATGCTCGAAGGTCTGCTGGCGATGCCGGGCATCGTCCCGGCGGCGCCGGAGGTCAGGCCGCTGGCGGAGGCGGGCCGGGCCATGGACGACCTGCTGGAGCGGCGGGTCACTGGGAAGATCGTGCTCGTCCCTTCATCGTGAGGGTCAGGATCGCGGCGATCAGGTAGACCAGCGCGCCGTGCCACATCGCCTGCACGGCCGAGCCGAACACGCCCTCGTCGTCGAGCACGAGCTGCACCGGGTAGTCGAGCACCGCCGTGATCGCGGCGGGCAGGAGCGCGAACTTCCACGGGTGCCGCAGCGACCAGAGCCGGGCCTGGCGGGTGACGCGGTCGCCCTCGTGCGGCTTGGCGACCGCGCCGATCGCGGCGATCAGCGCGAACAGGCTGATGCCGAGGCCCAGGGCCCAGACCAGGTCACCGCCGCCGGTGACCAGGCCCATCCCGAAGCTGGCGGCCGACACCACGACGCCGCCGACGGCGGCGGTCTTCCAAGGGGCGCCCCGCAGGGCCGCCGCGGACAGTGAGACCTCATCGCGTCTACTGATTTCGTTCATGTCCTCATGGTGCCGCCGCGGGCCCCCATGAGGCATCGGGGACGGACCCTGACCTGTCCCTGACATGATTCCCATATGACGGAAATCGCCATTGTGCAGCTGGGGCCGGACGAAGGGGATCGACTGAGGGACGTCCGGCTGCGGGCGCTGCAGGAGTCACCGGACGCGTTCGGCTCCTCCTACGCGCGGGAAGTCGCGTTCTCCGCCGACGACTGGGCCGAGCGGCTGAAGAACCCGCACTCGCGGTGGTGGGTGGCCGAGGACGACGGCCTGGGCGATGTCGGCCTGGTGTGCATGCTCCTGGAGGAGTCCGGCGCCCACCTGCTGTCCATGTGGGTCGCCCCCGAGGCCAGGGGACGCGGGCTCGCCTCCCGGCTGGTCGACCGGTCCGTCGAGTGGGCCCGTTCGGCCGGGGCCGAGCAGGTGCAGCTCTGGGCCGTCGACGGCAACCACGCCGCCCGCGCGCTCTACGCGGCCAAGGGCTTCGTGCGCAGCGGCAAGGTCATGGCCCTGCCCTCCAACCCGTCCCTGATGGAGTCCCATTACGTGCTGTCCCTGCTGTTCCGCCAGGCGCGCAGGGAGGACGTCCCGGCCATCGTCCGGCTGCTGGCCGACGACCCGCTCGGCGCCGCCCGCGAGGGAGCCCCCGACGACACCCGCTACCTGATGGCCTTCGACCGCATCGAGGCCAACCCGCACGACGAGCTGATCGTGGCCGAGCGGGAGGGCGAGGTGGTCGGCACGATGCAGCTCACGTACCTGGCCGGGCTGTCGCGGCTGGGCTCCGAGCGGTGCCAGATCGAGGGCGTCAGGGTGGCCGCCTCGACGCGCGGCCAGGGGCTCGGCGGCAAGATGATCCAGTGGGCCGTCGACCGGGCGCGGGCCAGGGGGTGCGCCGTCGTGCAGCTCACCTCCGACAAGTCGCGCACCGACGCCCACCGCTTCTACGACGCGCTCGGCTTCACCGCCTCCCACGAGGGCTACAAGCTCTCACTCGGCTGATCCGGCGTCGGCGAGCTGGGTCAGCATCCAGCGGCACCACTCGGCCCGGTGCCGCTCGTAGCTCAGCCCGCAGCGCAGCGTCGCGTAGCCGCCGAACCCGGGGTCGCCGAAGGCCGGCCGCCCGCCGAACGACGCCTCCTGCCGCTCGTAGTCGGCCAGCCGCTCCTCGTGCGCGGCGAGCTGGTCGGCGAACAGCCGCCGCAGCAGCTCCGGCTCGGCCAGCCACGCCGCGTACGTCTTCAGCACCAGCTCGTCGCGCTCCGGCCGCTCGCGCGGCGGCTCGGTGACCCATGCCCGCAGCGCCGCCAGGCCCTCGGCGGTCAGGTGGTAGACCTTCTTGGCCTGCGGTCCGGGCCCGTGCGCGCTCTCGAACCCGACCAGCCCGGCGGCCCGCAGCTTCTGCAGCTCGGCGTGGATCTGGCTGTGGCCGGCCGTCCAGAAGTAGCCGACCGGCCGCCGCATGGCCGCCGCGAGGTCGTAACCGGTGCGATCGCCGCGCGCCAGCACGGCCAGGATCGCGTATCCGAGCGTTGAGGTCATGGTGGGCCCAAGGATATGGTGCTTGCGACACTATGTCAGTTCAGACATAGTCAGGAGAAGGGCGCGGCGGCCATGCGAAAGATCGTCGGATGGATGGCACTCCTCACCATGGGGCTGACCGGCTGCGGGGGCGCGGTCGGCACCGGCACCACCGCCGTCCGCACGACGGCCGCCGAGTCCCCCGCCCCCGCCCCCGTCGGCGTGACGACCCCAGCCACGAGCGCGCCCGCGAGCGCGCCGCCCACCGGCCCCAACGTCTCGGGCTGCTTCACCGAGCAGGACGGCAAGATCTTCACCCACGTCCGCGGCCTGCCCGGCGTGATCACCGGCGACGGCCCGGTGGGCGTGGTGATCAGCTACGAGCGCCGCGGCACCGTGTGCTCCTGGCGCCCGCTGTCGGACCGCCTGGTCGCCGCCGGCTACCGCGTCCTGCTGTACGCCAGGGACGCCGGCCTGCTCCCCGAGGACGGCGCGGTCGCCATGGGCAAGCGCCTGGCCAAGGAGAAGGGCGTCGAGCGGCTGTTCCTGGTCGGCGGCTCGATCGGCGCCACGGCCTCGGTCCCGGCGGCCGAGCGGCTGGGCGCCAAGGTGGCCGGCGTCGTCGCCCTGTCAGGCGAGATCGACGAGGGCGACGCCGCCGCGCTCACCGTGCCGCTGCTGCAGATCGGCTCCGAGCACGACTCCTACGGCGGCGCCGAATCGATGCGCGCGGCCGAGGCCGCCGCGATCAAGTCCCCAGACAATCAGGTGCTGGTCATCCCCGGCGAGTCGCTGCACGCCTCGGCCCTGTTCGGCAGCCCGCACGCCGCCAAGGTGCTCGACACGGTCGTGGCGTTCATGGACCGGCACAAGGGCTGACCTTCACCAGGTCATGGACCGGCACAAGGGCTGATCTCGACCAGGTTGTCGTGGAAGGCCGGGCCCCGGCCCATGTCGCCGTCCCGCTCGGCCACGACCGCGTTCGCGTTCGCGCCGCCCGGGGTCAGCTTCGGCCACCGGCCCTTGGGCGAGGCCACCACGCCGGGCGCGACCCGGTCGCTGATCTCCACGTCGGCCAGGAACTCGCCGCCGTCGTTGTGCACCCGTACGCGCTGCCCGGCCACCAGCCCCCGGGCCGCCGCGTCGGCCGGGTTCACCAGCACGGCCGGCCCCTTGGCCCGCCGCCGCAGCTCCGGATTGTTGGCGAAGATCGTGTTCAGGAACGTGTGCGAGGCCGGCGTGACCAGCGTCAGCGGGTACGCCGACCGGTCGGCGACCGCCGTGTGCGAGGGCACGTACGCCTTCCCCGTGGGCGGGAAGCGCAGCCGACCGGAAGGCGTCGGGAAGCCCTCGGCGAACGGCGCGAACGGCTTGGGGTAGTTCATCCGTACCCACCCCTCCTTGCGCAGCCGGTCCAGCGTGACGCCTTCGAGCGACGGGTGCCCGCCCGACAGCAACGACTCGGCCAGCTCCAGGTCGGAGTCGTACAGGGACGGCTCGGTCAGCCCCATGTGCGCGGCCAGCCGGCGGAAGGTCTCGGTGGTGGACAGGCACTCGCCGGGCGGCGGCACGGCGGGCTCGTTCCACAGCAGGTACATGTGGCCGTAGCCGGCGTGCAGGTCCATGTGCTCGGTCTGCATGGTCGCGGGCAGCACGATGTCGGCGTAGTCCACGGTGTCGGTCGGGAACTGCTCCATGACGACCGTGAACAGGTCCTCGCGGGCGAGCTGCCGCCTGATCGTGTTGGCGTCGGGGGTCGAGCCGAGCGGGTTGGCGGCGTGCACCCACAGACATTTGACGTCGTCGAGCTGGGAGCCGAGCTTGGTCATGACCAGCGTGCGCACCGGCTTGGCCAGCAGGTCGTCGCGGGTGTCGACGGTCACGTGCACGTGGCCGCTCGTCGAGTACGCCACGCCGCCGCCCGGATGCCGCCAGTCGCCGGTCACGCCGGGGATCGCGGCGATCGTGCGCATCGCGGCGCCGCCGCCGGCGTGCCGCTGGATGCCCATGGTGGCGCGGATCGCGGTCGGCCGGGTGTGGGCCAGGCGCATCCCCAGGCTGTGGACGTCCTCGGCCGGGATGCCGGTGATCTCCGCCACCCGCTCCACCGGATACTCCAGGATCTCCTCGCGGAAGTCCGCCCAGCCCTCGGTGTGCTCGGCCAGGAACTCCTCGTCCTCGGCGTTCTCCGCGAGCACGACGTTGAGCAGCCCGAGCGCGAGCGCGGCGTCCGTGCCCGGCCTGATCGCCAGGTGCTGGTCGGCCTGGTCGGCGGTCCTGGTGCGGATGGGGTCGATGGCGACCACGTACGCGCCGTCCGCGTGGGCGTCCTGGATGAACTTCCACAGGTGGTGGCCGCTGGTCAGCGTGTTCGTGCCCCAGAGCAGGATCAGCCTGGCCTGGGCGAAGTTCTCCGGGTCCATGCCGCCGGCGGTGCCGTTGGCCTTCATCAGCCCGCTGCTGCCGGCCGCCGAGCAGATGTTCAGCCAGTGCTTGGACGCCCCCAGCACGTTCCAGAACCGGCGGCCCGCCACGCCCTCGCACCCCTGGAGGTAACCCAGCGACCCGGTGCCCAGGTACGGCCAGATCGCCTCGCCGCCGTGCTCGTCCACGATGGCGCGCAGCCGGGTCGAGATCTCGTCGAGCGCCTCGTCCCAGGTGATGCGCTCGAACTGCCCCGACCCCTTCGGCCCGGTGCGCCGCATCGGGTACAGGATGCGGTCGTCCGCCTGCGTGTGCTCCAGGTACCGGTTGACCTTCACGCACAGCGCGCCGCGGGTGTAGGGGTGGTCGGGGTTGCCGCGCATCTTGACGGCCTGCCCGTCCCGTACGGTCACGACCCAGGAGCAGGTGTCCGGGCAGTCAAGCGGACATGCCCCCAAAACCCTCAAATCACCCGACATGCGCACAGCCTACGTCGAGAGGCCCGCGCCCGCCCTCCCGCGACACCGCCGAGCCGACCTCGTGAAAGAAGTCAAAGGTGAACGGTTGGAGTTCCACCGTGTACCCTGCCTCGCGCAGCCTGGCCACGGCGTACTCGGCCGACGCGTCGTGACCGGGCCGCCCGGCCGCGCGGTTCCACCCGTGGGCGCCGGGCGTCGGGGGCGACGAGGGCCGGCACCGGCATCGCGGGAGTGAACCTGCCCGACACGCCGGCAGGTCAATGCCGGCCGGGTCCTCACCCGGTGCGCGCGCCGGAGCGGCGAACGAGGACACTGGAGAACAGAGATCGTACGGTCCGGCCGGGAAGGTGCAGAATCACTGTCGGTGGCCGAAATCAGGGAACGAGACGATGACACGGAGGACCTCGCGGAGGGGGATCCAGCCGTGGCCGAGCCACGCGCCGACGGCGGCGTCTACGTAGTCGAGCCGCTCCTTCCCCAGCGGCTGCGGCGGCCGTCCGACCTGCTGCGCTTCTTCGCGACGCTGGCGGTGCTCGCGGCGGTGATCCTGCTCGCCCTCGTCGCCAAGCAGACACTCAACGGCCTGGAGCAGGACGTCAAGGTCGGCGCCGAGATGGTCCCGCTGCTCAGCCGGGTCGCGGCCTTCATCGGCAGTGCGGCCGTGCTGATCGTGCCCGCCGCGTTCGCCGTCGAGCGGGTCTTCCACCGCGACGGCCTGCGCGTCGCCGAAGGGCTGATCGCGGCCATCATCGGCATGGCCGGATCGTTCCTGCTCGGCCAGTGGATCGAGGCCAGCAGCCTGACCGACCTGCGCATCCTGCTCACCGGCGACCGCGCGATCGAGCCGCTGAACACCCTGCTCACCTCGGTGATCGCCTACACCACCGCGGTGCGCATCGCCCGCCGCCCCACGTGGCGCATGCTCATGTGGACCTCGATCGCCCTCTACATCCTCACCTACTTCTCCGGCAGGCAGATCACCCTGCCCAGCGCCATCGTGACCGTCCTGGTCGGCATGGCCATCGGCTACGCCACCCTCTACGGCGTCGGCAGCCCCAACACCCGCCCGCCCGGCAGCGCCGTGGTCGCCGCGCTGCGCAAGCTGTCCTTCTCGCCCGTCTCCGCCCGCCGCATCGAGGACGACCACCAGGGCAGCCGCCGCTACGCCATCGGCCTCAAGGACGGCACCGGCCTCGACGTCACCGTCCTCGACCGCGACCGCCAGGTGGCCGGGCTGCCGTACCGGCTGTGGCGGCGCATCAGGCTCAACTCCGAGACCAGGCGCCGGGCCATCCGCTCGCTCCGGGCCGAGCTGGAACGCGAGGCCCTGATGGCGTACGCGGCCCAGGCGGCGGGCGCCAGCACGCCGCGCCTGCTCGGCACCAGCGAGATCGGCACCGAGGCCGCCCTGCTCGCCTACGAGCACATCGAGACCCGCCCCCTCGACGAGGTGCCCGACGCCGAGATCGACGACGCCCTGCTCGCCCAGATCTGGGAGCAGGTCGAGCTGCTGCAGATCCAGCGGCTCGCGCACCGGCGGCTCATCGGCGACAGCATCCACCTCGACCGCGCCGGCCGGGTCGTGCTGACCGACGCCCGCAGCGGCGAGATCGCCGCCGGCGACCTGCTGCTCCGGCTCGACATCGCCCAGCTCCTCACCTACCTGGCGCTGCGCGTCGGCGCCGAGCGCTCGGTCCGGGCCGCCGCCGCCGTGATGGGCCCCGACGCTCTCGCCGCCGCCATGCCGCTGCTCCAACGCATCGCCCTGACCAGGGAGACCCGCTCGGCCCTGTCCAAGGCCAAGAACGTGCTCACGAGCCTGCGCGACCACATCGTCGCCCTCAAGCCCCAGGGCAAGGTCGAAGAGGTACGCCTGGAGCGCTTCCGTCCGCGCACCCTGATCACGATCATCGCCAGCACGGTCGCCGCCTACGTCGTGCTGTCCCAGCTCAGCAAGGTCGATCTCTACAAGGTGGTGACCACGGCCAACTGGGGGTGGTCCGGCCTGGCGCTGATCGCCTCGTTCACCAGCTTCGTCGCCGCCGCACTCATGCTGCGCGGGTTCGTCCCGGAACGCCTGCCGCTGTGGCGTACCGTCCTGGTGCAGTTCGCGTCGTCGTTCGTCAAGCTGGTCGCGCCCGCCGCGGTCGGCGGCGTCGCGATCAACACCCGCTACCTGCAGAAGCGCGGCATCGCGCCGGCGCTCGCGGTGGCCAGCGTGGGCGCCTCGCAGCTCATCATGCTGGTCTTCCACATCGCCCTGCTGCTGCTGTTCGCCTACATCACCGGCTCCGACGCCGCCACCTCCTTCACCCCCTCGCGCGGCCTGGTCGTGGCGATGCTCGCCATCGCGCTGCTGGTCGCGGTGGTGCTCGGCGTGCCGCCGCTGCGCAGGATGGTCACCGTGCGGATGCGCAGGCTGTTCTCGAACGTGCTGCCCCGCCTGCTCGACGTGCTGCAGTCGCCGGCCAAGATGATCGAGGCCGCCTTCGGCACGCTCATGATCACGATCGCCTTCGTGGCCTGCCTCGACGCCTGCGTCGCGGCGTTCGGCGGTCAGCTGAGCTTCACCGCCGTCGCCGTCGTCTACCTCACGGCCAACGCCATCGGCTCGGCCGCCCCCACGCCGGGCGGCCTCGGCGCCGTCGAGTACGCGCTCACCCTCGGCCTGGTCGCGGCCGGCCTGGAATGGGACCTGGCGGCCTCGGCCGTGCTGCTGCACCGGCTGCTCACGTTCTGGCTGCCGGTGCTGCCGGGCTGGGCCGCCTTCACCTACCTCCAGCGGCACGAGGCCCTGTGAACCGCCCCCGGGCGGTACAGGACCCCGTGCGCCGCGGGTGATCAGCGGGCCGACGTGACCGGCTCGGTGACCTTGTCGATCGCCGCCAGCTCGCTCTCGGTGAACACCGGGCCGTCCACGCACGCCACGTTGTCCTCCAGCTGCCGGACGCTGCTCGCCCCGATCAGCACGCTCGTCACCCGCGGGTCGCGCAGCGTCCAGGACAGCGCCATCTGGGCCAGCGTCTGACCCCGGCCCCTGGCGATCTCGTTGAGGTCGCGGGCCAGGTCCCGGTCGATCTGCTCGGCGCTCAGGAACCGGCTCGTCGCCGCCCGCGAGCCCTCCGGCACGCCCTCCAGGTAACGGTCGGTGAGCAGCCCCTGCGCCAGCGGCGAGTACACGATGCAGCCCATGCCCGCCTCCTCCAGCACGTCGAGCAGCCCGTCGTCCTCGATCCACCGGTTGATCATCGAGTACGACGGCTGGTGGATGAGCAGCGGCGTGCCCAGCTCGCGCATGATCCGCGCGGCCTGCGCGGTCTGCTCGGCCGAGTAGTTGGAGACGCCGGCGTAGAGCGCCTTGCCCGAGCGCACCGCCCGGTCCAGCGCCCCCATCGTCTCCTCCAGCGGCGTCTCCGGGTCCGGACGGTGGCTGTAGAACACGTCCACGTACTCCAGGCCCATGCGCGCGAGCGACTGGTCGAGGCTGGCCAGCACGTACTTGCGCGACCCCCACTCCCCGTACGGCCCCGGCCACATGTCGTACCCGGCCTTGGTCGAGATGACCAGCTCGTCCCGGTACGCCGCGAAGTCCTCCCGCAGGATCCGCCCGAAGTTCCGCTCCGCCGACCCGTACGGCACGCCGTAGTTGTTGGCCAGGTCGAAATGCGTCACCCCGAGGTCGAACGCGCGCCGCAGCACCGCCCGCGAGTTCTCGATCGGCCGGTCGTCGCCGAAGTTGTGCCACAACCCCAGCGACACCGCCGGCAACCTCAGCCCGCTGCGCCCGCTGCGGTTGTACGGCTGACGCTCGTAACGCCGCTCATCGGCCACGAAGCTCACGCCGTCCCCCTCTCGATGATCCAGGACAGCGCGAACGCCTCCTCGCGCCAGGCGTCGTACCGGCCGCTGCGCCCGCCGTGCCCCGCGCCCATCTCCGTCTTGAGCAGGAACGGCCCGCCGGACGCGGTCGCCCGCAGCCGCGCGATCCACTTGGCCGGCTCGTGGTAGAGCACCCGCGTGTCGTTCAGGCTGGTGATCGCCAGAATCGGCGGGTACACCCTGCCGTCCACGTTCTCGTACGGCGAATAGCTCTTCATGTACGCGTAGACGTCCGGGTTGTGCAGCGGGTCGCCCCACTCGTCCCACTCGATCACCGTCAGCGGCAACGACGGGTCGAGGATCGTGTTGAGCGCGTCCACGAACGGCACCTCGGCCACCACACCCGCGAACTCCTCGGGAGCCAGGTTCGTCACCGCGCCCATCAGCAGCCCGCCCGCCGAGCCGCCGCGCGCGACGATCCGCCCGCTCCAGCCGCCCGCCTTGAGATGCCGGGCCGCCGCCACGAAGTCGGTGAACGTGTTCCGCTTCCTGGTCAGCTTGCCGTCCTCGTACCAGTGACGGCCCATCTCGCCGCCGCCCCTGACGTGCGCGACGGCGAAGACGAACCCGCGGTCGAGCAGCGACAGCCGGGGCACCGAGAACCCGGGGTCGATCGACGTCTCGTAGCTGCCGTAGCCGTAGAGCAGGGTCGGGGCCGGCGTCGTGGTGTCCTTGCGCTTGACGATCGAGATCGGCACCCGCGTGCCGTCCTCGGCCGTCGCCCACTCACGGAACTGCTCGTAGTCGCCCGCGTCGTAGCCGCCCAGCACCGGACGCTGCTTGAGCAGGATCAGCTCGTGCGAGTCCAGCTCGTAGTCGTAGACGCTCGGCGGCGTCACCATGCTCGTGTACGCCAGCCTCAGCCGCGTCGTCGTGAACTCGGGGTTGCCCGCCGGGCCGACGTCGTACAGGGGCTCGGGGAAGTCGATCTCGTACGCGTTCCGCTCGGCGGCCTCGATGCGCTCCCGCCAGCTCGCGCCCGCGGCGCTGTAGGGCAGCACCCGCAGGCCGGTCAGGCCGTCACGGCGGAAGTGCACGACGGCGTGGTCGGAGAAGGCGTCGATCTCCAGCAGCCTGGTGTCCTCGCGGTGCCCGATCAGCGGGGTCCAGGAGCCCGGCTCGTCGATGGGGGCCGTGGCCAGCTCGAAGTTCTCGGCGTTCTCGTTGTGCAGGACGTAGAAGAAGTCGCCCGCGTGCTCGACGCCGTACTCCACGCCGGTCTTCCTGGGCCGGACGACCTGGAACTCGCCGGTGGGGTCGGCGGCGTCGAGGATGCGCACCTCGCTGGTGATCTTGCTGCCCGCGCCCAGCACGAGGTACCGCTCGCTGCGGGTCAGCCCGATGCCCACCCAGTAGCGCTCGTCGGTCTCCTCGTAGACCAGGACGTCCTCTTCCGTCCCGAGGGTGTGCCGGTAGACCTGGTAGGGACGCCAGGCGTCGTCCACCCGCGTGTAGAAGAACGCCGAGCCGTCGGCCGACCAGGCGCCGCCGTAGAAGATGTCCTTGATCTCGTCGGGCAGCACCTCGCCCGTCTCGAGGTTCCTGAACCTCAGCGTGAACCGCTCGTCGCCCTTGTAGTCGGTCGAGTAGGCCAGCATCGTCCCGTCGGGCGTGACGGCGCTGGTGCCGATGGAGAAGAACGCGCTGTCGCCGGCGAGCTCGTTGCCGTCGAGCACGACCTGCTCGCGCTCAAGGCGCTCGCCCGGAGTGATCTGCGGCGGCGCGTCACTGTCGGCCGGCACCCGGCAGGACACCGCGTACTGCTTGCCCTCCTCGGTACGCGTGAAGTACCACCACGCCCCCTTACGGCTCGGCACCGACAGGTCGGTCTCCTGGGTGCGCCCCTTGATCTCCTGGAAGACCTGCTCCTGGAGCTCGGCGAGATGCGCGGTGTGCTCTTTGAGAAACTCGTTCTCCGCCTCCAGGTATGCCGTTGTGTCCGGGTCGTCCTTGTTGCTTAGCCAGGCGTACTCGTCGATGAACGTGTCGCCGTGATGGATGCGCTCAGTCGGTACCTTCTTCGCCACTGGCGGCGTGTTGCTGCTCACGGGGGGAGTCTATGTTCGGCCGTGATCGTTCTGTGGCCGGGAGAGCTGCGGAACGCGTCCCGAGTGGTCGGGAGCGCTGCTAATCTTTAGAAGCCGACGAGGTGCGGCGCAACCCACTCCCTTCACTCCGGTGACTTTGGTGCGTTGCGACGCGTGACGTCGGCAATCCCTTCTGGCTCGCGGGTTTGAAGATCGGTTCGCTAACCGAGCGACAGGCTGGTAAGTTAGAGGGGTTGTCCCGGAAGCGGGGCGCGACTTAATTCCAGCAGGTCGAGCAAGTCCGGTCAATTTGACAGAGACTTGAACGGCT
>NZ_JBEOZT010000024.1:0-182013 GCF_040298265.1 Nonomuraea sp. NPDC001636
TGGTGGCGTGGAGGGCGGCGCCCCCCCTGTTGTGGGGGCGGGGGTCCGGGCGCAGCGCCCGCGGCGCGACCCCGGCCAGCCGCCCGGCCAGCGCGAGCGTCGCGTCCGGCACAGCGGCCGCGTCCGGCACAGCGGCCGCGTCCGGCACAGCGGCCGCGTCCGGCACAGCGGCCGCCGACGTGCCGCCCCCCGCCATCAACCGCGCCGCCGACCGTGCCCCCGACCGCGCCCCCGACCGGGAAGCCGGCTGCGAGCCCGACCGGGAGGCCGGCCGGGAAGCCGACTGTGGCGACCGGGAGGCCGGCTGGCTGACCGGGCGCATCGCCGAGCGGGGCAAGGGGCGGCTGTCGTCGCCCCTGGCGTCGCCCGGCGTGTAGCCCTCCGCGGCCGGGCCCGCCTGCCCCGCGGGCACGACGTCCACCAGGTGCATCGGGCCGTAGCCGCCCGCCGTGCTGGGACGGCCGCCGTTGGCGTCCCACCGCGACTCCAGGTACGACACCCCGAGCAGCACGCTCACCGGCACCCCGAACTCCGCCGCGGCGGCCGCGAAGTCGGCCTGCCGCCCCTGCTCCCGGACGCCCGTGCCGCCCGTGCCGCCCGTGCCGCCCGTGCCGCCCGTGCCGCCCGTGACGGCGGGCGCGGCCGGGACGGCCGGGCCGCCGACGACGGCGCACACGCCGGCGGACAAGCTGGTGGCCAGGACGGCGGCAAGCCGAAGCTGCATGACATCTCCCCACGGAACGGCACTGTTCGATCACCGTCCGTAACCATTCCCAGAAAGGGATGTGTCAGACGGGTCGGATGATACGGATGAGAATCCCGGGATCCGCGCCGCCCACCCCTCGACGACCGGCCGAAGAGAAGTGATAGCGCTCTGGAGTTAAATCCTGCCCGATTCCGGGCAGGATGTTGGCGTGTCTCGCTCCAGATGCGTAATGTCCTCGTCTGTGTCCACGGCGCGGCATCCCTACGAAGACCTCATCGCCCATCTCACCCGGACGAGCGCGCTCGATCCGGGAGAGGCGGCCCGCGTGGTCGCCGACGTGCTGTCGTACTTCTCCGAGCCGGTCGAGGAGTTCGTACGCCGCCGTCACGGCGAGCTCAAGACCCGCGGCCTGACCAACGACGAGATCTTCCCCCGGATCGCCGCCGAGTTACCCGCACGGCGGGTAGCGGCACCAGAGCTGTCGCTGCGGCAGCTCCGCAGGATCGTCTACGGATAAGAGGAGACCTCGATGTGCGGAATCGTGGCCTACGTGGGCCCCAAGGACGCGGCGCCCATCCTGCTGGAAGGGCTGCAGCGGCTTGAGTACCGGGGCTACGACTCCGCCGGGGTCGTGGTGTCGAACAAGGGACTCAAGGTACGCAAGGTCAAGGGCCGGGTCGCCGACCTGGCCAAGGTCGTGCCGGTGCGGTTCAAGGGCAACCACGGCATCGGCCACACCCGCTGGGCCACCCACGGCGTGCCCAGCGACGAGAACGCCCACCCGCACCTGTCGGCCGACCAGCGCATCGCCGTCGTGCACAACGGCATCATCGAGAACGCCGGCGAGCTGCGCGCCAAGCTGGAGGCCGACGGCGTCACGTTCCTGTCCGAGACCGACACCGAGGTCCTGGCCCACCTGATCGCCCGCGCCGCCGAGGAGAACGACTCCCTGGAGGAGGCGGTCAGGAAGACGCTCAAGAACATCGTCGGCACGTACGGCATCGCGGTGATCGACGCCGAGCGGCCGGGCGAGGTGGTCGTGGCGCGCAACGGCAGCCCGATCGTGCTCGGCATCGGCGAGAAGGAGATGTTCGCCGCCTCCGACGTCGCCGCCCTGGTCCGCTACACCCGCCAGGTCGTACACCTGGAGGACGGCGAGCTGGCCGTGCTCAAGGCCGACGGTTTCCACACCTTCGCCAGCGACGCCCGTGAGACCGCCAAGGAGCCGCTGACCGTCGACTGGGACGCCGGCCATTACGACACCGGCGGCTACGAGCACTACCTGCTCAAGGAGATCTCCGAGCAGCCCGAGACGATGACCCGCACGATGAGCGGCCGCCTCGACGAGCGCTTCCACGTCGCCCACCTCGGCGGCCTGAACATGGACGCCCGCGAGACGCGCTCGTTCCGCCGGGTGAAGATCATCGGCTGCGGGTCGGCGTACTACTCCGGGCAGATCGGCGCGCAGCTCATCGAGGAGCTGGCGCGCATCCCGGCCGACGCCGAGCCGGCCAGCGAGTTCCGCTACCGCAACCCCGTCGTCGACCCCGACACCCTCTACGTCGCGATCAGCCAGTCGGGCGAGACCTACGACACGCTGGCCGCCGTCCAGGAGCTCAAGCGCAAGGGCGGCCGGGTGATCGGCATCGTCAACGCCGTGGGCAGCGCCATCGCCCGCGAGGTCGACGGCGGCATCTACCTGCACGCCGGGCCCGAGGTGTCGGTCGCCTCGACCAAGGCGTTCACCTCGACCTCGGTCGCCTTCGCGCTGCTCGCGCTGCACCTGGGCCGGGTGCGCGACCTGTCGCCGGCCGACGGGCGGCGCATCGTGGAGGGCCTGCGCCGGCTGCCCGGCCAGATCGAGGAGATCCTCGCCCAGGGCGACAAGATCGCCGAGCTGGCGCAGAAGTACGCCAAGCACCCGAGCATGATGTTCGTCGGCCGGGTCAGGGGCTACCCGGTGGCCCGCGAGGGCGCGCAGAAGCTCAAGGAGATCTCGTACGTGCACGCCGAGGCGTACCCGGCCAGCGAGCTCAAGCACGGCCCGCTCGCGCTGATCGGCCCGGACATGCCGACGGTCGCGATCGTCCCCGACGACGAGCTGCTGGACAAGAACCTCACCACGCTCGGCGAGATCCGCGCCCGGGGCGGCCAGGTGCTCATGGTCGGCCACCGCGAGCCCGACGCCAAGCTGGCCGACGACGTGATCGTGATCCCGAAGAACGAGATCGAGCTCGACCCGATGCTGCTGACGATCCCGCTCCAGCTGCTGGCCTACCACGCGGCGGTCGCCCTCGGCAGGGACGTGGACAAGCCTCGCAATCTCGCCAAGAGCGTGACTGTGGAATAAATTCAGCCACAATCCTCGCAGGGTAGTGTTATCCGGCTGCGTACCACATAAATTCATTACTGTGCGGCAGTTCGACCCCCACACTCCGAATCTCGCACGCATGTACGACTACATGCTCGGCGGGACGGACAACTTCGCGGTCGACCGCCTGGCGATCGACCAGCTCGCCGAGCTGGTCCCGGAGGCGGTCCCGCTGGCCCGCGCGAACCGGGCCTTCCTCCAGCGTGCCGTGCGCTACGTCGCCGCCGCGGGGATCACCCAGTTCATCGACCTGGGCAGCGGGCTGCCGACGCAGGGCAGCGTGCACGAGGTCGCGCCGGCGGCCCGGGTCGTCTACGTCGACGACGACCCGGTCGTCGCCGCGCACGCCAGGGCACTGCTCGCCGGGGCGGACAGGGCCGCCTTCCTGGAGGCCGACCTGCTCGACCACGAGGAGGTGCTGGCCCGCGCGGGCCGGTTCCTGGACCTGTCGCGGCCGGTCGCGATCGTGCTGGTGTCGATCCTGCACTTCCTGCCCGACGCGGCCGATCCGCAGGGCGCGGTGGCGGCGCTGCGCGAGGCGGTCGCGCCCGGCAGCCGTCTGGTGATCTCGCACGCCACCTCGATGGGACGCCTGTCGGAGGAGGAGAGCCCGCGCGGGGGCCGCCGCGGCTCGTCCGGCTCGGGCGGGGCGGACCGCAGCCCGGCCGAGATCCGCGCGTTCTTCGGCGGCTTCGCGCTCGACCCGCCCGGCCTGGTGCAGGCCGTGGACTGGCGGCCGGACCGGCCCAAGCTGGTGGGCGACTGGTCGCTGCCGTCGTCCCTGATGGCAGGGGTGGCCACGAAGCAGGACTGACTCCGGCATACGCCGAAATTTCGGTTAACCGTATCCCGATGTGTAACAGCGAGTGAACTGTCAATAACTTCAGGTAATGGCGGTACTCGCGAAGGTCGGGGGAGGGCGGATGCGCCGTCGGCGGTTCTTGGCATGGACCCTGGGCGCGGCGGCGTGCGCGGCCGGATGCGGGACGGAACACGTCGTCGGCGGCCCCGCCGGCGCGAGGGGGCGGTTCTCGATCGTCGCGGGCGGCGACCGCTGGGCCCGGGTCGGCGAGGCGTTCGCCGCCGCCGCGCGCGCCACGGGCGTCGGCGCGTCGCCCACCGGCACGCGGATCACCGTGACCGGCCTGCCCGCGCTGGCGGCCTCCGAGCTGAACAACGGGCAGACGCTGCTCGACACCTCCACCCCGCTGTCCAGGCTCACCGGCGACGTCGAGGTCGTCGTCGTGCCCGGCAACTCCCGGTTCGCCGACTTCGACGACTTCGGCGCCCACCTGCGGGCCGACCCGAGCGGGACGATGCTGGCCGGCGGGCCGCAGGGCGAGCCCGACCACCTGCTGTTCGGCCTGATCGCCAAGGGGCTCGGCGCCGACACCAGGCAGATGGACTACACCGGCTACCCCAGCAGCCACGAGGCCGTCTCGGCACTGCTCGGCGGCAAGGCGGCGGCCGCGGCGGGCCTGCTCGGCGACTGGCGCGCGGCCATCGACGGCGGCCGGGTCAGAGCCCTGGCCGTCTCCTGCGCCCGCCGGGTGCCGGGGCTCGACGTGCCGACCCTGCTGGAGTCCGGCGTACGGGTGGACTTCGCGGACTGGGCCGCCGCCGTCGGGCCCGAGAACATGCCGGAGGACAGCAGGGAGTCGGCCGTGCGCATGTGCGACGAGGTGACCTCCTCGGCCTCGTGGCGGCGGGCGTGCCGGAAGGCGGGGTGGATCTCGATCCCGCTCAGCGGGGACGACTTCCGGCTCTGGCTGACCTCCGAGGTCGAGCGCACCCAGGCCGTGCTGCGCGATCTCGGGCTGCTGGCCAGCACCAGAGCCACGACGTGCTGGGGCAGTTGCGGCAACGGCCACTAGCCGAAACGGCGTGTCCGTGCGTATGGAGCGGCGCTTGAGGGCAATGTGACCTTGCAGCGACGTTCTACGACATAGGGGGCGCGAAGCGTGCAGTCGCCGGCAGCCTGGCCGATCCTCGTCATCTCGGTGGTCGGAGCGGTGCTCCTGGTGGAGGTGGTCCGCCGGGTGCTGATCCGGGTCGGACGAAAATGGGCCCTGGCCCGCCACCTGGTCGAGCACTGCACGTGGCCGGCGTTCTGCGTGGCCGCCACGGTGGCCTGCAACCTGGTCTTCGCCCCCGGCATCTTCGGCGACACGGCCGACGAGCGCGGCCTGGCCCAGTCGGTGGACCGGGTCATCGGCCTGGCCACCATCGGCACGGTGACCTGGCTGATCATCCAGGCGACGTACGCGCTGACGGACGTCGTGCTCGACCGGCTGGTGCTCGTCGAGGGCGAGCGCAACCGCCGGGCGCGGCGGATCAGGACGCAGATCGCGCTGGTGCGCCGCATCGCCGCCGCGGTCATCATCGTCATCGCGCTCGGCGCCATGCTGTTCTCCTTCCCGCAGGTGCGGGCGCTCGGCGCCGGGCTGCTGGCCTCGGCCGGCATCGCCGGCGCCATCGTCGGCATCGCGGCCCAGCCGACCATCGGCAACATGCTGGCCGGGCTGCAACTGGCCTTCAGCGACGCGCTGCGGCTGGACGACGTCGTCGTGGTGGAGGAGGAGTGGGGCAGGATCGAGGAGCTCACGCTCACGTACGTGGTGCTGCGCCTGTGGGACGAGCGGCGGCTGGTGCTGCCCGTCTCCTACTTCACCCAGAACCCGTTCGAGAACTGGACCAGGCACGGCAGCCGGGTGCTCGCCGTGGTGTTCCTGCGGGTCGACTGGGCGGTGCCGGTGCCCAAACTGCGCGACGCCCTGTACGAGTTCCTCCAGGGCAACCCGCTGTGGGACCAGAAGGACTGGACGCTCCAGGTCACCGACGTGCTGCCCAACGGCCTGGTCGAGCTGCGCGCCCTGATGAGCGCCGCCGACTCGCCGTCCTCCTGGGACCTCAAGTGCGACGTCCGCGAATTCCTGGTCAATTTCGTCCGCGACAACTACCCGGACGCCCTTCCCCGGTTCCGCGTCGAGGCCCCGGAAACGCGCGCCGGGGTGGCCTGGACCAACGACCGGGATCGCGACCGGCGATAAATACGTGGCATTTCCGGCGGCCCCCGGTCTACCGTTGATCTCGTTCCGGAACGACATTCACGGAGAACGACGAGAAAGGCGGCGGCCATGTGCGGACCTCGACCATTCGGGCCGTCCGGCAGCCGGCCTGAGCTGCGGCCAAGGCTTTCCCGGTGATTCCGCGGAGAATCGACCAGGAAAGCCGTCCCGGGCCTCCTCCGGGGCGGCTTCGTTGATTTTCCCGGCCGAGTGTGGGGCAGTTTGGTCAGCCCGCCTGCCTTGGGAGCAGGAGCACCGCAGGTTCGAATCCTGCCACTCGGACGTACGGCCCTGAAAGAAAAGGGCCGTGGGCTTCGGCCTGGCCGACGGGAATGGCGCCCCCCGGCCGGACACGAGCCCCGTCCCCGGGTCCGGCCTGCGCCGGGCCGGCCCGGGGCCCACCTTTCCTCAGCCGCCCAGTGAGCCGGCCACCCGGAACAGCAGCTCCTCCCGGCCGGGCCGGCAGACGAGCTGCAGCCCGACCGGCAGGCCGTCCACCGAGCCGGCCGGGACGGTGAGCGCGGGCAGGCCGAGCACGTTCCACGGGCTGGTCAGGGCCAGCAGCGCGGCCCGGACGGCGACGGCACGCCCGTCCAGCTCGGTCTGGCGCTGCTCCAGCGGCGGCGCGACGAGCGGCACGGCCGGCAGCGCCAGCACGTCGTGCTCGCCGAACAGCGACTCCGCCGCGGCGGCCAGCGCGGGCCGCTCGTCCAGGGCCTTGACGTAGGCCCAGGCGGGCAGGTCCATGGCCGCGCGCAGCCGGTCGAGCACCTCGGGGTCGAACAGCTCGGGCGCCCTGGCCATCCGGTCGGCGTGCACGGCGGACGCCTCCGCGCCCTGCACGGTCGCGTACGTCTCCCGCAGCTCCTCGGCCAGCTCCCCGGGCAGCGGCACCTCGTCCAGCCCCGCGCCCGCCGCCGCCCGCACGACCTCCACGACGCGCGGATCGCAGGGCGACAGGACCGCGGGGTCGAGCCACCCCACCCGCACCGCCGCCGCCTCGCCGGCGCCGTCACGGACGGGCGGCGGCCCGCCGGTCGCCAGCTGCCGGTAGGCGATCAGGCAGTCCAGCGGGCCGGCGGCCAGCACGCCGACGTGGTCGAACGTCCGGGACAGGGGGAACACCCCGGCGGTCGGGATCGCGTCGTAGGCGGGCTTGAACCCGGCGATCCCGCACAGAGCGGCCGGGACGCGCACCGACCCGCCCGTGTCGGTGCCGATCGCCAGCGGCACCATGCCCGCCGCCACGGCCGCCGCGCTGCCGCCGCTCGACCCGCCGGACATGCGCGCGGGGTCGCGCGGGTTGCGCGAGGGGCCGTTGGCCGAGCGGTCGCCGGTGGGGCCGTACGCGAACTCGTGCGTCGTGGTCTTGCCGACGATCACCGCCCCGGCCTGCCGCAGCAGCGTCACGCAGGCGGCGTCGGACTCGGCGACGTGGCCGGCGAAGTGCCGCGACCCCATCGTGCAGGGCAGGCCCGCGACGTCGATGAGGTCCTTCACGGCGACCGGCACGCCGTGCAGCGGGCCGCGGTCGGTGCCCGCGGCCAGCTCCTGGTCCGCCCGCCGGGCGGCGGCCGCCGCGCCCACCGGGTCCACGGTGACGAAGGCGCCGAGCGCGGGATCCAGGGTGACGGCCGCGTCGAGCGCCAGCCGGGCCAGCTCGCCGGCGGTGGTCCGGCCGGCGCGCAGGTCACGGGCCAGGTCGGTGACGGAACGGCCGGTGAAGGGGCCGGGCGGTGTGGGCGGCATGAGGTCCTCTCCGGACGGATCACGGCGACCCCGCCGTGAACGGACGGGCGTCCGGAGCAGACTACGCGTCCCGGCCCGCCGACCGGCGTTCCGGAGGCGTGGCGAGGCTTCCGCCGGAGAAGGCCGGGCTGCCGGGGCCGCGGCGGGGCTTCCGGAGTGGCCGGAGAAGGCCGGACTTCGCCGGGTGGCACCGGAAAGCGCCGAGTCCGTTCCTGGCGTGGCGTTACACGGCGGTACGGAGGCGATTACGTACAGTGAGCAGCGATGTCACTTCGTGATCCAGGGGGATTCATGAAAGCCAACCTCATCGTCGCCGGCGGGTTCGCCGTCGCCGCGCTGTTCGGCATGGCGGGGGCGGCCAACGCCAACGTCCACGACGAGAAGTGCGACCTGAGCACGTCCGACGACTCGACCGCGCTCCGCATCACGCCGTGGGGCGTGTCCGCCGGACACCGTGACGCCGACGCCTGCGAGCACCGCAGGGACTACTACGGGCGTCCCCACGACGGCTACAACTGGGGCTACTGGCCGGGCCGCGGCTACTGGCCGGGCGGCTGGGCGTACGGCCTGGGCGTGGGCGCCGGCATCTGAGGTCGCATCACCTGAGCCCGGGCCGCGCCGTGCGTGGCCCGGGATCCTGCGTTGCCGGGCCCGCGCGGCGTCCGGCGCTCCACGACCCCCGCCGCCGACCGGCCGAGGCCCGGACCCGTCCGCCCACGCGATGAGCACCCTCGCGGGCCGCCGGAGCCGATCCGGACCGCCGCCGCCCGGTACGCGGCCGGCCCCGGACGGGGGACCGGCCCGCCCTGGCCTCAACGGTCGACGATCTCGTTCTTGCCGATGACCACGACCCCGCCGCGGGTCAGCGCGAAGCGGGTGCGGTCGTAGTCGAGGTCGAAGCCGATGCGCGCGCCGTCGGGGATCACCACGTTCTTGTCGATGATCGCCTTGCGCACGATCGCGCCCCGGCCCACCTTGACGTTCTCCATCAGCACGGAGTCCTCCACCAGCGAGTGCGAGTGGAGCACGACCTTCGGCGACAGGATCGAGCGCATCGCCATGCCGCCCGAGACGATCACGCCGGGGGAGACCAGCGAGTCGATCGCCCGGCCCACCCGGTCGCCGTCGTTGTGCACGAACTTGGCCGGGGGCAGCGGGTCGTGCCCGGTGAAGATCGGCCACTTGTCGTTGTACAGGTTGAAGATCGGGTGGGCGGAGATGAGGTCCATGTGGGCCTCGTAGTAGGCGTCAAGGGTGCCCACGTCGCGCCAGTAGCCGCGGTCGCGCTCGCTGGAGCCGGGCACGATGTTGTTCTTGAAGTCGTAGACGTCCGCGCCGCCGGACTTGACCAGCATCGGGATGATGTTGCCGCCCAGGTCGTGCTTGCTGGTCGGGTCGAGCGCGTCCTCGCGCAGCGCGTCGATCATGGCCTGGGTCTTGAAGACGTAGTTGCCCATCGAGGCGTAGACCTCGTCGGGGGAGTCGGCCAGGCCCACGGCGTCCTTCGGCTTCTCCCTGAAGGCCACGATGCGGCGGCCCTCGGGATCGGTCTCGATCACGCCGAACTGGTCGGCCAGCGACAGCGGCTGGCGGATCGCCGCCACCGTCACGTCCGCGCCCGAGTCCTCGTGCTGCTCGACCATCTGCCGCGGATCCATGCGGTAGATGTGGTCGGCGCCGAACACGATCACGTGCTCGGGCATCTCGTCGTAGATCAGGTTCAGGTTCTGGAACAGCGCGTCCGCAGAACCGGAGAACCAGCGCGGCCCGAGCCGCTGCTGGGCGGGCACGGGCGTGACGTAGTTGCCCAGCATCGCCGACAGCCGCCAGGTACGGGAGACGTGCCTGTCGAGGCTGTGGTTCTTGTACTGGGTCAACACCACGATCTTCAGGAAGCCGCCGTTCGCGAGGTTCGACAGCACGAAGTCGATCAGCCGATACATCCCCCCGAACGGCACCGCCGGTTTGGCCCGATCCGCCGTGAGCGGCATGAGCCTCTTGCCCTCTCCACCTGCCAGCACAACCGCAAGCACCCTCCGGGACCTCATGTCCAGGACGCTACCCGTAAATGGCCGATCTATCGACGAAACCGCGCACTGTGCTGTGCCGCCGTGTCCTGACTTATCCGCGTTGAGCAGGGGCCGGACTTACCGACATTGGGCTGTATCGATGTGTTCCCTATGCTTGCGACGGTTCACAAGTGCGGTGCCGGAGTTGATGGTCGGCGCAAAACATGCCGCTCGCTGGAGGGCGCCGGGCCCGGCGCGTCGTAAGGTCGTGGGCATGCGTGTTGATCTGCTCAGCAGGGAGTACCCGCCGGACGTCTACGGCGGCGCCGGGGTGCACATGGAGTACCTGGCCAGGGAGCTGCGCAAGCTGGCCGACGTCCGGGTGCGCTGCTTCGGGGCCGATCGCGAGGAGCCCGGCGTGTCGGCCTACCGGGTGCCCGGCGGCCTGGAGCGGGCCAACGCCGCCCTCCAGGTGCTCGGCGTCGACCTGGAGATGGCCGCCGCCTGCGAGGGCGCGGACGTCGTCCACTCCCATACCTGGTACGCCAACTTCGCCGGGCATGTCGCCAAGATGCTCCACGGCGTGCCGCACGTCGTCACCACCCACAGCCTGGAGCCGCTGCGCCCGTGGAAGGCCGAGCAGCTCGGCGGCGGCTACACGGTCTCGTCGTGGGCCGAGCGCACGGCGCTGGCCGCCGCCGACGCGGTGATCGCGGTCAGCGAGGGCATGCGCCGCGACGTGCTGGCCGCCTACCCCGAGATCCCGCCCGGCCGGGTCACCGTCATCCACAACGGCATCGATACCGCCCAGTACGCCCCCGACCCCGGCCTCGACGTGCTGAAGAAGCACGGCGTCGACCCCGACCGGCCCTACGTGATCTTCGTCGGCCGCATCACCCGGCAGAAGGGCCTGGTGCACCTCCTGCACGCCGCCCGCTCGTTCGACCCGGCGGCCCAGCTCGTCCTGTGCGCGGGCGCGCCGGACACGCCGGAGATCGCCGCCGAGGTGACCGGGCTGGTGCGCGGCCTCGACCGCGACGGCGTGCTGTGGATCTCGGAGATGCTGCCCAAGCCGGAGGTCATCCAGCTCCTCACGCACGCCTCGGTCTTCGTCTGCCCGTCGGTCTACGAGCCGATGGGCATCGTCAACCTGGAGGCCATGGCCTGCGAGACGCCGGTGGTGGCCACCGCGACCGGCGGCATCCCCGAGGTCGTCGCCGACGGCGAGACGGGCCTGCTGGTGCCGATCGACCAGGGCCCCGACGGCACCCCGCACGACCCCGAGGCGTTCGCCGCCGACCTGGCCGAGCGGGTCAACGCGCTGCTGGCCGACCCGGCGCGGGCGGCCGAGATGGGCCGCGCCGGGCGGGCCAGGGCCGTCGAGCACTTCTCCTGGGAGCGCATCGCCCGGCGCACCCTCGACCTGTACACCTCGCTGCGCCGGGACTGAACGCGTGGGCCCCGGGACCGCGTGCCTGCTCGGCTTCAACGGCGCCTGCATGTAGGGGTGGCGGCGGGTCAGCGGGTGAGCCAGAGGGCGGGCCTGGTCAGGTCGCCCTCGGGGCCGGTCCAGCCCGCCGCGTACACCTCGGTCGTGCCGGGGCGGCGGGCCAGGGCGGTGACCGTGCCGCGCACGGTCGTCGTCGTCCAGCGGCCGGCCGCGTAGTGGTGCAGCCGGGAGCGGGTCGAGTCGAGCACCCACAGGCCCGCCCGGCCGTCGGGCTCGGCCTCGGTGAAGGCCGCGCCCTCCGGGCCCCAGCGGCACCGCCAGGCCGACCCGTCCCAGTGCAGCGCCAGCGGGCGGCGGCGTTCCAGGGGCTCGCCCTGCTCGTCGTACTCGTCGGGCGGGAACCAGGACACCCCGCCGACCACCCACACGTCGTCCGGCCCGAGCACGGCCACGTCGCCGAGCTCCGTGCGGGCCGACCGCGCGCCTTCGGGCGCGCCCGGCTCGGGCAGGTGCACCGCCTGCCACGCGACGCCGTTCCAGCGGGCGGCGGGGTCGTGCGCGGTCTCGCCGACCGTCCACACGTCCGCGCCCTCGCCGCCGAGGGCCCGCGCCGGGGCGGGCAGCCGGTACGCGCGCCAGGCCGAGCCGTCCCAGCGCAGCGCGTCGCGCCCGGACACGGCCCACGGGCCGCTCGCCGCGGTGCCGTGCAGGCCGATGGCCGAGGCGCTCTCCTTGAGCGGCGTGGAGGCGCTCACGGCGCCGTCCGCGACACCGGCCACCAGGCCGGGACGTTCGTCGTCGCCGGTCCCGAAGGCCCACGCCCGCTCGCCCGAGACCGCCCCGACCGCGGCGACCGTCATCCGGGACGGCAGCGCGTACGTACGCCAGCGCGCGCCGTCCCACCGGTCCAGCCCGCCGGACGTCGTCTCCATCCCGGCGGACGTCTCGCGCTGGACGGAACGCACCGCCCACACCGCCCCGTCGGGGGCGACCGCGAGCCGGTCGAGCGTGCCGTGCCCGTCGCCCGCCGGGACCGTCCGCCACGGCGACCGCACGGGCTCGGCGCGCAGGTCGTCGCCGCCGGGCCGGGGGCAGCGGGCCTGGACCGTGAGGCTCACCGCCGGAGCGGACGGGACGTCCCGCCCGGGAGGCCCGGCGCAGGCCGGGAGCGCCAGCAGCACGCCGAGACCGGCCGCGCGGGCACGTACGGAACGCCGCACCTCGCCCCCTTCGTGATCATCGGCAGAATACGCTCAACCCTGCCCAGGAGACCACGCGTGACGCCGATCAGCCCTGCGAAATGTAGTGGAGGATGACGTTGTGCACGTGGTGGGCCTTGTTGTCGCCGCGGAAGTCCACCTCGTAGGTGTGCGTGCCGACGTGGATGGCGATGGCGCCGGAGGAGAAGAACCCGCCGGCCAGCGACTTGTTGCTCACGACGCTCACCGCCGAGATCTTGGCGTAGGGGATGCTGGTGATCGCGATCCGCTTGCCCACGAACGACTTGTCCTGCACGATCACCCGCCGGTCCGTGAGCCCCAGGAACCCGGTGCCCGCCCCGATCGCGTCGTAGACGGCGATGATCTGCTCGCCGGGGAGCAGGCCGCTCTCGATCTGCTTGAACTGCTCTTTGCGGTCGTAGGGGATGTCAGCCATGCCCGGTCAACGAACGGGACGTGCCCCCGCGTTCCGTGCCGGGCTCAGGGGCCCGCCGGATGGGCGGACGGGTCGTGCGGGAGGTCGAGCAGGCAGCCGCACGTGCCGGGCGGCCGTGGCAGCCCGAACAGCGCGCGGACCTGGGCCGGAGCGGGCGGCGCTGGACGGAGGAGGCGGGTCAGGAGACGGCGGATCATGCTTCCAGCGTCGCGGTGACGTCTGCGCCTGGTCCAACACCGAAATATCGCGATTGACGCGCTTTTGTGGTTAATGTGGCGTCGTGGATCTGCACCCCCGGCTGCTGCGCGTCTTCGTCGCCGTCGCCGAGGAGCTGCACTTCGGACGCGCCGCCGCGCGGCTCTTCCTGGCCCAGCAGGCGCTCAGCCGGGACGTGCGCTCGCTGGAGACCAGGCTCGGGACGCCGCTGTTCGTCCGGTCCACCCGCCGGGTGGAGCTGACCCCCGCCGGTGCCCGGCTGCTGCCCGGGGCGCGGCGGCTGGTGGCGCTGCACGACGAGGTCGTCGCCGACGCGCTCGGCGCCGATCGCCCGCTGCTCGTGGACGTCACCATGCAGGGCCCCGAGCTGCCCGAGCCGCTGCTCAGAGCCCGGGAACTGGCCCCCGGGGTCGAGATGCTGGCCCGCTTCCACGGCGGCCTGACCGCGGGGGCGGCGGCGATGCTGGACGGACGGCTCGACGTGTCGTTCGGGCGCTTCGCCGGGCTGCCCGCGGACGTGCGCGCCCGGCTGGCCCAGGTCCCGGTGCGCCTGCAGCCCCTGGCCGTGCTCCTGCCGGCGGACCACCCGCTGGCGGAGCCGGCCGCCGTGCCGCTCGCCGCGCTGGCCGCCTTCCCGCTGGACGTCATGGCCGGGAACGCCGGCACGCGGGAGTGGAGCGACCTGGGGGAGCGGCTGGCCGAGGCGTTCGGGCTGCGGCTGGCCCGGCCGCACGCCGCGCCCGAGGGGGCCGCGGAGATGGGGCACTACCTGCGCCGGCATCGCGAACCCGTGCTGTCCAGCGTGGGGATCGGCGGGGTCCCGGGCGCGGTGAACAGGCCGCTGGCCGAGCCCGTGCCGCTCGGCCTGCAGAACCTGGTGCATCCCAAGGGCCTGCGCCACCCGGGCCTCGCCGCGCTCCTGGCCGCCGTCGCCGAACTCGGACGGGCCCGCCACTGGCTGCGCCGCCCGCCGGGCTCCTGGCTCCCCGAGGCCGACGAGGCCCTGCTGGTGGCCTGACGCCCAGGTGGTGCGTTCGAGCACGACCACCGGGGCCTGACGCCTACGTGGTGCGTTCGAGCACGACCACCGGGGCCTGACGCCTACGTGGTGCGTTCGAGCACGACCACCGGGATCTGGCGGTCGGTCTTCTCCTGGTATTCGTCGTACTGGGGCCAGGTGCGGGTCATCGTCCGCCACATCTCGGGCTTCTCCTCCGCCGAGGCGGTGCGGGCGCGCGCCTTGAACCTGTCGCCCTTGACCTGCACCTCGACGTCGGGATGGGCCAGCAGGTTCTTGTACCACTGGGGATCTTCGGGGTCGCCGCCCTTGGACGCGACCACGAGGAAGTCGTCGCCGAACCGCTGGTAGATCAGCGGCGTGGTGTACGGCTTGCCGGAGTTACGCCCCTTGGTGGTCAGGAGGAGGACGGTGGTGTTGTTCCAGTCGTGCCCCTCCGCGCCGTCGGTGGCCTGATAGCGCTGCACGTGTTCCTTGCCATAGAGCATGCCTCTGGACTACCCCGCCCGGGGGTGTCCTCACCGTGCCGCGCCGACCAGCTCGGCGGCGTGCCGGCTGTCGAGCGGGAGGGCCGAGTCGGGGGTGCGCTCGCGCACGTCGCGGTCGCGGATCGCGAACACGGCGGGCGCCGCGCCCACGTCGCCGTAGCGCTCGGTCACCGCCGCGCCGATCGCCCGCCGCACGCCGGCCACCACCTCGCGGACGCCGGGCCCGGACGTGACGAGGTGCCCGAGCATCCCGGCGAAGCGCAGCTCGTCGTCGGCGGCGGGCCGCTGCGCCGGCAGCACCGGCCGGTCGAGCCAGAACACCTTGCCGGACAGGACCGCCTCGCAGCCGTCGGGGCCGAGCACCCGCGCCGTGCGGGCCAGCAGCTCACCGAAGTCGGCCAGGTCCGCGTGCGGCGGCAGGTCGGTGGTGACGAACAGGGGCACGATCAGCGAGTCAGGCATGCGGCTATCCCTCCGTGAGGAGGCTCATCGTAGGACGTGCCACCGACAATTCCGCGGCGCGCCACTCACCGTCCACCGGCCGTGCCGCTCGTCGCCGCTAGCGCTCGGTCCATTCGTCCTGGATCGCCGCGTGCACGATGGAGTCGCGCCAGCCGTGCGGGGTGTGCACGTGGTGCCGGATCCGTCCCTCCTCGACCATGCCGGCCGTCAGCATGGCGAGCTGGGCGGGCAGGTTGGCCGGCGACCTCGCGCCCCAGACGCGGTGCAGCCCGAGCTGCTTGAAGCCGAACGACAGCAGCAGGCGTACCAGGTCGGTGCCGATGCCGCGGCCCCACTGGTCGGGATGGAGGCCGAAGCCGATCTCGGCGCTGTGGGGCAGGTCGGGGTCGATCTTCAGGCGGGCCACGCCGATCACGTGCCGCCGGTCGGCGTCCACGACGGCCAGCACGTAGAGGCGGCGCGGCTCGGCGGCGGCCGCCTCCATGGCCTGGCCGACCAGGGCGGCGACCTCCTGCACGCTGCGCGGCGCGAACGGCATGTGCTGCGTGGCCGCCGGATCGCCGTAGACGGAGTGCAGCGGGACGACGTCGGCGTCGGTGAGGTCACGAAGTCCGATTCGCTGGCCGATGACCATCACGCGCCGCATGCGCAGAACGTAACGCGACTGAAGCGATCTTCACAAGGGTGTCAAGTCGCCAGCTGACTGCCGTAAGCCCGCGCGACAAGTTCGGCGACGGCACTGTGCGCCCCGAGCGGCTCGGCGTGACCGGCCTCGACGGCGGCGGCGGCGCGCTCGACGAGCTCCGCCGGGGCCTCGTGGCCGATCAGGCAGGGCGCGATGGCCAGCCGCTCGGCCCCGGCGGCGCGCAGGCGCTGGGCGGCGACGTCCACGCCGGGCTCGCTGTCCAGCGAGGCGGCGACGACCGGCAGCGTGAGCCTGGAGGCCAGCAGCACGGCCGTGGCCTGGACGGCGTGCACCGCGCGCTCGCCGCCCACCGTGCCCAGGATGACGGCGTCGACGGGGCTGGAGACGTTGAGCAGGCGGACCCGGTCGGCCCTGGCCAGGCCGCGCTCGGCCAGCCTGATGTGCAGGGCCTCGGCGAGCAGCGGGTGGGGGCCGAGCGCCTCGGTGGCGACCGCGCCGGATCCGGCCGCCGCGATGGCCTTGCCGATCTCGGCCATGACGACCGGGTCGTCCCAGGTGAGCAGGGGCACCACGACGGCGTCGCGGCCCGCGGGCAGCGAGTCTGCCAGGTCGGCGACGGCGGTCAGCCGCACCTCGATCTGCGGGTTGTCGACCCGCACCACGGCCGCGATCTCTTCGGCCACGCCGCCGGTGCCGCCGGGGGTGGCCAGCACGAGCATGGGCGCGTCCGGCGGCAGGGACGTGGGCACGGGGCGGCGGTGCCGGCCGCCGCCGGGCCGGGGGGAACGTTCACGTACAGGCAGGCTCACAGGCGCGCAGTTTATGCCTATTCGCGGGTGGTTGTTCTGTGAATCGGGTGCGATTCCGTCACAACAGGAAGGCTGTGATCGAGATCACATCGTGACCGCCGCCGCCGTTGACGGAGACCCCCGCGAAGGGCAACTCTGAGGCAACTAGAAACGCGTTCTAGAGCGACCGTCACACACCGTCCCCGGAGGATGGGAATGAAGCCGTTCTATGTCCGCGAGCTGAGCGTGTACCCGGTCGGTCGCCGGCGGATCTTCCTGCTGGCGATAGCCGTGCTGGCGAGCCTGGTGGCCAACTTCGAGACCACGCTCGCCACGATCCTGCCGCTGCTGATGAAGGACCTGGGCATGTCGCTCACGGTCTACGGCCTGCTCGCCGCGGGATCGGTCCTGATCGGCGGCCTGTCGGCGGGCGTCGGCGGCATCCTGTCCGACCGCTGGGGACGGGTCACGCTCCTGGTGCCCACCCTCACCGTCACGGCGGCCTGCAACTTCCTGCTCGCCACCGTGGACACCGTGGCCGGCCTGTTCTGGGTGCGCTGCCTGATGCTGTTCATCGAGGGCGCCGGGATCACCATCACCGCCTCCCTCGTCCGCGACTTCTCCCCGCGGCTCGGCCGGGCGCAGGCGTTCGCGTTCTGGACGTGGGGGCCGGTCGGTGCGTCCTTCCTGGCCTCGTTCATCGCCGGGTTCACGCTGCCGCTGTTCGGCAACGCCTGGCAGTCGCAGGCGATCATCATGGGCGTCGTCTCGCTGGCCATGTGCGCGGTCATCGTCTGGAAGATCGCCGAGCCGTCGGCGGCGCTGCGGGCCCAGGTGCTCGACGCCGAGGAGGCCGTCGCGGCGGAGGAGAAGATCGACGCCGGACGGGTGCGCGAGCTGTTCCGCCATCCCCACCTGTGGGCCCACGTCCTGGGCAACACCGGCTGGCAGGTGCTCTACTGGACGTTCGCGATCTTCGGGCAGACGATCCTGGTGGAGGCGTTCGGCCTGGAGCCGGCGGGGGCCAACCGGGTGGTGGCGCTCGGCATCGTGCTCAACGCGGTGGCCGTGGTCGTCGTCGGCCGGGTCTCCGACCGGCTGCGGCTGCGCAAGCCGTTCACGGCCGCCGGCACCGCGCTGACCGTCCTCACCCTGGCCTACTTCATCAGCATGGTCGGCCCCGGCGTCTCCCCGGGGCACGTCACCGCCGTCTTCGCGCTGCTCTTCCTGTTCATGGGCGTCGCGTACGTGCCGTGGATGGCCAACTTCTCCGAGAACGCCGAGGACGTCGAGTCGCGTCTGCAGGGCTCGGCGCTGGGCATCTGGGGCATGGTCGTCCGCGTCATGATCGTGGTGCTGCTGGTCGTCTCGCCCATGGTGGTCTCCGCGGGCGGCTGGGGCACCTGGCTCGCCGTGGCGCTGGCCGGGCAGGTCGTGTTCCTGGCCTCGATGGCGGCGTTCAAGGGCGACTGGCGCAGGCGCCCGCGGGTCACCGAGCCGGAGACCGCCGTCTGAGAGCGCTGTCCGAGTGGGGCGCGCGTGGGCGGCGGTGGCAGCCGCCGCCCACACCTTCGCGGCGTTCCCGTCTTCCCCCCGCACTCAGGCGAAGGGACCCACCTGGCCGGGCAGCCTCCTGGCGGTGCCGCTCTCGCCGGCGGCGATGTCCAGGTCGCGGGTTTCCGGGGCGATGGCCAAACCTACGGCGGTGACGGCCGGCGCGACAACCACGTACAGGGACACGGCGAGGGTGGTGCCGTACAGGTCGAAGAGCTTGAGCGCGATGATCGGGGCCAGCGCCACCGACGATCCCGGCCACCCCCACGCTCGCGTAGCCGGGAAGCACGCCGATGAGGAACGCCGAGCGGCTGCTCATCCACGCCTACCAGCCGAACGGGTAGCGTTTCCGCATGGATCGGATCTTCACCCTGGACGAGGCGCGCGCCCTGCTGCCCGGCATCATCGCCGAGGCGCGGGAGATCGTCGCGGGCCGCGCCGACCTGGCCGAGATCGCCTTCGACCGGGAGGCCGCCGGCGGGTCGCGGCTCGGCGGGCTGCCCGAGATCAAGGCGATCGAGGCGCGCATCGAGGAGACACTGACCCGGTGGAGCGAGCAGGGGATCGAGGTCAAGGGCGTCGCGCCGCTGCTGATCGACTTCCCCTCGGTGCTCGGCGGGGCGTCGGTGCGGCTGTGCTGGATCGAGGGGGAGCCCGAGCTCGCCTGGTACCACCGTACGGATCTGGGCTTCGCCGGGCGGCGCCCGCTGCCCTGAAGCGTGGCCTACCTGTGACCAACTCGCCACCGTGCCCATGGGTCTAACCAGGTGAGCGAAAGGATCACCACTCATGAGGCTATCCTCAGCGGCCGCCGCGCTCCTCGCGCCGGCGGTCGTCGGCGGGCTGGGGCTCCCGGCCGCCGCCGCACCTGCGCACACCGGGCCGCCGCAGGCCCGCGCGGCCTGGGTCACCGCCTGCGAGCTGCCCGTCGAGGGCACGTCCGCGTGCGGCCACTGGCACCTGCTTCTCCGTGACGGCCGCAAGGTCACCGTCGGCGACTCCGCCGTCCGCGCCAAAGGCCGCGCGACCTCCCTGTTCGCCCTCAGCGGCGACGGCCGGACCATCGTCTACCAGCGGGCCCGCGACCACCGCCTGGTCGTCCGCGCGGCGGCCGGCGGCCCGGTCAGGGAACTGCCCAGGTCCCTGCGGCCCGGCGAGGACGACGCCCTCTTCCTGTCAACGGCCGGCGACCGGCTCCTCGTCGGCCGCCAGGGCCACGTCGACGTGCTCACCCTGGCCACCGGCAGGGTCACCCGCCTGACCGTCAAGGGCGAACCGGCCGGCCTCAGCGGCGACGGGGACGAGGTGCTCACCACCCGCGACCTGAGCGACGGCACCAGATGGCTGTACTCCTACGGGCTCGACGGCCGCACGCTCAGGAGCCAGGCCCCCCAGTTCGTCGCCAACGCCGCCACCCTCGCGCTGTCCCCCGACGGGCACACCGTCGCCGCGTTCAGCACCGGCGGCAGCCGGGGCGGCCCGCCCCGGATGCGCACGTACGACCTGGAGACCGCCCGGCTCGCCGACGGCGTGAACCTGCCCCTCGCCGGCGACGCCTCGCCCGACCACACCCGCTGGACCCCGGACGGACGGCTCGCCGCCTACTCCTACGACAGCAGCACCACGAAGTCGACGGTGGTACGGGTGCTCACCGTCGACCCCGCTTCCGGCCAGGCCCGCCGTACCGACACCTACAAGGTGGGCCCCGACCCTCACACCATCGTGTTCCCGGGGGAGTGACCATCATGAGAATCGTCCCTTTGCTGACCGCGGCGCTGCTCACCCTCACCGCCGTCCCGGCCGCCGCCCAGGCCGCGCCGCACGACCACGGCCACGACAGCATCCGGTACGCCTCCGTCAAGGGCTGCCCGGACAAGGACGGCACGTCCCGGCCCTGCGGGCAGTGGCGGCTGGTCATGCACGACGGCGGGCGCAGGACGCTGCCCGACGCCCAGGTCGTCGCGCTCGACGCCAGGCGCAGGTCCACCGTCACCTCGCCGGCGCCGATCGCGGTCAGCGGCGACGGGCAGCGCGTGGCGTACCTCACCAAGGCCGGGAGACTGGCCGTGCGCGTGCTCGGCGGCGGCGTCACGCTGCTGCCCGGGGACGCGCTGCCGCGGGTCGCCCAGAACGAGGTGATGCTCCAGCTCTCCGGCGACGGCGCGCGGCTGGCCGTCGTGGTCCAGAGCGACCGGCCCGCCGCCACGAAGATCTTCGACACCGCGACCGGCGCCCTGCTCGGCACCGTGCCCGCCGACGAGACCTTCCTCGGGTTCAGCGGCGACGGCGACGAGGTGCTGTCCTCGATCGAGTCCGACGACTCCGTCACCGACCTGGTCGTCCGCGACCAGACGGGCGAGCACCTCGTACGCGTCACGCCGCCGCAGGTCGTGGCCGCCAACGGCCCGCAGGCGCTGGCCGGCGACGGGCACACGGCGGCGGTCGTGATCCGCGGCAGGAAGACCGAGCTGCTCACCTACGACCTCGCCACCGACGAGGTCACCGGACGCAGGAAGGTCAAGCTGCCGGACGGCGAGCTCAGCATGATCGACTGGACCGGGGACACGCAGGTCACGCTGCACCTGGTGTCCGGCTCGTCCAGGATGACCATCGTCCAGGTCGACACCGGGACGGGCGTCGTGCGGGTCAGGGACCGGTACACCGTACTCAAGGACAGCTTCGTCTTCGCCGCCTGCGGCGGCTGAGTCCGTGCCACGGCGGGGCAGGGGGAGCCCCGCCGTGGATACGCTTGCCGCGTGGAGGTTCACTCGACCAGGGCGATGGCCGTCAGAGCCGTCGAGCTGTGCGTGGCGCTGCTGCACGAAGAGCCGACGCCCGCCTCGGTGACGGACGTCCTGCGCCGCCACGGCGAACACGGCGACCTGGGCCTCGACGACTCCGACGTGGCCGCGATGCGCGCCGCGGCGGCCCGGCTGCGCGACGTGCTGGGCGCGCATGACGCCGGGGAGGCGGCGGGCCTGCTCAACCGCCTGCTCGCCGACACCGCCCGGCCGCCCAGGCTGACCAGCCACCGGGGCACGACGTCCTGGCATCTGCACGTCGACAGCGGCGACGACGCGCCGTGGGCCGAGTGGTTCCTGGCCTCGTCGGCGATGGCCCTGGCCGTGCTGGTCGCCGACCATCAGCGTGTTCCGGGCGGGTTGTGCGCGGCCGCGGGGTGCGGACGGCCGTACCTCGACCTGGGCGGCGGCAGCCCCCGCCGCTACTGCGGCACCCGCTGCGCCACCCGCGCCCGCGTCGCCGCCCACCGCGCCCGCCCCCAGACCGGCCGCTGACGCCTGCTAGCCGCGGCGGCGCAGGAGGACACAGACGGCCACGGCCTGTAAGGCTGCGCCGGTCAGCAGGGCGGCGGCGGCCGAGTGGGTGCTCAGGGGGCCCGCCAGCGCCGATCCGACGGCGAAAGAAGTGATCTTGAGGCTGGCGCCGGTCGTGAACACCTGGCTGCGCAGCCCGGCGGGGGCCTCGCGTTGCCGCACCGCGAACAGCGCCGTCAACTGCGGGCCCTCGCCCATGCCCACCAGCCCCGCCGCGACCACCGCGATCCAGTACGCCCCCACCAGGGCCGTTCCTGCTGTGGCGGCCAACGCCATGCCCGCGCCGACCAGCGCGGTGGACCAGGCCAGGGTTCTGTCCCACGCCGGTGCCGTATTCCGGCGACGGGGGCCGCCGCGCCAGGCCAGGAGCCCGTTCGCGGCCAGGCCGGCCGCCGCCGTGACGGCCAGCAGCAGCGTGCCGCGGCTGCTGTCGCCCGTGAGCTCCAGCCCCAGCACCGGCGCCGACACCACGAACATGCCCGCCCCGGCGCACGAGACCATCGACCCGGCGGTGGCCCGCCCCAGCACCCGGTTCCCGAGCACCGCCCGAACCCCGGCCGCCATCTCCCGCCCGACCGCTCCCGCCGCCCGTACCGGCGAGGCGACGCGGCCGAAGCGCCGCCGCTCGCCGACCGGCCGGTTGCCTGCGGGGAGGTCGCTCGTGGGGTGGGCGGGGGTGGGCCAATGGCGGGGGGTGCGGGTGGGGAGGGTCCAGGCGGCGGGGAGGGCGGTCAGGAGGAGGGCCACGGAGACGAGGACCGCGGCCGTCCCGCCCGCCACGGCCGCGACCACGCCGACCGCCGCCGGACCGGCCAGCCCCGCCACGTTGTACGTCATGGCGTCCAGCGCGGTGGCCCGTGCCAGCCGTCCCCGGTCGGGCCCGGAGACCAGGGGGAGCTGTCCCGTCCAGCCGCCGGTCAGCGCGGGGCCCGCCAGCCCGGTCACCACGGCCAGCGCCACCAGCGCCGTCCCGGGCACCCGTCCGACACCGGCCGCCACCAGCAGCAGACCGGCCGCGTACCCGAGCAGGCAGCACGCCAGCAACCGGCCAGGACGGCGGGCGCGGTCCAGCAGCACGCCGAGCAGCGGCCCGCCGACGGCCGCCGAGACGGTCAGCCCGGCCAGCAGCGACGCCCCCAGCAGCGGAGACCCGGTGGCGGCGAGCCCGGCCACCAGGAGGGCGGGCCCGGACATCTCGTCGCCGGTCCGGGCCGCGACCACCCCGGCCATGTAACGCGTCAGCACCAGCAAGACGTTACAGGATCCGTGTTAAGGGACGGTCCGGGCGGGGAAGGGCTCGGATGATCGTCCCGCGCGGGCCTCGCGCCCGCCGGCGGCGACCCGCCCGGCCTGTACGGACTGCGTACCGCACAGGCCGGGCGCCTTCCAGCGCCCCTAGTCGAATGTGTGTTTGAACAATGCCATAGACTCGGCCTCATGAAAGCCGCGTTCCAAGCATCTCTGCTGGGTCTCGACGAGGAGCTCGGCGTCGGGCGGCTGGGCGCCACGGTCCGCCGGACGTACCTCGATCACGGAGCCTGGATCGACCTGCGGCCCGGCTGGCTGACGGGGGCCGACACGCTGTTCGCGCGGCTGGCCGAGACCGTGCCGTGGCGGGCCGAGCGCCGCCGCATGTACGACCGGGTCCTCGACGTCCCGCGCCTGCTCAAGTTCTACGACGAGGGCGAGACGCTGCCCGACCCCGTCCTCGACCAGGCCAGAGCGGCGCTCGACGCCCACTACGGCGAGGAGCTGGGCGAGCCCTTCCGCACCGCGGGCCTGTGCTTCTACCGCGACGGCCGCGACAGCGTGGCCTGGCACGGCGACACCGTCGGCCGGGGCAGCAGCGAGGACACCATGGTCGCGATCGTCTCGGTGGGCAGCCCCCGCCCGCTCCTGCTGCGCCCGCGCGGCGGCGGCCCCTCGATCCGCCGCGACCTCGGCCATGGCGACCTGATCGTCATGGGCGGCAGCTGCCAGCGGACGTGGGAGCACGCCGTCCCCAAGACCGCCCGGCCCGCGGGGCCGCGCATCAGCATCCAGTTCAGGCCCCGCGGCGTCCGCTGACCCGGCCCGCCGCGCCCGCCGCGCGCCCCGTGCCCGTCGTGGGCCCGCGCGCCCCGCGTGCTAGCGGAGGCGGAGACGGGCTATGCGGCCCTGCTCGCCGGAGGCCCAGCAGGACAGGTCCGGGGTGCACGAGACCGTGTCGAACGAGCCGCCGTCGAAGGTCTCCCAACGGGCTCCGCCGGTGTACGTCACGTCGCTGCCCGTGGGCCCGACGGCGATCGCCGCGAACGGCAGGTGCGGCAGCCACGTCACCCCCGACCGGTACGCGGGCGGCGGGGTCGTGGCGGTCCGCCAGGTGGCGCCGCCGTCCCCGGTGACCGCGGCGGCGTTCGGCGAGGGCAGGCCGGGCTGGTAGTCGCCGCCGACCGCGATCCCGCGGTGCCGGTCGCGGAAGGCCAGCGCGAAGACGCCCTTCGCCGGGTCGGCGGCCGGGATCGGGGTGTCGGAGACGGTCCACGTACGCCCGCGGTCGGCCGAACGGAACACGCGTGACCGCTCGCCGCCGCCGGTGGCGATCCAGGCGTCGCGTCCGCCCGCGGTCACCAGGCACTGGCCGCTCGCCGCGAAACCGGCCTCGCCGGGCAGCGCGTCCGGCATGCCGGTGGACGGGAGCACCTGCCAGCTCCGGCCGCCGTCCTCGGTGGCCAGGAGGCGGAACCTGCCGTTCACCGGGTCGCTCATGGCCAGGCCGTGGCGGCGGTCGAAGAAGGCCATGCAGTCGTAGAAGGCGTTCGGCTCGTCGTTCCTGAAGGACTCGGTCCAGGTGCGGCCGCCGTCCTCGGTGCGGTAGACGCGGCCGTCCGTGCCCGTGCCGATCGACAGGACCAGGGCGTGGCGGGCGTCGAACGCCTCCACGTCGCGGAACTGAAGGGACTCGGTGCCGGGCGGGGAGACGTTCTGCCAGGTGCGGCCGCCGTCCACGGTGCGCAGGACGGTTCCGCCGGTGCCGGCGGCCCACACGACGTCCCTGCTCACGGGCGCGAGACCGCGGAAGCGGGCGGTCACGCCGGTCTCCTTCAGCTCCCAGCCGAGGTCCGGGCCGGGGCCAGGGGTGGCGGCGTGGGCGGGGAGCGGGGCGGCGAGCACGAGCGCCGCGGACAGCACGCTCATCGCGATGCGAACGTTCATGCCGGGCAAACTAACCCAAGAGATCACGAGCGTCCATTATGCGGACAGACAGCCGACGCCTGCCATGTGGAGGGGGTGGGGGGTGCAGGAGGGGTCAGGGGGCGGGGCGGGTGGGGGCCCAGGTGAGGAGGGACTGGGCGGTGTCGAAGCGGCGGCTGGAGACCGACTCGCCCAGGATCACGCCCACCAGTCGGTGCCCGTCCCGCTCGCCGGCGAAGGCCAGGCTGTACCCGGCCGCCCGGGTGAACCCCGTCTTCAGCCCGATCACGCCCGGCTCGGCGAGCAGGCGGTTGGTGTTGCGCCAGCCGTACGCGCCGTGCTCCCCGGTCGCGGCGACCTCGTGGTACCGGGTCCCGGCCACGCCTTCGATCAGCGGCACCTGGAGGGCCTTGGCGGCCAGCACGGCCTGGTCGCGGGCGGTGGACCAGCCGTCGCCCGCCGGCGTGGGCAGCCCGTCGGCGTTGACGTACCGGGTGTCGTTCATGCCGAGCGAGCGGGCGGTGGCGTTCATCTTGTCGACGAACCCCGGCACGCCCGGCCCGTACGTACGGGCCAGCGCGTGGGCGGCGTCGGCGCCCGAGGGCAGCATGAGCGCGTAGAGCAGCTCACCGACCGGCAGCCGGTCGCCGGGCCGCAGGTCGGCGGTGGTGCCGCCGCCGTCCTCGGCGTACCGCGCGTCCTGGGGGGCGATCTCCACCATGTCCGTGGGCTTGGCCGACTGCAGGACGACGTACGCCGTCATCGTCTTGGTGAGGCTGGCGATCGGCATGCGGGTGTCGGCGGCCTTGCCGAACAGGGCGGCGCCGGACCGGGCGTCCATCAGGTAGGCGGCCCGGCCGTACACGGCGGGCGCCCCGGCGTCGGCGGCGTCGGCGGTGGTGGCGGCGGCGAGGGAAGGGGCCGCGACCGAGGGGGGCGTGGTCTGCGCGTACGCGGGCACGCCCAGCCCCGTGACCAGGGCGAAGGCGCCTGCGAACGCGGTGAGTCGAGCTTTCCGGTTACGCATGCACCCCAGGCTGCCGTCCGATTTGACGTGCGTTTAACGATTTAAGGCAAAATTTGTGACCGAATCGTTAGAAACCCCGTCGGCGCCGGAGGATCCACCAGGTAGATCTTTCCCGTGCCGGGCCCCTCAGCGGCCCGTCCAGAGGTTGCCCGCCACCCGTTGCCCCCGCGTCAGCCCGGAGAACAGCTCCTCCCACATCGGCATCACCACCTCCGGCCCGTACGCCCGCGACGTCGTCGCCGCCGCCTCGCCCATCCGCACCCGCAGCTCCCGGTCGCCGATCACCCGGATCAGCGCCGCGGCCAGCGCGTCCACGTCCCTGGGCGGCACCAGGACGCCGTCCACGCCGTCGGTCAGCACGTCCCGCGGCCCGGTGGGGCAGTCGAAGGCGACCACGGGCAGCGCGTGCGTCATGGCCTCGATCATCACCATGGGCAGGCCCTCGAAGCGCGAGCTGAGCGCGTACACCGACGCCTCGGCCAGCTCCTTCTCCAGCCGCTCGGTACGGCCGGGCAGCGTCACGTGCCCGGCCAGGCCGTGCCGCGCGACCAGCCCGGTGAGCTGGCTGCGGCGCGGCCCGGTGCCGAAGATCCGCAGCCGCCACTCCGGATGCACCCGCACGACCTGCGCGAACGCCTCGATGAGCAGGTCGAACCCCTTCTGCGGCACCAGCCGCCCGGCCGCCACCACGACCGGGTTGACCTGCCCGGACGGTTCCTGCTCCACGCGGTGGACGGCGTTCGGGATCACCACCACCGGCGTGTCCGGCAGCAGGCGCTGGTATTCGAGCTTGTTGGTCCTGGTCAGCACGGTGACCGCGGCGAACCTGCCGTAGTGACGGGCGATCTCCCTGCGGATCGTGTCGGGATAGGCGGACAGGTTCATGTGCTCCTGCGCGATCCTGACGACGTCGGCGGGGGTGCGGCGGGCGGAGATCAGGTTCAGCGCGGGCCTGGTCGTCACCAGGACGCCGCCGGACAGGCCGGAGACGTAGTCCTTCGCGGCGCGTTCCACCCGCTCGGTGAAGTAGTCGGCGGCGAACTCGCCGCGCGGCACGATCTTGCCGCGGATCCGCCGCCACGCCTTGCGGCCGACGGAGTCGGGCTGTCTGCCCTCGCGCTGGTCCACCAGCGTGGTGACGGTGACGCGGGGGTCGATCGCGAACTGCGGGGCCTCGCGCCGCCGTACCAGGCTGACCAGCTCGACGTCGTGCCCGGCCGCGGTCATCGCGTTCGCCTGGTTGACCACCGTGCGGATCGTGCCGCCCATGCCGTAGGCGTGCAGCATCAGGTAGCGGATCTTCACGCGAGGTACCCCCAGGTCCGGGCGATGGGCTTGAGGGGTTCGGGGATCTGCTCGGGGGAGGGCAGCTCGCGGGCGGGCTGGACGGTCCCGGTCCTGATCTTGTCCCGCCAGTCGCCGAGCCCCTTCTCCAGCACCCGCTGCTCGCCGTAGGAGAGCATCCGCGGCTCCCACTCCAGGCCGAGGAACGCGCAGATCTCGCGGGTGACGCGCTCGGGCTCGGCGCTCAGCTCCTCGTACCTGACGGTCAGTCCCGGCAGCGCGGCCCTGGCCCGCTGCACGGCCTTCATGTACCGCAGGGCGTCGAGGGCGGCCTCGTCGGGGCTGCGCCGGTCCTGACTGGCCTCGTGCCAGGACGTGGCGATGGAGGCGGGGTGACGCAGCAGGAAGACGAAGCGGGCGTCCGGCCAGCAGGCGGCGATGCGCTGGTGGGCGAAGGCGTTGGCGGGGGTCTTGTCCACGACGTACCGCTTGCCGCTGCGGACCAGCTCGCGGTGCAGCACCCGGTCCCACAGCAGGTGTTCCAGGTCGGCCTGGTTGTGCCCGAGCGCGGCCATCGCCTTGGCCGCCAGCGGAGTGCCGAACTGCACCCGCAACCGGCGTACGTGCAGCTCGTGCGGGGCGTGCAGGTCGGGGTGGGCGTTGAGTATCGCGCGCAGGAGCGTGGAGCCGGACCGCACGGGGGACAGGAGGAAGATCGGGGATTCGAGCAGCCGGTCGGTTAGCGGATCCGCGGGCGGTCTGATCTCGGGAGCGGGCGGGGGAGAGGGCGTGTTCCCGACTCGCTCGATCTGGAATCCGGTGAACCTGACCAGCGCTTTGTTGACGTGCCGCTGCCAGTTCATGGCGAGGCAGACTACCTACCGTTCCTGGCAGTTACCTGGCAGCGTCAGGCCGCCGACCAGGCGTGCCGCTGGTTCGCGAGGGCCGTTCGCGGCTCCCGCGCGGTCGCGCGGTAGGGCCCCGGGCCTGTTAGCGTTACCGCTGACAGGAGGTGGCGGCGGTGAAAGCGAAGGGCGACAGGCCGGCGGTGCTCATGGACGTGGCCGTGCTCGCCGGGGTCTCTGCCATGACCGTCTCGCGCGTGCTCAACGCGCCCGACCGGGTCCGCGCGGAGACCAGGGCCCGCGTCATGGCCGCGGTGCGCGAGCTCGACTACCGGCCCAACCAGGCCGCCCGCCAGCTCGTCACGGGCAGGTCCGGGGTGCTCGGCGTGGTCAGCATCGACACCACCCTCTACGGCCCGGCCTCCACGCTCTACTGCATCGAGCAGGCGGCCAGGCGAGCCGGCTACAACGTCAGCATCGCCAGCCTGCCCTCGCTCAGCCGCAGGTCGATGGAGGAGGGCGTGCAGCGGCTGCGCGCCCAGGCGGTCGACGGCGTGATCATCGTGGCGCCGCACGAGTCGGCCGCCGACGGCCTGCGCCACCTGCCGCCGGAGATGCCGGTGGTGGCCGTCGACGCCGGCGACGACATCCCGGTGCCGGTGGCCAAGGTCGACCAGCAGGCGGGCGCCCGGCGGGTCACCCGTCACCTGCTCAGCCTCGGTCACGAGACGGTCTGGCACGTCGCCGGCCCGGCCGACTGGCTCGACGCCAACGGCCGCATCGAGGGCTGGCGCGGCGTGCTGGAGGCGGCCGGCCGGGAGGCGCCCGAGGTGCTGCGCGGCGACTGGAGCGCCCGCTCGGGCTACCAGCTCGGCCGCCGCCTGTGCGAGAACCCCGACGTCACCGCCGTGTTCGTGGCCAACGACCAGATGGCGCTCGGCGTGCTGCGCGCGCTGCGCGAGGCCGGCCGCCGGGTGCCCGAGGACGTCAGCGTGGCCGGGTTCGACGACATCCCCGAGTCGGCCTACTTCTGGCCGCCGCTGACCACCGTGCGCCAGGACTTCGGCGAGGTCGGCAGGCACGCCTTCCACCTGCTGCTCGACTTCATGGCCGGGCACGAGCCCGAGGCGCGGCGGCTGGTCGAGCCCGAGCTCGTGGTCAGGGAGAGCACGGGAGCCAGGCCGTCCCGGGCATGACCCTGATGATCGGCGGGCAGGTGTAGGGCCGTCGCGGAGGTGATCGGCTGGATGATGCTGCTCGAACGTTTCGACGCCTGGGACAAACGGGCCTTCGACCGGGTCGCGCGCTCCGACCTGCCCGTGCTCGACGCCCTGCTGCCGCACCTGTCGTCGGCGGCCGACCACTCGGTCCTGTGGGGGCTGGTGGCCGGCGTCCTGATGATGACGGGCCGGCCGCGGCTGCAGCGGGCGGGCGTCCGCGGGCTGCTGGCGATCTCGCTGGCCAGCCCGCTGACCAGCATGGTCGTCAAGCAGGCGATCCGCAGGCCGCGCCCGCTGACAGACCTCATCCCGGTGATCCGGCGCCGCCGGGTGCCGGCGTCCTCGTCGCTGCCGTCGGGGCACAGCGCGTCCGCGGTCGCCTTCGCGGTGGCGGTCGCCAGGGACGCGCCGCTGCCGGTCGCCACCTCGGTCACGCTGCTCGCCGCCGCGGTGGCCGCCTCCCGCGTGTACGTGGGCGCCCACTACCCGGGCGACGTGCTGGCCGGGGTCGCCGTCGGGGCGGCGGCGGGCTGGAGCGCCCCGGGCTGCGGACGCTGGCTGCGCCGCACGCTGGCCGCCTGCGCCGCGCCGCAGGAGGTCAGGCGGGGCCGCTGCTGGCCCGGACGATCAGGGTCGAGCGCAGCAACTGCAGGGAGTTGACCGGCGGGCGGCCCTCGTCCAGGGCGCGCAGCAGGAGCTCGATGGCCTGCCTGGTCATCTCCCTGCTCGGGACGGCGACCGTGGTGAGGGCGGGGTGCGTCACGCGTACCTCGTCGATGTCGTCGTGGCCGACCACCGACAGGTCGCCGGGCACCGAGCGGCCGCCGAGCCGGGCCGCCTCCAGCGCGCCCAGCGCGAGGATGTCGTGGGTGCAGAACAGCGCGGTCACGCCGGGGTCGGCGGTCAGGGCCGCGGTGGCGGCGGTGAAGCCGCCCATCGCCGTCGGCTCCGGCGCGGTGAAGACGGCCGCGGCCGGGACGTCGAGGCCGTCGCGGGCGAACGCGCGCCGGAACCCCTGCACGCGCAGCGCGTGCGGCGCGCTGCTCAGCACCGCGACCCGCTCGTGGCCCAGCTCGCGCAGGTGCCGCCCGGCCAGGTAGCCGGCCTGCTCGTAGTCGATCGTGACGACGGGCAGGGTGTCGGGCACCTCGCTCTCCCACGCGCACAGCGCCACGGGGAAACGCGCGTCGGCCAGCAGCGGCAGGTGCTCGGTGAGGCCGTTGTCGCCGGCGATCAGCAGGGCGTCGACCGAGCGGCTGGTCAGGCCGGTGATGTGCCGGCGGGCCCGGTCGCCGTCGAGGCGGGTGGTGCACAGCAGCAGGTGGTAGCCGTGCTCCTCCAGGACGTTCTCGGCCTCCTCGACCACGGCCGAGTAGAACGAGCTGGCCACCGTCGGCACGAACAGGCCGACGGTCATGGTGGTGCCGGTGGCCAGGGAGCGGGCGACCAGGTTGGGGGTGTAGCCGAGCTCGGCGATGGCCGCGCGCACCCTGGCCTCGGTCTCGGGGCGGACGCGTACGCGGCCGGTGACCACGTTGGAGACCGTCTGCTTGGTGACCCCGGCCCGCTCGGCCACGTCCTGCATCGTGACCACGCGGCCTCCAAGGGGTTTGACCGGTCCAATGACATCGCCCCGAAACGTAGCCGCCCGGCGCGGAGCTCGTCAACCGTCGTGCGCATTACGTGCCTTTTGACCGGACAAGAGAGCAGGAACGCGAATTCGGGCCTTGTTTGAGCGGTCAAATCTGGCGTATGGTCCGGCCACGCGGTTCCGGCTCGTGGTTCCCCCAAGGGCCCGCCCGATGTGGCGTGCCCGACAGAAAGGAGCACCCGTGTCCCCCCATCGCAACGTGCTCACCGCCGCCGCCGCGGCCCTGACGCTGGTCCTGGGCGGCTCCCTCGCCGTCCCGGCCGCGTCGGCCGCACCGCCCGACGCCACCTACACGATCACCGTCGGCTCCACCGGCCGCTACGCCCATCCCACCGACACCCCGGCGGCCACCTACATCGACAAGGACGGCACCTTCTACTTCCAGCAGTCGGCCGCCCTCTACGGCGCCTCCGACCCCCGCTACTGGGACTTCTTCACCGGCGCGAACTTCGAGACCGCCACCCGCTCGGCCGCGATCAGCGACGCGGTCAACCCGGCCAACTCCGCCGACCGCAACAACGACACGACCTGGCGCTGCAACAACAGCCCGACCGGCGTCGAGGCGACCTCCGCCGGCGCGGGCTCGGGGTACGCCCACAAGAACTACTGCGACCTGGTCGGCGTCTGGGTGGACCCCGACACCGGCGACTGGTACGGCCTGGTGCACAACGAGTTCACCCCCCAGCCCTTCGGCGACGGCCTGCACTACGACTCGCTCGACTACGCCGTCTCCCGCAACCAGGGCCGGGTGTGGACCATCCTCGGCCACGCGATCACCTCGCCGTACAGCACGAAGCGCAACGACGGCGCGGCCTTCCCCCACCAGACCTACGCCTACGGCGACGGCGACCCACGCCTGTTCGCCGACCCGGTCTCGGGCTACTTCTACGTCTACTACGGCTCGCGGATCATCCCGAAGGGCGGCGTGGGCGGCGGCAACGGCGGCCTGGCGCACGTGGCGCGGGCGCCGATGTCGGCCAAGATGGCGACCGGCTCGTGGACCAAGTGGTACGACGGCTCCTGGTCGCAGCCCGGCGTGGGCGGCAAGGAGAGCAACATGGTCCCGGTCACCGCGGCGAACCCCCGGGGCTACACGCCCGTGGGCGACGACTACGACCCGGCCAACACCGGCACGGTCGACCAGCAGATCGCCGCCGGGCAGCTGCCGCCGAAGTCCGACCTGTTCATCATGAACATCGCCTACGACGCCCACCTCGGCCTCTACCTCGGCGAGCCCGAGGTCGTCTCCGGCCGTCAGCCGCAGCGCCTCTACGTCACCGACGACCTGGCGACCCAGCGGTGGCGCCTGATCGGCGACACCGGCAGCTACGTCTCCGGCTCCTGGTACCGCTGGTTCCTCGACGACGTCAGCAGGACCGGCTCGGCCATCGTCGGCAGGACGTTCCGCTCGTACTGCTCGATCGAGTGCGCGACCTCCAGCGGCGAGTACGCGAACCTCACCGTCACCTCCACCGCGCCCGCCCCCGCACCGGCGGACCCGGCCAGGACCTACCGGATCGGCACCGGGGCGGGCCGCGTCCTGGCCCAGGTCTCCGGCGGCCCGGCGACCACCTCCGCCGCCGCCCCGACCGGCTCGCCCCTGGAGAACTGGACGTTCACCCCCAACGGCGACGGCTCCTACCGCATCGCCAACGCCTCCACCGGCGGGCTGCTCGGCGTGGACGCGGCCACGACGGCCGGCCGCGCCTGGGGGGCCAGACCGGTCGTCACCGCGCCCGGCGCCGGCGGGCCCACCGCGGGCCAGCAGTGGTTCGTGGTGCCGGGTGGAAGCGGCCACCGGCTGGTCAACCGCTACAGCGGCCTCGCGCTCGCCCTGACGGCGGACGCGTCCCGACCGGCCGAGACCACCCCCGTACGCCACTGGAGCGACACCTCCGGCGGGACGGTCGGCGGTCGCCGCACGGCCGCCGAGCAGACCCTGACGCTGACCGACACCGGCGCCGCGGGCGGCGACCTGAGCGGCACCCACACCCTGACCGCCGCCGGCAAGGCCCTGGACGACCCCGACCACTCCACCACCCCGGGCACCCAGCTCATCACCTGGACCCCCAACTCCGGCGCCAACCAGCGCTGGGTCTTCACCCGCCAGCCCGACGGCTCCTACCAGATCGCCAACGGCCTGTCCAAGCTCTGCGCGGACGTCGGCGGCGGCTCGACCGCCGCCGGCGCCCAGATCATCCAGTGGACGTGCACCGGCGCCGCGAACCAGCGCTGGCAGGTCACCCCCGCCCCCGCGGGCGGCTACCGGATCGCCTCGCAGAAGAGCGGGCTGCTGCTCACCACGGCCTCCACCGCCGACGGCGCGCTCGTCACCCAGCAGGCCGACACCGGCTCGGCGCTGCAGCGCTGGACCGTCGGCTGACACCTCCTCCGGCGGGGCCCCGTCCGGGCCCCGCCGGGCCACCCCCCGAAACTCACAGGACAGGCGGTGCCGCTCGATGAGCTCATCCCGATCCCTCCCCATCCGCAGGACGTTCGCCGGGCTCGCCGCCGGCGCGCTGGCCCTCGGCCTGGTCACCGCCTGCGGCGGCGACGCCCAGGACGCGGCCGGCAAGGAGCTCGTCTACTGGTCGATGTGGAAGCAGGGCGAACCCCAGCAGGTGGCCCTGCAGGCCGCGATCACCCGCTTCACCCGGGCCACCGGCATCAAGGTCAGGGTCGAGTGGGCCGGCCGCGACGTGGTCAAGCAGAAGCTGCCCGCCGCGCTCACCACGTCCAAGGTGCCGGACGTGGTCGACCAGTCCGACGACACGATCCGGCCGTTCATGGTGACCCCGGGCGTGGCCCGGGGGCTGGCCAAGGTGTACGAGGCCGACGTGCCCGGCGAGGCGGGCAAGAAGGTCAAGGACGTCATCCCGGCCAAGTACTCGCAGAGCCCGGCGTTGCGGCTGCCGGACGGCCAGCCGTACATGGTGCCCTACAGCGTGGCCGGCATCGGCCTGTTCTACGACGCCGCCACCCTCACCGAGACGCCGCCGAAGGACTGGACGGCGTTCCTGGCGCTGCTCGGCAGGCTCAAGGCCGGCGGCCGGACGGCCCCGCTCACCGCCGACGGCGAACAGTACTGGTCCGACTCCTACTGGATGAACTACTACCTCTACCGGACGATCGGCGCGGACGGCCTCAAGGCCATCGCCGAGGACCGGACCGGGCAGTCGTGGAAGAAGCCCGAGGTGCTGGCCGCCGCCCGGCAGATCGAGCGCTTCGCCAAGGAGGGCTACCTGCTCAAGGGGTACGACGCCGGCAAATACCCCGAGCAGCAGAAGAACTGGGCCCAGGGCCGGGCCGCGTTCATGATCATGGGTTCCTGGCTGCCCAGCGAGGTCGGCTCGTACGCCAGGGCCGGGTTCAAGCCCGCCTCCATGCCCTTCCCCGAGGTCGGCGGGCCGGCCAAGGGCGAGGAGGTCGTGCAGTTCGGCTTCGCGATGCCGGCCAAGGCCAGGAACGTCGAGGCCGGCGAGCGGTTCATCGCGTACCTGACGACCAAGCAGTTCGCCGACGACCTGGCCAGGACCGCCTCCGTGCTGTCGCCGCGCGCGGACGCGTTCGTGCCCGAGGCGCTGGCCGGGGTGAAGCGGCAGCTCGACAGCGTGCCCGAGACCTACCCGTTCGCGGCCGGGCTGAGCGTGCCGGGCTGGACCGACAAGGTCTACTACCCGACCGTGGGCGAGCTGTTCAACGGCAGGCTCACCGCGCAGGGGTTCGTGGACAAGATCACCGCGGTCCAGGCCGGCTTCTGGAAGAACCAGGGCAGCTGATGGCGGCCGAACCCGAGACGCGGCCCGGCCCGGCCGTACGCGCCCGGCAGCGGGCCTTCGTCCCCATGGTCGGCCCGGCCCTGGCGCTGCTGGGCCTCTTCGTCCTCGGCCCGGCCTGCTACGCGGTGTGGATCAGCCTCCAGCAGACCGCCGGGTACGGCGACTCGCGCTTCGTCGGCCTGCGCAACTACGCCCGCCTGCTGGGCGACCCGGTCTTCCACACCGCGCTGCTCAACACCCTGAAGCTGCTGGTCGTCGGCGGCGGCGTGACGTTCGCCGCCGGGTTCGCGCTCACGATGGTGCTCAGGGAGATGCGCGGGCGGCTGATCGCCCGCAACATCCTGTTCTTCCCCAACATCGTCAGCGCGCTGGTGCCGGCCATCGTGGCGGGCTTCCTGTTCAACCCCGACGGGCTGGTCAACACCGTGCTGAGGGGCGTCTTCGGGGTGAGCGACCCGCCCAAGTGGCTGGCCGTGGACAACACGTTCACGCTCATCATGGTCGTGGCGATCTGGGCGGCCGTCGGGTACTACACCACGATCATCATGGCCGCCGTCGACCGCATCCCCGCCTCCTTCTACGAGGACTGCGCGCTGCTCGGGGCCACGTCCTGGCAGCGGCTGCGGCATGTCACGATCCCGCTGACCTGGGACGTGCTCAGCGTCTGCGCGCTGCTGTGGACCATCAGCTCGATCAAGGTGTTCGAGCTGGTGCTGGTGTTCGGCGGCGGCACCGCGGGCACGCCGCCGACCAGCACCTGGACCGTCGCCCTCTACAGCTACGCGGCCACGTACGGCGGCTCGGGCTCGCCGCCCGAGCTGGGGATGACCGCCGCCAGCGCGCTGTTCAGCCTGCTGATCGCGGCGGCCGTGGTGCTCCTGCTGCGGCGGGCGCTCGACCGTGAAGCCGTCCGGTTCTGAAAGGGACGACCATGAGACCGACGAGGCTCGCGCCCATGAAGGCGGCCGTGTGGGCGGTCGTCGCCGCCGACGTGGCGCTGCTGGCGTGGGTGCTGATCACATCGCTGAAGAGCACCCGCGACGTGTTCGACCATCCCTGGCGGCTGCCGATCCCGCCGACGCCGGACAACTACCTGACCGCGCTGGAGGTCGGGAACTTCGGCCGGGCCGCGGTCAACAGCGCGGTCGTGGGCGTGCTGTCCTCGGTGCTGGCCGTGGTGGTCGCCGCGCCGGCCGCGTACGCGCTGACCCGGACGGCGAACCGCGCGGGACGGCCGCTGACGCTGCTGTTCGCGCTCGGGACCGGCGTGCCCACGCAGGTCATCCTGCTGCCGATCTTCCTCATGCTGAGCACCCTGGAGCTCACCTCCACCCTGACCGGCCTCACCCTGGCCTACGTCGGCACGGCCATGCCGTTCACCGTCTTCCTGCTGACCGGCTTCTTCCGGTCGCTGCCCGGCGAGCTGGAGGAGGCCGCCGCGCTGGACGGCGCCGGGGTGTGGCGGACGTTCGTGCGCATCGTGGTGCCGGTCGCCCGGCCGGGGCTGGTCACCGTGTTCGTGCTGCAGCTCATCGTCTCCTGGAACGAGACCATGCTCGCCCTGGTGCTGATGCAGGACGACGAGAAGGAGACGCTGCCGGTGGCGCTGATCGGCTTCGCCCAGCAGCAGCAGTACACCGGCACCAACTGGGGCGGTATGTTCGCCGGCGTCTGCGTGGTCGTGCTGCCCATGGTGGTGCTGTTCGCCTGGGTGGGACGCCGCGTCACCGAAGGCATCACCTTGGGGATGGGGAAATGACGACGACCGTCCGCCGCACCACGATCACTCTGCCGGTCGCGCTGCCCGGCCCGGACAACCCGCTGCCGCCCCTCGGCGAAGTCGCCGGGCCCGCGGCCACGGTCGCCGGCGCGCCGCCCGACATGGCCTTCCAGCTCTCCTACGGCAGGCTCGGCTCCGTGCTGCCCTGCCGCGTCCAGGACGGCTACGACCGGGCGCGCCGGCCCCGCCGGGTCGAGGCGATCCAGCTCGCCAACGACCGGCTGAGCGCGACCGTGCTGCCCGGCTGGGGCGGCCGGCTGTACTCCCTGGTCCACCGCGACCACGGCGAGCTGCTCTACCGGAACCCGGTGCTGCAACCGGCGAACTTCGGGCTGACCGGCGCCTGGTTCTCCGGCGGCGTGGAGTGGAACTCCGGCTCGACCGGGCACACCACGCTGACCTGCCGCCCGGTCTTCGCCGGGGACGCCGAGGGGCCCGACGGCACGCCGATGGTGCGGATATGGGAGTGGGAACGCACCCGGGACCTGCCGTACCAGGTCGACTTCTGGCTGCCGCGCGGATCGGACTTCCTGTACGTGGGCGTGCGCATGCGCAACCCGCACCCGCACGAGGTGCCGGCGTACTGGTGGTCGAACACCGCCGTCCCCGAGACCGGGCGGACGCGCGTGCTCGCCCCGGCCGGCACCGCCTGGCACTTCGGCTACGCCGGGCGGCTCGAACAGGTCCCGATCCCGGTCTGGGACGGCCTGGACCGCAGCTACCCGGCCCGCGCAGACCACGCCGCCGACTACTTCTTCGAGCTCGGCGACCGCCGTCCGTGGATCGCCGCGCTCGACGGCTCCGGCGCGGGCCTCGTGCACACCTCCACCCGGTCGCTGCGCGGGCGCAAGCTCTTCCTGTGGGGACGCGGGCCGGGCGGCCGCCGCTGGCAGGACTGGCTCACCGAGCCCGGCGCCGGCGGCTACCTGGAGATCCAGGCGGGGCTGGCCCGCACCCAGCTGGAACACGTGCCGCTGCCCGGCGGGGGCGAGTTCTCCTGGCTGGAGGCGTACGGGCCGCTGCGCGCCGACCCCGCCGCCGTGCACGGCGCGGACTGGACGGAGGCGGTGCGGGCGGCCGAGGAGGAGCTGGCGGCCCGGCTGCCGGCCGCCGAGGTGTCCGCCGCCTGGCGCAAGTGGCGGCCGCACGCCGACCAGGAGCCCGTCCGGATGCTGGCGGAGGGGTCCGGCCGGGGTGCCCTGGAGGTGGCGCGCGCCGGCCTCACCACGCCCGGAACCCCGTTCCCCCGGTCCACCCTCGGTCCCGGCCAGTCGCCCTGGCTGACTTTGCTCACCACCGGCGCCTTCCCCCGTCCCGAGCCCTCTCCCGGCGCGGATCCCGGGCACAGCCTCGTGTCCGCGCCGTGGCGGCGGCTGCTGGAGCGGGCGCCGGAGACCTGGGTGACGGCCTACCACCTGGGCGTGGCCGCCTGGCACGCGGAGGACCGCGCGGAGGCCGTACGCGCGTGGCGGCGCTCCGCCGAGCTGCGCCCGAACCCCTGGGCGACCCGCTGCCTGGCCCGCACCACCGCGAACCCGGACGAACGGGCCACCCTGTACCGCACAGCCCTCCACCGGACGGCCGGACTCGTCCGGGAGCGCCTGGCGGCGGAGGCGGCCGTCGCGCTGCTGGAGGCCGGCCGGGCCGCCGAGTGCCTGGCCGTCCTGGACACCCTGCCCCCGACCGGCCGGGCCGTCCTGCTGCGCGCCCGCGCCCTGCTCGCCGCCGGGGACCGGGACGGCGCCCGCGCGCTGTTCGACGCCGGCTTCGACGTCGATGACCTGCGGGAGGGCGAGCCCGTCCTGCACGAGACCTGGTCGCGCCTGACCACCGACCCGCTGCCCGCGCGCTACGACTTCCGCATGCACCCGGACGACGCCTGACCCCGCAGGCGCGGCCGGCGCCCGGGAGGGGCGGTCACTCGCCGGTGTCGGTGGTCACCGCGTCGGAGTCGGGCGCCTTGATGGACACCTTGGCGCCCCACCCGGTGAAGCGGCTGTCGATGGTGATCGTGCCGCCCTCGAACCGGTTGGTGTCGAGGATCCCCGTGGCCGCGTACGACGACCGCACCCGGCTCACCAGCCCGGCGGAGTTCAGCGTGAGCGTGTACGAGACCTTCGTGTCGTCGTGCATGCGCAGCGGGATCGAGGCCCCGAACCAGCGCGACACCTTCTCCAGTTCCTTGAAGGTGATCTTCCCGGTGAGCGTGCTGCCGCTCAGCCTGCCCTTCTTGACCAGCGCCGCCAGCGTGGCGGGCTCGACGGGGTTGATCACCTGCCCGTGGAAGCCGCTGCCGCCGCCGAGCAGGGCCTTGCCCTTGAGCCACGACTTGCCCTCCGGCAGGCGGTCCGCCCACATGCCGCCGGAGGTGTAGCTGACATTGCCGATGCTGATCGTCCGCTCGCGGGGCCGGCCCACGGGGGTGGCGGTGATGTCGGAGGCCGCCACCCCCTTGGCGCCGAACTGGAAGGTGCCCTTGCGGCTCTGGATCTTGCCCTTGTTCGGGCCCGAGAGCATGGTCGTCTCGGTGAACCGCACGCCGTGCCCGGTGGCGAGCTTGGCCTTGAGGGCGCGTACGGGGTCCTTGGGGGCCGCCTGGGCGGGCGCGGTCGCCGTCAGCACGCAGGCGCAGGCCGCCAGGGCAGTGATCATCGTCTTCTTCACGAGCCGAGATCCTGCCGCAGGATGATCACGGCCAGGGCACGGCCGTCCTCGGCTCCGCGGCGGTCAGCCCAGCAGCGGGAAGCGGTCGTCGGCGGACGGGAGCCGTCCGGTGGCTTCGAGCACGTACGTCGTCAGGTCCAGATGGGCCGGGCGGTCCGCGCCGAGCAGCCCGTCGAGGGTCTCGCCCGCCAGTTCCAGCGCCTCCCGGGCGGGCGGCCGCGCGGCCCGCAGGTCGAGGTGGTGGACGGCGGCCTCGGTCGCCAGCGTGGCCAGGAAGTCGGGCACGGCGATCACGTGGCCCTGCGTGGCGACATGCCCCGCCGGGTCGGCCGCGAGCGCCGCCCGCACGGCGGCCGGGGCGGTGTCCTGCCACACCCGCAGCACCCCGGAGGGCCGGGTGAAGGCGGACGCGGACCTGCGCACCCACCAGGCGTGAGCGTCCGCGCCGCCCCCGGCGCCCTCGGGGGCGTCCTGGACGGGCTGGAAGGAGCTCCAATAGGTGACGTGGTCCACGTCTGGCGGCCCGTCGGCGGGGGTGGCGAACGCGACGAGCGCTCGCTGGGCGTCGCACAACACGTGGAAGAGCAGATCCACCCCGGCCCAGCCGGCGCACCGGGTGGGGCTGAGCGGATCGGTCTCGGTCACCGCGGCCGTGAACTCGCGGTAGGCGGCGGCGAGGGCCGTGCGGGCACGTTCGATGTCCATGGGGACGATTCTGTCCCGCGGCCCGCCGCTTCCGTCCGGACGGGCGGGCAACCCCGCTGGTACGGACGCTGCGGAAAGTGCGTCCGCCACCCCGCGGCCGTCAGCTCCCCGGCCCGTGAGGGCGGCCGGTTGGATCCCGGCATCGAGGCAGGCGGGGCTAGGACAACCGAAAGGCCAGACCCCGTTGTCCCGGGTCTGGCCTTTGGAGTGTGGTGGACGATACTGGGATTGAACCAGTGACCTCTTCCGTGTCAGGGAAGCGCTCTCCCGCTGAGCTAATCGTCCTTGGAGGTGGAGACGGGATTTGAACCCGTGTGGACGGCTTTGCAGGCCGCTGCCTCGCCTCTCGGCCACTCCACCGAGTCGAACCACTCCGAGCGGAAGACGGGATTCGAACCCGCGACCCTCACCTTGGCAAGGTGATGCTCTACCACTGAGCCACTTCCGCGCTGTTGCGTGCCTAACTCTAGCGCCTTTTCCGACCAGATGCTTCCCGCTACTTGCGGAGCCGGCGGGCGACGCCGCGTTCGGTGGCCGGCAGGCTCAGGAAGATCTCCAGGATCCGGGTGAGCCGGTGGACCTCGATGCGGTGGAAGGCCGGACCCTCGGAGCGGGCCAGCAGCAACGTCAGGGCGAGCGGCGGGAGCGGGGCGTGGATGGCGTGCACGCCGCCGTCCAGCGTGAGGGCCGACGGGCGGGGCGGGGCCGGGCTGGGGACGGTCAGGCCCTGCGGGGCGCGCCAGCTCGCGTAGACCACGCCGTGGTCGGCGGCGGTGGCGGCCCAGTCGGCGCTGAACAGCACCGGCAGCGAGTCGACGAGCGTGGTCAGCGCACGGTCGCCCGCCGTGGTGATGTACTTGAGTATCTCCAGCTCGGGATAGGTGCCGGCGGTCTCGCGGGTGGTCCAGATGCCTTCCACCCGGACGTCGTCGACGCTCTCCAGGCTCTTGACCAGCACCTCCCGCGGGGTGCTCTCGGGGCAGAAGACGGTGATGTCGTCGACCGCCGAGCCGGCCCCCCGGTCGAGGACGGTGACCTGGGTGATGTCGGCCCCCGCCGTGCCCAGGGCCTTGGTGACCTGGGCCAGAGACCCCGGACGGTCGGGCAGCGCCACGCGCACGCGAAGAAGCATCGATCCCTCCCTGGTGATGCCGTTCACAGCCTATCGGCGAATACCGCTTCCGGCCTGAGCTGCGCTACAACTGACGGAGTGAAGATTGGGCCGATTGGGGCATGGCCGCCCGTGGTGCTGGCGCCCATGGCGGGCATCACGAACGCGCCGTTCCGGGTGTTGTGCCGGGAACAGGGCGCCGGGCTGTTCGTGTGCGAGATGATCACGACGCGGGCGCTGGTCGAGCGCAATCCCAAGACGCTCAGGATGATCAGGTTCGCCGAGTCGGAGCGGCCGAGGAGCCTGCAGCTCTACGGCGTCGACCCCGACATCGTCGGGCGGGCGGTCCGGATGATCGCCGAGGAGGACCTGGCCGACCACGTCGATCTCAACTTCGGCTGCCCGGTGCCCAAGGTGACCAGGCGCGGGGGCGGGTCGGCGCTGCCGTACAAGAGGAACCTGCTGCGGCGGATCCTGCGGGCGGCGGTGGCGAACGCGGGGGCGCTGCCGGTGACGATGAAGATGCGCAAGGGCATCGACGACGACCACCTGACCTACCTCGACGCCGGCCGCATCGCGGCCGAGGAGGGCGTCGCGGCGATCGCCCTGCACGCCCGCACGGCGAAGCAGCACTACGGCGGCGTGGCCGACTGGGCGGCGATCGCGCGGCTGAAGGAGGCCGTGCCCGAGATCCCGGTGCTGGGCAACGGCGACATCTGGTCGGCCGACGACGCGTTGCGCATGGTGGCGAGCACCGGCTGCGACGGCGTCGTGGTGGGGCGCGGCTGCCTCGGGCGTCCGTGGCTGTTCAAAGACCTGGAGAACGCGTTCAACGGCAGCCCCGAGCGGGTCAGGCCGACGCTCGGCGAGGTGGCCGGGACGATGGAGCGCCACGCGGCCGGCCTCACCGAGTGCTTCGACACCGAGCGGTACGCGATCGCCGACTTCCGCAAGCACGTCGGGTGGTACCTCAAGGGGTTCGAGGTCGGGAGCGCGCTGCGGCGGGAGCTGGCCACGGCCGAGTCGCTCGACGGGCTCCGTGAGGGGCTGGCCAAGCTCGACCACGACCAGCCGTGGCCGCCGAACACCGACACGCCCCGGGGCAAGTCGGGCGAGCGTCAGAAGGTGCAACTGCCTGACGGGTGGCTCGACGACCCGTGGGACTGCGTGGTCCCGGACGAGGCGGAGTCGGACATATCCGGCGGCTGACGGCGGGGCGGAGCGGGCGTCCGGCTGTCGGACGTTTCCGGTGGCTGACCGGCCGCGATCAGTGGGGGCCGGTGGCCTCGGTGCCGCAGGGGCCGCCGCCGGCCGACGGCTCCAGCAGCACGCGCTCGCCGTCCATCGTCAGCGTCTCGTACCAGGACGAGATGCGCTCGGCCGAGCGGCCGGTGTAGTGGCAGATGAAGCTGCGCCTGAACCGGTCGGCCGTGCTGTTCGGCTCCGACCCGTGCACCAGGCTGCCGTTGAAGAAGAGCACGTCGCCGGGCTGCATGTCCACGGGCACCCGCTCCAGGCCCGGGGGCGGCGGGACGTACTCGCGGGTGAAGGAGAGGTCCTGGTCGGCCTCCTCCGGGCAGAACAGGTCCATCAGGTGGGTGCCGGGGACCACTTCGAGGCCGCCGTTGGCGCGGTCGACGCGGTCCAGCGCCACCCAGGCGGCCACGCACGTGCCCGGCTCGACGCGCAGGTAGAAGTTGTCCTGGTGCAGCGCCTGCCCGCGGGCGCCCGGCGGCTTGAAGTAGAACATGCTCTGGGCTGCTATCGGCTCCTCGCCCAGCAGCTCGCGCAGGATCGCGGCGAAGCGGGCGTCGAGCAGGTAGCGCAGGGCGACGTCGTTCACCTGGTGGGGGTGCATGATCCGGGGGTAGTCGCGCAGGACGTCGTAGGGCGCGCCCGGTTCCTGGGGGACGGGCGAGAAATGCCCGGGTATCGGGCCGGCGGCGTGCAGGGCCATGAACTCCTCGCGCAGCTCGGCCACCTCCTCGGGGGCCAGCAGCGCGGGGACGAGCACGTACCCCCGGTCGTGGAAGTCGTTCAGCCTCATGCCCTTCACCGTAGGGATCCGGCTCGTGGGACGGTATGACCGTGACCGCTGAGAACCTGTCTGTTCCTGCTGCCGAGCTGATGATCGTCGGCCACTACGACAAGCCGGCCGGGTACGGCACCCGCCGCCCCCACGGTTCGCCGAGCTGGCTGCTGCTGTGGACCCAGGCGGGGGAGGGGCGGGTCGAGCAGGCGGGGGCGGCGTTCACCGTGCGGGAGGGGGACCTGGCGGTGCTCGGGCCGGGCTCGGCGCAGCGTTACCGGGTCGCGCCGGGGGCGGGGAGATGGCGGTTCTGGTGGGTGCACTTCCAGCCGCGCCCGTCCTGGACGGCCTGGCTCGCGCCGTACCCGCCGGCCACCGGCTGCCACCTGGTCGAGGGCGTGCCGGTCGGGGTGCGCGACCGCGTCGACCGGGCCTTCGACCGCGCGTTCCAGGACGCCCGCTGGATCCCCGGCCACCCCGCCCCCGCCGTGCCCCCCGCCCCTGCCGTGCCCGCCGGGCCGCTGTCCGCCGCGCCGCCCGCGCCGGTGGTCGTCATGGGCAGTCCCGCCCGGGAGCTGGTGCTCGGGGCGGTGGAGGAGGTGCTGGTGCTGGCCACGGCCTCGGCGGGGGCCGTCCCCGCCCCGGGGGCCGAGGGCGGGGACGAGCGGGTGCGCCGGGTGCTCGACCTCATCGCCGCCGAGCCCGGCGCCCAGCACTCGGTCGCCTCGCTGGCCCGCGCCGTGGCGCTGTCGCCGTCCAGGTTCGCGCACCTGTTCGCGGCCGAGACCGGCCAGACCCCGATGGGCGCCGTGCGCCGGGCGCGGGTGCGGCACGCCGCGAGCCTGCTGGAGGTGACCGACCTGGACGTCGGCCAGGTGGCCGCCGCCTCGGGGTTCGTCAGCCCGTTCCACTTCAGCCGCGCCTTCAGGCGCGAGTACGGCCTGCCGCCCCGCGACTACCGCGCCCGCCTGCGCCGCCCCTGACCCCCGTCAGCCGCCCGGCTCGGACCTCGACCGGCTCACACCTCGCCCGGCTCACACCTCGCCCGGCTCACACCTCGACCGGGCCGCCGCTGCGCCAGTAGACGTTGCCCTCCCTGGACAGCAGCCCCTCGTCCACCAGGTAGCGGCGCAGCGCCGCGAAGTCGTCGTGGAAGGCCCGCAGGGCCACGTTGACGTCGGCCTCGGGGTAGCGCACGCCCGGCTCGAACACCCGCGAGACGTAACGCAGCACGATCAGCCGCTTGTCGCGGCGCATGCCCATGGTGGTCAGCCGGCCGTCGACCAGGAACGTGCGCAGCACCCGCTCCTCGGCGCTCAGCTCGGCGGGCGGCTCGGCCCGCTCCCGCAGCAGCTCGCGGAAGCGCTCCGGCCGGGCCCGCCACTTGCCGTCGTCGTCGCGTTCGGCCAGGCCGCCGCTGGCCAGCCGGTCGAGCGCCTTGGGGGGCAGGTCGCCGGTGTCACCGAGCACCAGGGACGCGAGTGCGCGCAGGGTGTCGTCCTGGCAGAGCAACCCGAGCACGCGTCTGAGGTCTTCGTCGCTCACCCCTACCATTTTGTCCCATGATCGCAGCACTGTTCGTCGCCGTCGGCCTGGCCATCCCGGGCAACTTCCTGCTGTACGAGAAGGACGCCGCCAAGAAGGACCCCAACCCCGAGCACAGCTGGACGGTGTCGGGCAAGAAGAACGCCCGGCTCGTCGTGAACCCGTGCCAGAAGGCCGGGCTGGGCCAGGCCGGGCGCACGGCGGCCAGGACGATCGTCTACACGTCGGTGCCCGACTACTCCAAGTCCGAGCAGGTGATCCTCTACTCCTCGCCGGAGGCGGCCGGCAAGGCGGTCGGCGACCTCAGGGCGGCCGTACGGGCCTGCGGCACCGCGGCGTACCGGTACGGCGCGGCCAAGATCGCGCTCGGCGACGAGGGCCTGCTGGTCACCGGCCAGGCCTACGACCACGGCAAGCCGGCCGTCGGCGGCGAGCGGGCCGTCGTGACCCGCCGCGCCAACGCCCTGATCGTCTACACGGCCGGCGGCGAGTGGGGCAAGCCCGCCAAGGCCGACTTCAGCCGGCAGCGGAAGGACGCGGGCACGATGCTCGCCAAGATCTGCACGCTGGCGAAGTGCTGAATGTCTCGATCTTGAGACATCGCCATGACCGGACGCCTAACTTCGCCGTCCGACAATGAAGCGACAAGCCGGTGCCGGAACGCCCTTGCCAGTCCGTTCCGGCACACGGCTTGTTCTCTTTCCGCAGCCGCTCAGAGCCGGTTGAGGCCGAGCACGTGCAGCACGGCCCGGCCCTCCTCGTCGGAGGCGGTCAGGTCGACCTGCGCGTCGATGCCCCAGTCGCCGTCGCCGGCCGGGTCCTTGATCGTCTGGCGCACCCGCCACAGGCCGCTCTCCTCCTGGATCCGCAGCAGCGCGGGCCCGCGCGCGTCGGCGTCGGTGAAGATCTCCTCGTGGTCGGCGTAGTACGCGTCGAGCGCCGCGCCCCAGTCGACGTCGGGGGCCAGCTCCTCCAGCTCGTCCTCCTTCTCGACGGCGCACAGCTCGACCAGCCGGAACATGGCGTTGCGCACCAGCACCCGGAAGGCCCGCGGGTTGGCCGTGACCGGCCGCACCTTGGTCTCCAGCTGCGCCTGGCGCTCCAGCGCCTCCTCGGGGTTGGTCAGCTTCTCCCACTCGTCGATCAGCGACGAGTCGACCTGCCGGACCAGCTCGCCCAGCCACTCGATGAGATCGACCAGGTCCTCGGTCTTCAGGTGCTCGGGGACCGTGCGCGACAGCGTGCGGTAGGCGTCGGCCAGGTAGCGCAGCACCGTGCCCTCGGAGCGGGCCAGCTCGTAGAACTGGATGTACTCGCCGAACGTCATCGCGCGCTCGAACATGTCGCGCACCACCGACTTCGGGCTGACCGTGTAGTCGCCGACCCACGGGTGGCCGCGCCGGTAGGTCTCGTACGCCCCGAGCAGCAGGTCGTCGAGCGGCATCGGGTACATGACCTCGGCGAGCGCCTCCATGCGCTCCTCGTACTCCATGCCGTCGGCCTTCATCTGGGCGACCGCCTCGCCGCGCGCCTTCTTCAGCTGCGCCGACAGGATCTGGCGGGGGTCGTCGAGGATGGACTCGACGATCGAGACCATGTCCAGCGCGTACGAGGGCGACTCGCGGTCGAGCAGGTCGAAGGCGGCCAGCGCGAACGTGGACAGCGCCTGGTTGAGCGCGAAGTCCTCCTGCAGCTCGATCGTCAGCCGGGCCCGGCGGCCCTGCTCGTCGGGCTCGGCGAACTGCTCGACGATGCCGCCGGCCAGCAGCGACCGGTAGATGGCGATGGCCTGGCTGATGTGCCGCCGCTGCCACTTGCGGTCTTCGTGGTTGTCGGTGAGCAGGTGTCTCATCGCCTGGAAGCAGTCGCCCGGCCGGTTGATCACGGCCAGCAGCATCGCGTTGCTCACCTTGAAGCGGGAGTTGAGCGGCTCGGGCTCGGCCTGCTGCAACTTCTCGAACGTCTCCTCGCTCCAGCCGACGAACCCCTCCGGCGGCTTCTTGCGCGCGTAGCCGCGCCGCCGCTTGGGGTCGTCGCCGATCTTGGCCAGCGCCTTGGCGTTCTCGATGTCGTGCTCGGGGGCCTGGCAGGCGACGTAGCCGATGGTGTCGAAGCCCGCGCGCCCGGCCCGCCCGGCGATCTGGTGGAACTCGCGGGCGCGCAGCCGGCGGACCTTGTTGCCGTCGTACTTGGACAGGGCGGTGAACAGGACCGTGCGGATGGGCACGTTGACGCCGACGCCGAGCGTGTCGGTGCCGCAGATGACCTTCAGCAGCCCCGCCTGGGCCAGCCGCTCCACCAGCCGCCGGTATTTGGGCAGCATGCCCGCGTGGTGGACGCCGATGCCGTGCTTGACCAGCCGCGACAGCGCCCGGCCGAACCGGGTGGTGAACCGGAAGCCGCCGATCATCGCGGCGATGGCCTCCTTCTCGGCCTTGGTCGCCATGTTGATCGACATGAGCGCCTGGGCCCGCTCCATGGCCGCGGCCTGCGTGAAGTGCACGACGTAGACGGGGGCCTGCCCGGTGGTGAGCATCTCCTCCAGCGTCTCGTGCAGCGGCGTCATCCGGTAGGAGTACACCAGCGGCACCGGCCGCTCGGCGTGCTTGACCACCGCCGTGGGCCGCCCGGTGCGCCTGGTCAGGTCGCGCTCGAACATCGACACGTCGCCGAGCGTGGCCGACATCAGCACGAACTGCACATTGGGCAGCTCCAGCAGCGGCACCTGCCAGGCCCACCCGCGGTCGGGCTCGGCGTAGAAGTGGAACTCGTCCATCACGACCTGGCCGATGTCGGCCCCCGCGCCGTCGCGCAGGGCCACGTTGGCCAGGATCTCCGCCGTGCAGCAGATGATGGGCGCGCCCGGGTTGACGCTGGCGTCGCCGGTCATCATGCCGACGTTGGCGGTGCCGAAGACGGCGCACAGGTCGAAGAACTTCTCCGACACCAGCGCCTTGATCGGCGCGGTGTAGAACGTGCGCACGTCACGAGTCAGCGCCGCGAAGTGGGCCCCGGCGGCGACCAGCGACTTGCCCGACCCGGTCGGCGTGGCGAGGATCAGGTTGCTCCCGGAGACGACCTCGATGAGGGCCTCCTCCTGGGCGGGATAGAGCGTGAGCCCCCGTTCGGCGTTCCAGGCGACGAACGCGTCGAATATGACGTCGGGGTCGGCGTCGATGTCTTCCGGCAGGCGGTCAACGAGAAGGCTCACGTATCTATCCTGCCGAAGTTTGCCGGGTGGTCGAACCCGCCGCCCCTACCGGAGGTCGAGTTGCATCAGCACGGTGTCGATCCAGCGGCCGTGCTTGAACCCCACGTTGCTCAGCCGTCCCGCCTCCTTGAACCCGAAGGCGGCGTGCAGCCGCAGCGAGGCGGGCTCGCCGCCGTCGGCGATCACCGCGATCAGCGAGCGGGCGTCGGTCGCCGACGCCCGCTCGATCAGCTCGCCCAGCAGCAGGCGGCCGAGCCCGCGGCCGGTGCGGCCGGGCGCCAGGTAGATCGAGACCTCCAGGCTGTGCCGGTAGGCGGGCTTGGGCCGGTACTGGCTGAGGTAGGCGTAGCCGGCGACCGCGCCGGTGAGTGCGCCGCCGTCCGTGCCGCCGTTGGTGCCGCCGTTGGTGCCGCCGTCTGTGCCGTCGTCCTCGGCCACCAGGAAGGGCAGCCCCGCCGCGGCGAGCGCCGCCGCCTTGGCCCGCCACTCGTCGGCCCCCGGCGGCGTCTCGTCGAACGTGGCCACGCCGCCGGTCACATAGTGGGCGTAGATGGCGGTCACGGCGGGCACGTCGGCCTCGGTCAGGTCACGGATCGTCGTCATGCCGCCCGATTGTGGCCGGGACGCGTTTCGCCGGTGTTACGGGCGGGCCTTCGGCGCCGTCAGCAGCAGGCCGCCGAGCACCGCGAGCACCGCCAGGAACGGGCCGCCGCCCGGCACGAAGCCGCCTGCGGTCAGCGTCAGGATCCCGGCCCCGACCAGCCCCGCGGCCACCAGCATGACCCCGCGGCCGGCGGTCCCGTACGGCAGCGACGGCGGCGTCTCGAACCTCGCGAACGCCCGCACCAGCCCCCACATGACCAGGCACAACATCCCGAACCACACCGGCCACCCGGCGAACCAGAACAGGCTGCCCGGCTCCGGCGTCTCCACGCCCAGCAGGACCACGACCACGCCGGTCACGGCGAACAGCGCGGGCATGTGCCACAGGTAGACCGTCATGATGCGCGGGCCGGCCCAGTCCAGGACGCGGCGCAGGGGCAGCCGGACCAGCCAGGGGCGCAGCAGCACGGCCAGGCCGATCTGGCCGATGCCGACGGCCATGATGGCCAGCGTGGGCGGGGCCATGTTGGACACCTCGGCGCCGGGCAGGCCGATCATGCTGCCGGGGTAGGGGCCGAACCCGACCAGCAGCGCCGCCACGCCGAACCCGCCGGCCGCCAGCAGCGCGGGCAGCCGCACCCGGCCCTCGGCGTAGAAGAAGCCGATCTGGTGGACGGCCAGCCACACGAAGACGATGTTCACGTAACCGGCCGCCTCCAGGCCGGTCGAGAAGCGCACGACGTCCGTCAGCACCGCCCCGGCCGCCAGCGCGACGGGGACCAGCACGCCGAACCTGCGGTGCAGGCGCAGCGCGTACGGCGTGACCGTGACCGCGATCAGGTACACGGCCAGGAACCACAGCAGCTGCCCGGTCAGCTTGGCGCCCACCGCCAGCGGCTGCTCCGGCACCCCCAGCGTGAGCAGCACGTGGGGCAGCGGGATCCACACCGCCGCCAGCGGCAGCAACGGCCAGGCCAGCCTGCGCAACCGCCCGGCCAGCCACGCCTGGTCGCTCTTGACCGACCGGCCGCGGCTGATCGCGTTGGCCGCCCCGCCGGCGAAGAACACCAGCGGCATGACCTGGCTGAGCCACGTCACCACCCACACCCCCGGCGTGGACAGCGCGTTGCCCGTGGTCAGCCGGCCGCCCTCGTAGGACAGGACGGGGATCGTCCAGTGCTGGAGCACGATGAGCGCCATGCCGAGCACCCGCAGCAGGTCGATGAACGGGTCCCTGGCCGTCGCGCGCGGCGCCCGTACCGGGGCGGGACGATCGAGCAGGACGGTCATGGGGGAGCCTCGTTTCGAGCGGGGGAGCGGATGACTCAAGGCTTCCGTCCCGGACGCTCCGGCACACTGCCGCGGGCCGCCGTCTTCAGGTCAAGATCACACCACCATGGGGGGTAGGGCCAGCCCTACCCCCGGACGCCTGCGTACCGGCTCGTACCGCTGCGCCGGGGGACTTAGCCTTCATGGCATGCGCTCCCTGATGAGGCGTGTCCTTCTCGACACCCGCTACACGCTGGTCGGTTTCCCGACGGCCGTCATCGGCTTCGTGACCATGGTCGCCGGTTTCGCCGCGGGCGTCGGCACCGCGGTCGTGTGGATCGGCGTGCCGCTGCTGGCCGGCACGCTCCTGGTCGCGAGGGGCTTCGCCGACGCCGAGCGCGGCTGGCTCTCCGACGTGCTCAAGCGCCCGCCGGTGCGGCCGCGCTACCGTCCGGCGCCCGAGGGGGCGGGCCGCTTCCGCCGCATCGTCAACCCGCTGACCAACGGCCAGTCGTGGCTCGACCTGCTGCACGGCATCCTGAACTTCCCGTTCGCCGTCCTGTCGTTCGTGGTGACCGTGGTGTTCTGGGCGATCCCGATCCTCGGGCTGACCTACCCGCTCTACGGCCTGGTCACCTCGCGCATCCCCGGCAACGCGGAGCTGCCCCAGCTGCTCGGGCTGGGCTCCGGCTACGTGGTGAACACGATCTTCTACGTCTCGCTCGGCCTGGTCTTCACGTTCGTCCTGCCGTTCATGGTGCGCGGGGCCGCGCTGGTCAGGGCCGGGCTCGGCCGGGCGCTGCTGACCGGCGTCGCCGAGTTGCAGGAGCGCATCGACGACCTGGCCGAGGGCCGGGCGGCGGCCGTGTCGGCCGAGGCCAACGCGCTGCGCAAGCTGGAGCGCGACATCCACGACGGCCCGCAGCAGCGCCTGGTCTCCCTGGCCATGGAGCTGTCCAGGGCGCAGCGGCAGCTCGCCAAGGACCCCGAAGCCGCCTCGGCCACCATCAGCTCGGCGATCAGCGCCACCCGCGAGACGCTCGACGAGCTGCGCGCCCTCTCGCGCGGCATCGCGCCGCCCATCCTGTCCGACCGCGGCCTCGCGCCCGCGCTGGCCGCCCTCGCCGGACGCTGCACGGTGCCGGTCGACCTCGACGTGCAGATCGTGGGCCGCTTCCAGGCGGCGACCGAGAACGCGATCTACTTCGTCTGCGCGGAAACCCTGACCAACGTGGCCAAACACAGCCGCGCGACCATCTGCACGGTTCAGCTGCTCCGCATCGGTGACGTCCTCATGCTCACGATCGGGGATGATGGTGTGGGCGGCGCACACGTCGCCAAGGGACACGGCCTGGCCGGTCTGGCCGACCGGCTCCGGGCCGTCGACGGGGAGCTCACCGTCAGGTCGCCGGACGGCGGGCCGACGGTGATCGTGGCGGAGGTGCCGTGCGCGTAGTCGTGGCCGATGACGCGGTTCTGATCAGGGAGGGCCTGGTCAGGCTGCTGGAGGAGTTCGGCTGCGAGGTGGTCGCCACCGTGGGGGACGGCGACGCCCTCGTGGAGGCGATCGTCGAGCACAGACCCGACGTGTCGGTGGTCGACGTGCGCATGCCGCCGTCGTTCACCGACGAGGGGCTGCGGGCGGCGGTCGAGGCCCGGCGCCGGGTGCCCGGCGCCCCGGTGCTCATCCTGTCGCAGTACGTCGAGGTCTCCTACGCCGACGACCTGCTCGCCGACGCCCGTGGCGCGGTGGGCTACCTGCTGAAGGACCGGGTCGTCGACGTCGACGAGTTCCTGGAGGGCCTGCGGCGGGTGGCGGCGGGAGGCACCGTGTTCGATCCGCAGGTGGTGTCCCAGTTGATGGTCCGCAGACGCAAGGACGACCCGCTGGCGCAGCTCACGCCGCGCGAGCGCGAGGTGCTGGGGCTGATGGCCGAGGGCAAGTCCAACCCGGCCATCGGACGGCAGCTCGTCATCAGCGACGGCGCCGTGGAGAAGCACATCAGGAGCATCTTCAACAAGCTGGGCCTCTACGCCGACGACAGCGACCAGCATCGCCGCGTGCTCGCCGTGCTGGCCTACCTGAGGTCCTGAGGTCCTGAGGTCCTGAGGTCCTGAGGCCGACCGCCTGAGGTTGACCCCTCGGCCGGGCCCGCCGTGGAGCGTGCGCCGCTCTCCGGCCCCTCCTGGCCCTACGAGGGGTCGCCGGCCGGTCCGCGCGACGTGGCGCGCGGACCCGGCCGCCCGGTCCTAGCCGAGCGCGTCGACCAGCTTCTTGCGCTGCTGGGCGCCGAGGCCGCCGAGACGGCGCTTCTCGTCGACGCCGGCCTCCTCCATCAGCGCGGTGGCCTTGGCCGGGCCGACGCCCTTGACGGCGCGCAGGGCCTGGGACACCTTGATCTTCTTGGCGATGTCGTCGTCGCGCTCCAGGAGCTGGGCGAAGGTCAGCTCGCCCGCCTTGACCTTGGCGAGCAGAGCCGTGCGGGCGGCACGGGCCTCGGCCGCCTTCGCCAGAGCCGCCTGACGCTGCTCGGGGGTGAGAGTGGGAAGTGCCATCTCGTTCTCTCCTCGGGGAGTTGGGTTCGGGAAACTGTTTCCCGTGGTGCAGTGGCTAATCATGGCGGATACCAGCGGTTCGTGTTGCGGAAAGCGCCCGCTCAACGAGTCCGCCACACCAGGGCGGCCGCTTCGGCGCACGCGACGTCCTGGCTGATCGTGCCGCCGCTGACCCCCACGCCCCCGGCCACCCGTTCCCCTTCGCCGTTGTCCGCCCAGAGGGGGATGCCACCCCCGAAACAGACGAATCTGTCACCAGTCAGACCGAAGAGCTCGCCGCCCGGCGCCACCAGCGGAGCGAGGTCCGCGGTGGCCGCGCGAAGGGCCACCGACGTGTACGCCTTGCCCGGCGCGAGCACCGGCCCGGCGATCTCCGCACCCGCCATACGCTGGAAAGACACCAGATTTCCGCCCGCGTCCACGACCGCCACCGAGACCAGCGCGCCCTCCCGGACGGCCTGCTTCAGAGCGGCCTCGGTCATGCGGAGCGCGAGTTCGAGATCCACGCGTTCCCACCCCCGTCGATGATCATGAGCGCGCCGGGCCCTTCCATCCGTACAGCGCCGGGGGAGGGGGGCGCAAGATCGCCTGGTCGGGGCTCGTACCGCTGGAAGTTATTGCAAGATTTTCCTCTTGAGGGTGGAATGCGTCACATTTCGTGATCCGGGCGTGTCGGCGCCCTGGTCGGGGCCTGTTTCGCGCCATCTCTCCAGCCCTTCGGGGGTCAGGAAGGCGTCGAACACCGACTCCATGGCCCCCAGCAGGGCGGCGCGCCAGCCCAGCGCGGCGGCCTCGATCCGGGGCGGACGCTCCCGCCGGATGGCCATCAGCGCGGGCCGGCAGGAGTCCGTCAGGGCCTCGCCCGCGCGCTCCAGCAGCGCGACGCCGTGCCCGGAGAGCGTGACGACCTCCGGGTCGTGCGCGTTGACCAGGGCGGCGATGCCCCGGCCGAGCGCGCGGGCCCCGGCCTCGACCGCCTCCGGGCTGCCGGCCAGCACCTCCTCCGCCTGCGCGCGGCCCCGGCCGCCGCCGTGGGCCAGGCCCACGTGGCGCAGCAGCGCGTTCGCGCCCACCTCCTGGCCCCAGCAGCCGGTCGCGCCGCACGCGCACGGCCGGTCGCCGCCGCCCAGCGGCATGTGGCCGAACTCGGCGCCGGGGCCGCTCGCGCCGTCCAGCGGCCGGCCGTCCACGACGAGGACGCCGCCGAGGTCGAAGTCCACGTGCAGGTGCAGGCCCATCCGCACGCCGCGCAGCCGTCCGCGCCGGGCCTCGGCCAGGGCGGCCAGGCCCGTGTCGTTGCCCACCAGGACCGGGTCAGGGCCGGCCGGCCGCCACGCGAGGCCCAGCAGCCGGGGCACGTCCACCGACCGCCAGCCCAGGTGGGCGATGTCCACCAGCCCGTCGTGCCGGACCGGGCCGGCGAGGGCCACCCCGAGGCCGACCACCCGCCGCGACAGGTGGTCGGACACCGCCTGGCCGAGCGAGGCCAGGGCGCCCTCCGGGGTGCCGTCGTGCGGCTGGACCTCCAGCACGCTCACCCGTCCGCCCAGCTCGCAGGCCGCCAGCTCCCAGGCGTCCTCGCGCACGTCGGCGGCCAGGGCCAGCGGGCCCAGCGGGTGGGGGCCGGGCACCTGGGTGGGCCGTCCCCTGGTGTGCCCGGCGGCGGGCTCCTCGTGCAGCAGGCGGTCCTCGGCCAGGCCCGCGACCAGCACCGACGCCGTGCCCCTGGCCAGGTTGAGGTCGCGGGTGAGCTGCGACCTGGTACGGGTCGCCGCGCAGTCGTGCACCGCGCGCAGCAGCCGGACCCGGTTGTGCGCGCGAAGTTCGCCGCTCGTCGTAGCACTTTTCACAACTCCCAGCTTATGCTCTAGGCGTGAACAAAAGCCTCATTGATGCCAGACGGGCACGTGTCGGAGTCTTCGGTCTCTTCTCCCTGAGCGGATTCGTGATGGGTCTGTGGGCGGCCGGCCTGCCCTCGTTGAACGACCGCCTCGGCCTCGGCGCTGCCAGGCTGGGCACCGTCCTGTTGCTGATCTCCGGCGGCGCGCTGGTGTCGATGCTGGTGGCCGGGCGGCTGGTGGACAGGTGGTCCAGCCGGCGGGTGTCCTGGATCGGCGGGCCGTTGTCGGCCGTGCTGCTCCTCGGGCCCGCGCTGGCCCCCTCGTACGGGCCGCTGATGGCGCTCGCGCTGGCGTTCGGGATGGGGCTGGGGGTGGTCGAGGTCGCCATCAACGCCCACTCCGTCGAGGTCGAGCGGGTCTACGGCCGGCCCATCATCTCGGCCTTCCACGGCACGTGGAGCCTGGGCGGGGCGGCCGGTGGCGTGCTGACGTCCCTCGCGCTGCGGGCCTCGGTCGACCCGCAGGCGCTGCTGGTGGCGGGGGCGGTCGTCGTCCCGTTCCTGTACCTGCTGGCCTGCCGCCTGCTGCTGCCCGACGCCGCCCGGCAGGCCGGCGAGCAGGCGGACGGCGGCGAGGGCGGCGGCACGCTGAAGTGGGCGCTGATCGCGCTGCTCGGGGTGGCGGCCTTCGCCGGGCACCTGAGCGAGGGCGCGGCCATCGACTGGGCCGCCCTGCACGCCCGCTGGGTGCTGCACACCGACCCGGCCGACGCGCCGCTGGCCTACACGATCTTCTCGGTCGCGATGACGACCGTCCGCCTGCTCGGCGACCCGATCAGGGCCAGGCTGGGCTCGGTGCGCACGATCCAGCTCGCCGGCGGCTTCGCCACCCTGGGGTACGTCCTGGTGCTCCTCGCCCCGGCGCTCGGCGGGCCGCTGCGCGTGGTGTGCGCGTGGACCGGCTGGGCGCTGGCCGGCGTGGGGCTGGCCACGGTCGTGCCGGTGCTGTTCAGCGCGGTCGGCGCGGCGGGTGGACCGGTGGGCCGCGCGCTGGCCATGGTGACGGCCTTCGGCTACAGCGGGCTGCTGCTCGGCCCGGCGGTCCTCGGGTACGTGGCCGAGGCCACGGAGTCGCTGCCGGTCGCCCTGATCATCCCGGCCGTCCTGGCCGCCGTGGTCGCGCTCAGCGGCGCCCCGGGGATCCGCCTGCTCACCCGGCAGTCGCCGCCCGCCCCCGTCCCCGCCGAACGTCCCGCGTAGCGGCCGAACGCCCCGCGTGGCGGCCTGAACGTCCCCCGGGCTCTGAGCCGCTGACGCGCCCGCTTCCCCGAACCCCGGGGGAGCGGGCGCTCTACTTCCTCCATATGCCCGCTGACCTGGCGTTATGGGATCGTGACTTGACCCTGAAGTGAGGGCCCGGTTTCATGTGCGAAACACGGTAAACGTTTACAGACATTTTCCCGTAAACGTTTACCTTCTTGGAAGGACAGCCTTGGCCGACGGACCCACGATCACCACGATCGCCGAGCGCGCCGGTGTCTCGATCGCCTCCGTCTCGCGGGTCCTCAACGGCCTGCCGACCAGGCAGGAGACCGTGCGCAAGGTGATGGCCGCCGCCGACGAGCTGGGCTACGTGCGCAACGCCGTGGCCAGGTCGCTCAAGTCGCGGCGCACCCACCAGGTCGCCTTCGCCATGGCCGACGTCGGCAACCCCGCCTATCTGGCGATGCTGCGCCAGATCCAGCCGGTGCTCAAGGCGGCCGGCTACCGGCTCGTCCTGCACTCGACCGACGCCGTCGTGGCCGACGAGATCGACGTGCTGCACAGCCTGGGCGAGCGGTACGTGGACGGGCTGATCATGAGCCCGCTCCGGGTCACCGACGCCCACCTGCAGATGCTGGCCGCGGCCAGGGCGCCCGTCGTGATCATCGGCACGGTGCCGGAGGGCACGCCGGTGGACAACGTACGGGCCGACTCGCGCACCGGCGTCAAGCTCGCCGTCGACCACCTGCACGCGCTCGGCCGCCGGCGCATCGCGCTGGTCAACGGCCCGCCCGACACCTGGCCCGGCGCCTCGCGCGGCGCGGCCTACCGCGAGGCGCTGGAGCAGCTCGGCCTGCCCTACGACGACGACCTGGTCCAGATCGGCGACTTCTACCGCGCGCAAGGGGGCCGCGCGGTGGCCGAGCTGCTGGACCGGGCCCCCGACGTCGACGCGCTGATGTGCGCCAACGACCTGATCGCGCTCGGCGCCCTCGACGTGCTGCGCGCCGCCGGCCGCCGGGTGCCCGAGGACGTGGCGGTGGTCGGCATGGACGACACCGACCTGGCCGCCGCGTCCTGGCCGTCGCTGTCGAGCGTCTCGCTCGGCTCGGCCGAACGCGGCAAGGCCGCCGCCGAGCTGCTGCTCGACCGCCTGAACGGCGACGACGCCGCGCCGCGCGTGATCACCGTTCCGCCGCGCCTGGTGGTGCGGGCCTCGACGGCGGGCGAGACCTACGGACATGAGGGAGGCAGGACGTGACCGCGACCGTGACGACGGCGGCACCGCCCCGGCGCCCGCCTACCCGGCGGCGTCCCAAGTCGCGCGGGAACCGCGAGATGTGGCTGCTCATGCTGCCCGCGCTGGTGCCCGTCGCGCTGTTCAGCGTCGGCCCGCTGCTGTACGGCATCGGCCTGGCCTTCACCGACGCCCGCAACACGCGCGTCCACGAGACCAGCTTCGTCGGCCTGGAGAACTTCGGCCGGCTGCTCACCGACGACGACTTCTGGGCCTCCTTCCGGATCGGCGCGATCTGGTCGGTCTCGGTGACCGTGCTGCAGTTCCTGGCCGCGCTCGGCCTGGCGGTGCTGCTCAACCAGAACCTGCGCTTCAGGACCCTGGCCCGGGTGCTCGCGGTGGTGCCGTGGGCGATGCCGCCGGTGGTCATCGGCCTGATGTGGAAGCTCGTCTACCACCCCGACGCGGGCATCCTGAACAGCCTGCTCGGCACGCACGTCAACTGGCTGGCCGACTTCTCGCTCGCGCTGCCCGCGATCATCGTGGTGGGCGTCTGGACCGGCATGCCGCAGACCACCGTGGTCCTGCTCGCCGGGCTTCAGGGCATCCCGAAGGAGCTCTACGAGGCCGGCGAGGTCGACGGCGCGGGCCGCTGGCGGCGGTTCTGGAGCATCACGCTCCCGCAGCTGCGGCCGGTGATCGTGTCGATCACCTCGCTCGACTTCGTGTGGAACATCAACCAGTTCGGCCTGGTCTACGTGCTCACCCAGGGCGGGCCCGGCGGCCAGACCCGGCTGCCGATGTTGTTCGCCTACGAGGAGGCGTTCCGCTACCGGATGGCCGGATACGCCTCGATGCTCGGCCTGGCCATGGCGATCGTCGTGCTCACGGTGCTCGGCCTGTACCTGTGGCGCCAGATGAGGGAGACCCGATGAGACGCGCCCCGCAGTACGTCGCGCTGGTCGCGTACATCGTCTTCCTGGCGTTCCCGCTGTTCTGGCTGCTGTCGACGGCGCTGAAGACGCCCCAGGAGATGGCGCTGGCCGACCCGACGTGGCTCCCGCGCGAGCCGACCCTGTCCAACTTCGCCGACGCCTTCGGCGAGCAGGACCTGATCGGCGCGGCCGGCCGCAGCCTGGTCGTGGCGCTGTTCAGCAGCGTGATCACCGTGCTGATCTCGCTGCCGGCCTCGTACGCCATGGCCCGCTACCGCAGCCTGCTCAACAAGGTCGCGATCGGGTGGGTGCTGGTCAGCCAGGTCTTCCCGTTCATTCTGATCATCATCCCGCTCTTCATGATCCTGCGGGATCTGGAGCTGGTGAACACCCTGCCGGGGCTCGTCGTCGTGCACGTGACGTTCACGCTGCCGTTCGCGCTGTGGATGCTCCAGGGCTACGTGCGGGCCGTGCCGCGCGAGCTGGAGGAGGCCGCGGCCGTCGACGGCGCGACCCGGCTGCGCTCGATCGCCAGCGTGGTGGCGCCGCTGCTCGCGCCCGGCGTGGTGGCCACGCTGCTGTTCTCTTTCATCTCGTCGTGGAACGAGTTCCTGTTCGCGCTCGTGATCCTCCAGGACCCCGACGTGATGACACTCCCGCTCACGCTGGTGCGGTTCACCGGCCCCGAGGGGGTGGCCAGGCTCGGCCCGCTGGCCGCGGCGTCGCTCATGGCGACGATCCCGAGCCTGATCTTCTTCGCAATCATTCAGCGGCGACTGAAGTCCGGCCTGATGGCCGGCGCCGTGAAGGGCTAGTAGGAGGCTCATATGCGAATCAAGTCCGCATTGGCGGCGGCGGCCGTCGTCGCGTTCGCCGCCGCGTGTGGCGGCAGCGGAGGAGGGGGCGGCGGAGAGGCCGCCTCGTCCGGCGAGCCGGTGAAGCTCAACTTCCTCAGCCTGGCCTGGCAGAAGGAGTCCGTCGCGGCCAACAAGCAGATCGTCGACGAGTGGAACAAGGCCAACCCCAAGACCCAGGTCACCTACGTGCAGGGCAGCTGGGACAACGTCAACGACCAGCTCGTCACCCAGTTCGCCGGCGGCACCGCGCCCGACGTGATCCACAACGACTCGCCGGCGCTGGCCGGGTTCGCCTCCGACGGCTACCTGCTCGACCTGACGAGCAAGCTGCCCGCCGACCTCAAGGGCGACATCCCGCAGTCCGCCTGGGACACCGTCACCTTCAACGGCGGCAAGGGCGAGCAGGGCATCTACGGCGTGCCGTTCCTGCAGGAGTCGCAGGTCATCATCGCCAACAAGAAGCTCCTGGACGCCTCCAAGGTGCGCGTCCCCACCGCGGACAACCCGTGGACCTGGGACGAGTTCTCCGAGGCCGCCAAGAAGATGACCAAGGGCGGCACGTTCGGCGTGGCCTGGCCGATGAAGTCGCCGGTCAACAAGACGCTCAACCTGGCGCTCAACTTCGGCGGCACGTTCTTCCAGACCGCCGACGGCAAGACCACGGTCAAGGTCGGGCCGGAGGAGCGCGAGGTGCTCCAGCGCATCCACGACCAGCTCTACAAGGACAAGTCCGCCGACCCGGCCGCGCTCGGCCAGGGCACCGCCGACCCGCTGCCCGCCTTCTACAAGGGCAAGTTCGCGCTGCTGCCGGCCGGCGTCTACCTGCGCCAGCAGGTCGCCGAGCAGGCCCCGGACGACTTCGACTGGGTGACGCTGCCCGCGCCGAAGGGCACCAGCGCCCAGCAGGGCGCGGTCTCGCAGACGCTGTCGATCGCCCAGGACAGCAAGCACCCGGACGAGGCCATGAAGTTCATCTCGTTCTTCCTCAACGGCGCCAACCAGGCCAAGCTCGCCAAGGGCGACTGGCTGCTGCCGACCTCCCAGACGGCCGCCGCCGACCCGGCGATGACCACCCAGGACAACGGCTGGGACGTCGCCACCGCCTCCGCCAAGAACCTGGTCGTGGCCCCGTTCCTGAAGGTGAACGGCTTCGACGAGTGGAAGAGCAAGGTCGCCACGCCGGTCCTCCAGGAGTACTTCGCCAATAAGATCACCATCGACGACGCGGCCAAGCGGCTCGTCGAGGACGGCAACCAGGTCTTGGAGCGGTACCAGCAGTGACTCATCGCCTGAGGGCCCGGGGGTGTCTGCTCGGCCTGGCGGCCGGCGACGCCCTCGGCGCCCCCGCCGAGAACCTGTCGCCGTCGGAGATCCGGCGGCGGTGGGGCCGGCTCACCGAGATCGAGGGCGGCGGCACCGACGACACCGAGTACGCCATCTTCGCCGCCTCCCTGCTCGTCCGGCACGGGCACGCCCTGACCGCGGCCGACGTCGCGCGGGCCTACCGGCAGGAGATCATCCCGTCGGTGACCGGGCCGATGCGCGGCGCCGGGTTCTCCGAGCTGGGCACGATCGAAGCGCTCCGCCGGGGGCTGGAGCCGCCGCTGACCGGGCGCGTCCACCAGCACGGCTGGTCCGACGGGCTGGCCATGCGGGCGGCGCCGTACGGGATCTTCTGCCCCGGCGACCCGGCCGAGGCGGCCCGCCTGATCGAGCAGGACGGGCTGGTCAGCGGGTCGGGCGAGGGCATACTCGGCGGCCGTGCGGTCGCCGGGGCCGTGGCCGCCGCCATGGCGGGCGGCACGCCCGCCGAGGCCGTGGCCGCCGCGCTGTCGGTGATCCCCGCCGACTCCTGGACGGCCCGCGCGATCGTCAGGGCGCGCGACGTGCTCGCGACGGGCGCGGACGACGAGCTGGCCCTCATCGAGGCGCTGCACGAGGCCGTCGTGGTCCGGCACTACCCCTGGACCGACCTCGCGCCCGAGGCCGTCGCGCTGGCGCTGGGCGCCGTCCTGGCGGGCGGCGGCGAGGTGGAGGCCACGGTGACGTTCGGGGTCAGCCTGGGCCGGGACGCCGACACGATCGGCGCCATCGCCGGCGCGGTCGCCGGCGCGATCCAGGGAGAACAGGGCGTGCCCGGCCGATGGGCCGCCCGGATCGGCCCGGTGAGCGGGAAATGCCTGCCCGTCGTGGCCGGAAGACACGTGCTGGACGTCGCCGACGAACTGGCGGAAGGACTGTAGATCATCATGTCGGGGGACAGAATCAGGGGGGCCTTCATCGGGCTCGCCGTGGGCGACGCCGCCGGCTGGCCCGCGGCCAGGCACCGCGCCGCCCTGCACGCGCCCTGGAGCCGGCGCCTGCACCGCGAGCTGGACGCCTTCGCCGAGGAGCACCGGGTCACCACGCTGCCGGTGCCGTTCGCGCTCAACCAGCCGATCGCGCCGCTGGCCGTCGGGCCGTCCGACGACGCCGAATGGCTGGCCTGGACACTGCTGACGATCGACCGGCCGCGGGCCGCGGCGTTCCGGGAGCTGACCGGCGTCCGGGCGCGCATCTCGGTGGCCACCGCGCTGGACAACCTGGCCAGGGGCGTCGAGCCGCCGGCCTCCGGGCACGACAACCCCCACCACTTCGACGACGCCGCCGCCGTGCGCGCGGTCGCGTTCGGGGCCCTGGGCCAGGACCCGACCGAGGACGCCCAGGTGACCAACGCCGGGGACGGCCTGCTCGGCGCCCAGGCCATGGCCGCCGCCGTGGCCGCCGCGGTCGCGTCGGGCTCGGTGGGCCAGGCCGTGGAGGCGGCGCTCGCCGTCCTGCCCGGCGACACCGCCATCGGGCACAACGCCCGGGTGGCGCTGGCCGCGGCGCGGAAGGCGGGCGACCCGTTCGGCGCGGTGCCCGCGCTGGACGCCGCGCTGCTCGACCACGTCTACAGCTACGGCGTGGGCGCCGCCCAGACGGTGCCCGTCGCCTTGGCGCTGGCCGAGGCGGCGGAGGGCGACCTGGCCCGCGCCGTCCCGGCCGCCGCCTGCCTGTCGGCGCTCGCCGACTCGGCGCCCGCGCTGACCGGGGCGCTGGCGGGGGCCGCCGGTGGGTACGGCGCGATCCCGGAGGGGTGGCTCGCGCCGGCCCGCACGCTGGCGGGCTGCTGCCTGCCGGAGCTGGCGGGCAAGGATCTGATCGAACTGACGAAGGGAATCGCATGACGCCGCTTGAGGACAGGGCCACTGGCTGCGTGGCGGGGGCGGCGGTCGGTGACGCGCTGGGCGGCGCGACCGAGGGCTGGACCCCCGAACAGATCGTGGAGCGGTACGGGGGCCGGGTCGAGGGCATCGTGCCGCCGTACAACGAGGACTGGCGCAACGCCCGGCCGATCGCGCCGTACCACAAGGGCGACGGGCACATCACCGACGACACCCTGATGACGCACGCCCTGATCCGCGTGTACGAGAAGGTCGGCGGGCACCTGGGCGCGTACGCGATGGCCGACCACTTCGTGCCGGAGCTGATGGGCGAGCGGCGGTGGATCCCCGAGCTGGAGGCCGAGGCGCTGCCGCTGCAGCGGATCTTCCTGGCCGAGAAGTGGATCGTGGCCCGCCTGCACTACGGGCACGTCGACCCGCGCGAGGCCGGCGTCGGCAACATCGTCAACTGCGGCGCGGCCATGTACGTCGCGCCCGTCGGCATCGTCAACGCCGCCGACCCCGACGCCGCCTACGCCGAGGCCGTCGACCTGACCGGGGCCCACCAGTCCAGCTACGGACGCGAGGCCGCCGGCGTGATGGCCGCCGCCGTCGCCGAGGCCATGCGGCCGGGCGCCACGGTCGACTCCGTGGTCGCCGCCTGCCTGCGCCTGGCCAAGGACGGCACCCGCGCCGCCATCGAGGCGGTCTGCGAGGCCGCGGCCGGCGTCGGCCACTGGGACGGCTCCTTCGAGGTGCTGCGCGCGGCCGTACGGCCCTTCGACACGGTCGCCGACACCTACCGCGACCAGGGGCTCGGCGCGCGCCGGCCGAGCCGGGTGCACAGCATCGAGGAGCTGCCGCTGGCACTGGGCTTCCTGGTCGCGGCCAAGGGCGACGTCCGCGACACCGTGCTCGGCGGCGTGAACTACGGCCGCGACGCCGACTCGATCGCCTCCATGGGCGGAGCGATCGCGGGCGCCCTCGGGGGGCTGTCCGCGGTGCCCGCGCAGTGGGTGGAGCAGGTGGGGGCGGCCAGCCGTACCGACCTGGTCGCGCCCGGCCTGGCGATCGCCGAGGTGGCGCGCCGGGTGCACGCCGACGACCTGGCGCGGCGGCGCGCCCACGAGGCCGCCTTCGCCGAGCTGGACGCTCGATGATCAGGCTCACCTGGGTCCAGCCGGAGGACCTGGTCGGCCACGAGCTGCGCCAGGCCGGCGAGGACGGCAGGGGCGACCTGCCGCAGGTGCGCGAGCTGGCCGGACGGTGGCACGCGGCGGGCGGCCACGACGCCCCGCCGCGCGCCGGCGCCTCCGAGGCCGCAGCGGCCCGGCTGCGTCCCCTGGCCGAGAGCCTGCTGGACGAGCTGGCCGCGATCCCCTCGCCGCTGGCCGAGCCCTCCGACCTGGACGCCATCGTCGCCGCCTGCCCCGACTGGCCGTCGGCCCGGACCGCGGCGAAGGCGGACCCGGCGCGGCTGCTGGGCGCCTGGCAGGGACGGGCGGCCGGCTGCGTGCTGGGCAAGCCGGTGGAGAAGATCCCGCGCGCGGGCATCAGGCAGATCGCCGAGGCCACCGGCAACTGGCCGATCACCGGCTGGTTCACCGCCGAGGGCCTGCCAGAGGAGATCGCGCGCAGGTGGCCGTGGAACCGGCGCAGCGCGGTCAACTCGCTGGCCGAGAACATCGACGGCATCCCCGAGGACGACGACCTCAACTACCCGCTGCTGGCGCTGTCCGTCCTGGAGCGGCACGGCCGCGGCTTCACCACCGAGGACGTCGCCAAGCTGTGGCTGGACGAGCTGCCGGCCGGCCGCACGTTCACCGCCGAGCGGGTCGCCTACCGCAACCTGCTCGACGGCTTCGAGCCGCCGGAGACGGCCACCCGCCGCAACCCGTTCCGCGAATGGATCGGCGCCTTCATCAGGACGGACGTCTACGGCTGGGCCAACCCCGGCGACCCCGCCACGGCCGCCGAACTGGCCTGGCGCGACGCCCGGCTGACCCACACCGCCAACGGGATCTACGGCGCGATGTTCGTCGCGGCCATGTGCGCCGCCTCGCTGGTCGCCGAATCGGCGCGGGAGGCCGTCGAGGCGGGCCTGTCGGTCGTGCCGCGCGAGTCACGCCTGCACGAGGCGGTCAGCCTGGCCGTCGCCGACGCCGCCCGCGAGCCGGACTTCGAGCGTGTCATCGACCTGCTGCACCAGCGGCATGGCACGCTGCACTGGGTGCACACGATCAACAACGCCGCGCTGGTGGCCGCCACGCTGGTCCACGGCGCGGGCGACTTCACCGCCACGATCGCGGGCGCGGTCGCCGGCGGCTGGGACACCGACTCGGCCGGGGCCACGGCGGGGTCCGTGGCGGGCGCGCTGAACGGCGGCGTACCGGACCGCTGGCTCATGCGCGACAGCCTGGCCAGCAGCCTGACCGGCTTCGACGGGGTGGGGCTCGGCGAACTGGCGCGACGTACTCAGGAGATGATGGCCCCATGATCTCGGTTTTCGGCAGCGCCAACATGGACCTCGTCGCGTACGTATCCCAGGCCCCCAAGCGGGGCGAGACGGTCACCGGTCACCGGTTCCGGACCGTGCCCGGCGGCAAGGGCGCCAACCAGGCCATCGCCGCGGCCCGAGCCGGCGCGCAGGTGGCCTTCCTCGGCGCGGTCGGCGACGACGCCTTCGGGGCCGAGATGCGCTCCACCCTGGCCGAGGCCGGCGTGGACGTCCGCGGCCTGCGCCAGGTGCCCGGCCCCAGCGGCATCGCGCACATCGTGGTCGACGACGCCGGCGGCAACTCGATCATCGTCGTGCCCGGCGCGAACGGCACCGTGACCGGGCCGTCCGGCGGCGACCTGGCCACGATCGCCGGGTCGCGGGCCCTGCTGCTCCAGCTCGAACTGCCCATGGAGGCCGTCGTGGCCGCCGCGGAGGCGGCCCGGGTCTCCGGGGTGCCCGCCGTCCTGACCCCGGCGCCCGCGCAGCCGCTGCCCGACGAGCTGCTCGACGCGGTCACCATGATCGTCCCGAACGAGCACGAGGCCGCCGACCTCACCGGCCAGGCCGACCCCGACGCCGCCCTCGACGCGCTCCTCGAACGCGTCGAGGAGGCCGTCATCACGCTGGGCTCGCGCGGCGCGCTCTACGGCGCGCGCTCGGGCGAGCGGCTGCGGGTGCCCGCGATCGAGGTCAAGGCGGTGGACACCACGGCCGCCGGTGACACGTTCGTCGGCGCGCTGGCGGTCGCGCGGGCCGACGGGCTGGCCCCGGCCGAGGCGCTGCGCTTCGCCTCGGTGGCGGCGGCGCTGTCGGTGCAGCGGGCGGGCGCCAGCACGTCGATGCCGGTCAGGGCCGAGATCGAGGACGCGTTGCGGGAGCTGTCCTAGCCCGTCCCTTGACGTCCGGCCGGGCGTCATGGGACGCCGTCACGGGCAGGTGGGGGCCATGAACCGAAAGCCCGACGACCTGCCCGCGGCGGTGGGAGGCGTGGAGGGGGAGAGCGACGTGGTCGCCGAGCGGTCCGCCTCGGGATCGCCCAGGACCCGCCGCCCCCTGTCCGCGGACCCGCCCGACGAGCTGGAGGAGCCCGTCCCGGAGGAGCCGCCCGAGGAGGACGACGAAGGCGAGGACGTCATCCGCCCCGACGCCGGCCCCACCGCCTGACCTGGCCGCCTGATGCACCCGGGACCGCCTGCCCCGGCGACGGTCAGGCGCCGGGTTGCGTGTGCAGCCGGGCGAGGGTCTGTTCCAGCTCGGCCTGCAGCAGGTCGCCGGCCGCCGCCGCGTCGCCGTCGCGGACCGCCGCCACCAGCGCGGCGTGCGCGTCGTGCCCCGGGTTGCGGTCGTGCCCGCGCAGCTCCAGCAGCCCCACCATGTCGATCAGCCCCTCCCGCAACGCCGGCGCGAACTCGGCGAACAGGTCCGTGAGCACGGGGTTGCCCGCCGCCGCCACGACCGCCGCGTGCAGCGCGATGTCGGCGTCGACGAACGCCGCGTCGTCCTCGCCCGCCGCCCGTTCGCGGGCCTGGAGCGCGGCCTCCATCGCCGCGACGTCCTCGTCGGTACGCCGGGCCGCCGCCAGCCTGGCCGCCTGGGTCTCGACCATCATGCGGACCTCGTACACGTCGGTGATCGCGGCCCGGCGCAGCCGCGCGGGCCAGTCCTCGGCCGGCTCCGAGGCGATGACGAACACCCCCGAGCCCTGACGCGCCCGCACCAGCCCGGCCCCGGCCAGCGCCCGCAGCGCCTCGCGGACCGTGGACCGGCCCACCCCGAGCGTCTTGGCCAGCGCGTTCTCGCCGGGCAGCCGGGTACCGACCGGCCAGTGGCCCTCGGTGATCTGCTCGCGCAGGTGCTGGACGGCCTGGTCGACCAGGGGGCTGCGGCGGAGGGCGCCGAGCGGCATGTGCACCTCTCAGGTTGTCTGAGGACCTGTGTTGTGGTTAGTGTAGCCGCCATGTCGTCGTACGGTCTCCTTCTTCTCGGCCGCCGCGGCGGGGCCTGACCGGACCGGCACCCCGCCGCGGTGTGCGAGGTGCTGCCGGTCGTCCGAACGCCGAAGAAGGAACGAAGACGTGTACGCATGGAACCGGCAGCGCCCCAGCGCGATGCCCTCCCACCGCTACCGGCCCGCGCACGAGCGGGTCGAGGTGCCCCTGACCGGCGAGCGCGCCTGGCCCTCGCGCCGCATCACCGCCGCCCCGCTCTGGGTCCCGGTCGACCTGCGCGACGGCAACCAGGCGCTGGCCGAGCCGATGGACCCGGCGCGCAAGCGCCGCCTGTTCGACCTCCAGGTGCGCATGGGCTTCAAGGAGATCGAGGTCGGCTACCCGTCGGCCAGCAGGCTCGACTTCGACTTCCTCAGGGAGCTGGCCGAGCCCGGCGCGGTGCCCGACGACGTGACCGTGGTGGCCTTCACCGCCGCCCGGCAGGACCTGATCGAGCGCACCTTCGAGTCGATCCGCGGCCTGCCCGACGTGGTCGTGCACCTCTACACCGCGACCGCGCCCACCTGGCGGAACGTGGTGCTCGGCCACGACCGCGACGCCCTGCGCAAGCTCGTCATGGACGCGGCCGGCCAGATCGCCCGCCTGGCCGACGGGCTCCCGGTGCGCTTCGAGTTCTCGCCCGAGGTGTTCAACCTCACCGAGCCCGACTACGTGCTGGAGATCTGCAACGGCCTGACCGCCCTCTGGGACGCCTCCCCGGACCGCCCGGTGATCCACAACCTGCCCGCGACCGTCGAGATCGCCACCCCCAACGTGTACGCCGACCAGATCGAGTACATGCACCGCCACCTCGACCGCCGCGACTCGGTGATCCTGTCGGTGCACCCGCACAACGACCGCGGCACCGGCGTGGCCTGCGCCGAGCTGGCCGTGCTGGCCGGGGCGCAGCGGGTGGAGGGCTGCCTGTTCGGCAACGGCGAGCGCACCGGCAACGTCGACCTGGTGACCCTCGCGCTCAACCTGCACTCCCAGGGCGTCGACCCGATGATCGACTTCTCCGCCATCGACGAGATCCGGCGCGTCGTCGAGCACTGCAACCGCCTGCCCGTGCACGACCGCCACCCCTACGCCGGCGACCTGGTCTACACCGCCTTCTCCGGCACCCACCAGGACGCCATCGGCAAGGGCCTGGCCCACCACGCCGCGCGGGCCGCCGAGCTGGGCGTGCCGCCGGAGCTGGCGCCGTGGGAGGTGCCGTACCTGCCCATCGACCCGGCCGACGTGGGACGCGGCTACCAGGCGGTCATCCGGGTCAACAGCCAGTCGGGCAAGGGCGGCATCGCGTACCTGCTGGGCGCCCGCCACGGCCTCGACCTGCCGCGCCGCCTGCAGATCGACTTCGCCGCGACGGTGCAGCGGGCCACGGACGACAGCGGCGAGGAGATCACCGCCGACGAGTTGCGGGCGCTGTTCCACGCCACCTACATCGCGCCCGGCGAGCGCTCCTGGTTCGCCTCCTGGCGCACGGCCGAGACCGCGCCTGGGACGCACGAGTTCGAGGGCGTCCTGGAGTCGGGGCGGGTGCTGCGCGGCACCGGAAACGGGCCGCTGTCCGCGCTGACCGCCGCGCTGGCCGGGGACGGCGTCGAGGTCGACGTCCTGCACTACGCCGAGCACGCCGTGGACCCGGGGACGGGCAGCAGCGCCGTCGCGTACGTGGAGGCCCGGGTGGACGGGGTGATCGGCTGGGGCGCCGGTCAGGACACCTCCGTGCTCACCGCGTCGGTACGGGCGGTGCTGGCCGCCGTCGGCCGGCTCAGTACGTCAGGTACGTGACGCACTCGTCCCGGTACTGCAGGGTCCTCGACCGCAGCCGTCGCGGGTCGGCGAGCACGGCCCGGGAGACCGACGGCACGACGGAGCCGCGTACCGGGGCGAACAGCCGGCCCACGTCGGCGGGCGAGGCGCCCTGCGCGCCGAGCCCCGGAGCCAGGATCGGGCCGTTGAGGTCGGCCAGGGAGTGGTCGAGCGCGGGCAGCGTGGCCCCCATGACCACTCCCACCGGCCCGAACGGCTCGTGGCCCGCGTTGGCCGCGGCGGCTCCGGCGATCACCAGGTCGGCCACCCGCTGCTGCAGTCCGGCCGCCGCCGGGTTGGAGGTGCGGGCCAGCACGAAGACGCCGGCGTCGTTGGCCACCGCCGAGGTGATCGCCACCTCCAGCGAGCCGAACCCCAGGTAGGGGCTGAGCGTCACCGCGTCGGCGGCCAGCGGGCTGCCCCGGTCGAGGTAGGCCTCGGCGTAGGCGGCCATCGTGGTGTCGACGTCGCCGCGCTTGGCGTCGAGCAGCACCAGCGTGCCGGCCTCGCGCAGATCGGCGATGGTGCGTTCCAGGACGGCGACGCCGCGGCTGCCCCAGCGCTCGTAGAAGGCCGACTGCGGCTTGACCACGGCGGCCACGTCGCTGATCGTGTCGGCCACCGTGCGGCTGAAGCGCTCAAGGCCGCCCGGTGAGTCGTCGAGGCCCCAGGCGTCGAGCAACGCCGGGCTCGGATCGATGCCCACGCAGAGCGGGCCGAATTTGTCCAGCCTGGCACGCAGACGTGTGCCGAACGACTCGTTCATCTAGGCCCCCTTGCGACCCTAACGCACACTAACCCGCCGCTGCCGGAAGCCGGAACGCATCGGCCCCGGATGATATGGCTCGGCCAGTGGGTCTTCCGGAAGCGGGCGCCTGGGTAGATGATGCGGCATGTACGAGATCGCCCAGCGGGTGCTGGTGCTGGAGACCGTCCCGCCGCGCGAGGTGACCGTCGCCGTCGGCATGCCGTACGAGGAGGCGGGGGAGTGGGCGTGCCCGTACCGGATCGACGGGCTGGCCGGGTGGGAGCACGAGCGCCGGGCGGCCGGGCGCGACTCGCTGGAGGCGGTCGAGGTGGCGCTGGCCATGGTGCGCGCGGCGCTGGCCGGCTCGCCCGAGGCCAAGGAGGGCCTGCTCCGGCCGGACGACGCCCCGCCGGACCGCCAGCTCACCCGGACCGTGTACGTCAGCTGGAACAAGGAACAAAACATCGCCTATATCGCGATGAAGCACGAAATCGTGCCAGGTGAGGCGGTACGGCAGACCGTGTCGGAGGACGTCGTCCTCGACTACGGGGCCTCGGGCGACCTGCTCGGCCTGGAGCTGCTCAACGCCGCCACCCGCCTCCCCGCCGAGATGCGCCTCTGAGAGCTGCGGACGCGCGGCCGCTCAGCCCGTCAGTAGCCAGCGCCAGCGCGGCAGCTCCAGCACCACGGTGACCACCGCCAGCACCGTGACCACCGCCGCCACGACCGCGTGCCAGGCCACCCACGCCGCCGCCACCGCCACCACGAGCTGCAGGGCGACCAGCCCGACGGTCACGAACCCGGGCACGGCGACCAGCACGCTCCGCTTGTCGCCGGGCGTGGCGAACACCGTCGGCAGCCCGATCAGCACCACGACCGACAACACGGCCTGCCACACCGACCCGGGAAGCAGCGCCCACGGCGCCGCGACCCAGGCGACCAGCTCCGAGGCGAACCGGAAGACGGAGGCGACCCGGTCGTCCGGACGCGGCCCGGACCGGGCGAAACGCCCCGCATTGGAAGACACCAGGGCACCCTACCCCTGAGCCCCTTCCGGCCGGCATCTACGGTGGGGACGTGACCCCCGCCACCCCGCCCCGCATCGTGGCCACCGATCTCGACGGCACCCTCCTGACCTCCGCCGGCGTCGTCTCCCCGCGTACCCGGCAGGCCCTGGGCCTGGCCCGCGCCGCCGGAGCGGAGATCGTCTTCGTGACCGCCCGCCCGCCGCGCTCCATCCACGCCATCGCCGGCCAGGCGGGCCTGACCGGCCTGGCGATCTGCAGCAACGGCGCCCTCCTGTACGACCTGGCCGCCGCGCGGATCGTGGCCAGCCGCACGATCGAGCCGCAGGCCGCCAGGAAGGTCGCCGACAGCCTGGCCGCGGCCCTGCCCGGGGCGGCCTTCGCCGTCGAGACCGGCACGGGCGTGCTCACCGAGGCCGGCTACACCAGACGGGTCGAGCACGACGTGGCGCACTACCGGGAGGTGGCCTCGGCGTTCGAGGCGGGCGAGCCGATCGTCAAGCTGCTGGTGCTCTCGCCCGCGCACACCCTCGACGAGATGTCGGCCCTGGCCGCGGCGGCCGTGGGAGAGCTGGCCGAGGTCACCCACTCCGGGGTGCCGGGGCTCCTGGAGGTCAGCGCGCCGGGCGTGACCAAGGCGGGCATGCTGGCCGAGCTGTGCCTGGCCCGCGGGGTCGCGCCCGCCGAGGTGGTGGCGTTCGGCGACATGCCCAACGACCTGGCCGTGCTGGCCTTCGCCGGGGCCGGTTACGCGATGGCCAACGCCCACCCGCTGGTGCTGGCCACGGCCGGGCACCGCACGTCCTCCAACGACCAGGACGGGGTGGCCGAGGTCCTCGAACGCCTCTACGGCTGACCCGGCCGGGGTTCTCGAACGCCTCTACGGCTGATCCGGCCGGGGTTCTCGAACGCCTCTACGGCTGATCCGGCCAGGGTTCTTGAACGCCTCCATGGCTGATCCGGCCGGGGTCCGGCGCCCGCCCGCCCCCGCGGGCGGGCGCCGGGGAGCTCAGGCGTCGTCGTCCGACACCCTGGACGTGCCCTCGCACCCGGTGGGCGCGCCGCTGAGCACCGGCAGCAGGCCGCCGCAGGTGCTCACCGGGAGCGACACCGGCTCGACGATCTCGTCGTTGAAGACGACCACGTCGCCGATGAGCGGCCGCGGCCCCTGGGCAGGCGCCGCGGCCGAGGCGGACGCCGCCGGCGCCGCCCAGCCCGCGCCGGCCCACAGCCCCGCGCCGACCGCCAGTGCGATCGCTAGGCCGCGGCGACCCGCTCCTGCGCGACGCCGCCGGGCTGCTGGTCCCGGTGCGCCTGCTGGAGATGCCGCCCGCCCGCCATGATCCGATCCATCACGGCCAGCGCCAGCGCCGAGACCACGAAGGTGAGATGGATCAGTGTTTTCCATACGAGTTCCCTGTCGGTGATGGCCGGCCGGGCGGCGTTGATGAAGATCTGCAGGAGGTGCACCCCCGAGATCCCGATGATCGCCATGGCCAGCTTGACTTTGAGGACGTTTGCATTGACATGGGACAACCACTCCGGCTGATCGGGATGGCCGTCGATGCGCAGCCGTGAGACGAAGGTCTCGTAGCCGCCGATGATGACCATGATCAGCAGGTTCGAGACCATCACGACGTCGACGAGCCCGAGGACGATCAGCATGATCGTGGTCTCCGGGGGGTTGCCGCCGAACCCGAGTTCGACCAGGTGGGCGAGTTCGACCATGAACCGCCACACGTAGACGACCTGGGCGACGATCAGCCCGAGGTAGAGCGGCGCCTGTATCCACCGGCTGAGGAACATGACGTAGCCGATGTGCTCCAGCGTGCTCCGCGGCCGGGGAGCGGACTCGGACTCGGCCACGGTCAACTGTGGTGGCCTCACTACGACGTGAAGATGTTGACCCGGTCGACGATGGCCTGGACATTGATGCTCCCCGGTTCGTTTCGGCCCCCTGACCCGAGGGCGATTGGGGGAACGGCGGCCGCCGCCGCCAGAGCGAGGACCGCTGCGCTGGTCAGGATTCGGAACTTCAATGGGGACTCCTCGACTGCTGCTGGTCGGACACGGGGATTGCGCTGTCGGAGCTGTCGGAGGGGGGGAGGGGGAGGGCCGGTGGCGGGGGGTGCGGCGTGGCTCGCCGCACCGCCCGCGTGGTGGCCGGCCGGTCAGGGATGCAGGCAGCCCGCCGCGGGGATCTCGGTCGGCGCCTGGGGGGCCGCCGGGTCCACCAGGGCGGCCAGGCCCGCGGCGGCCTCGGCCGCGCACGGGACCGCGGTGGCGGGATCGACGACGGCGTACGCGGGCGCCGCGAAGAGCGCGGCGGCCAGGGCCGCGGTGAGCGTGCCACCGATGACGGCGGCGCGGCGGCGTTGGACGTCAGGCATGAGTACCTCCTGGGGATGGTGGGAACAACCACCGACTCACTACCCAGAGTAATTACTCAGTAACGCTGCGTTAAAGAATCCTCATGAAGCGGGGGAGTTCGAGCCCGTCCAGCGGTCCTGGGCGTCCATGACGTCCTCGGCGTGGTCGTGGGCCCACGCGCCGAACGCCTCGATCGGGCCGAGCAGGGAGCGGCCCAGGTCGGTCAGCGCGTACTCGACGCGGGGCGGGGCCTCGGCGTAGGCGCGGCGGGCGACCAGCCCGTTGAACTCCAGGCGGCGCAGCGTCTCCGTGAGCACCTTGGGGCTGATCCCGCCGATCCGCGCACGAAGCTCACCGGGACGGCACGGGCCGTGGCGCAGCGACCAGACGACGACCGCGTTCCAGGTGTTGGCGATCAGGTCGAAGGCCAGTCTGGCCTGGCAGTCGGCGATGAACACGTAACGCCTCCGATAGGCACCGATCGGTGCGTGACGGGATTTCTAGAGTCCTTGTCCTAGTAAAGCCCTTTCGCAGCACGGAGGACGACATGAAGATCGGGATCCTGGGCGCCGGCGGCATGGCCGACGCGCTCGGCACGCAGTGGATCAGGGCCGGGCACGAGGTGACGGTCAGCGGACGCGACCCCGAGCGCGCCCGTGCCCGCGCGGAGAGCATGAACGCCCAGGCCGGGCGCCCGGGGGCGCGGTGGGGGAGCTGGGCGGAGGCGGCCGCGTCCGGCGAGGTCGTGATGGTGGGCGTCCGGGAGGCGGGGCTGGGTGACGTGCTGGCCGCCGCCGGTCCGGCCCTGCGCGGCAAGCCGATCATCGACGTGACGAACGCCGCCGCCCCCGACAGGTACGACGTCACGCGTCCGCTCGCCCGCCGGATCGCCGACCTCACGGGCGGGCACGTGGTGAAGGCGTTCAACCTGTGCCACGTGGACGTGTGGCGGATGACGCCGCCCGTGTTCGGCGGCCGCCCGCTGGCGGTGCCCCTGTGCGGCGACGACGTCCGGGCGCTCGACCTGGTCCGGGGCCTGGTCCGCGACCTGGGCTGCACCCCGCTGGACGGCGGCGGCCTCGACCGGGCCGTCCAGCTGGAGGCGACGGCCGCGTTCGTGATCGGGCTCTGGTTCGGCGGCGCGGACGCCCAGGCGATCCTGCCGCCGCTGGCCTCCTCGGGGGCGCACGACCCGGCGTGAGCGTACGACCCGGCGTGAGCGTACGACGCTGGGCGTAGCGAGGATGACGACGGGCGGCGGATGCCCGGCTCCGGCGGCGGCGCGATCCTGGGGGGCGTCCACCCGAGGTCGAAGGAGAGTCCAGTGGTCACCCAGGTCGTCAAGGGGAGCGGGTACCTGACCGCGTTCAAGGCCCTCGCCACGCTCAGCATGTTGTCGGTGCTCCTGCAGGCCGTCACGGCGGGGCAGCTCATGAGCGGGGCCGGCGCGGGCCTGCACGGGGCCGGGGCGGGCGCCGTCCACCTGCTCGGGCTGCTCCAGCTCGTCGCGGCCGTGCTGCTGTGGCGGCCGGGGCGCGGCGCGGGCTGGCCCGCCCTGGTCAGCCTGGGGGTGCTGCTGCTCGGGTTCCTGCAGTCGATGCTCGGCGGCTCGGGGGCGGTGGCCGCGCACGTGCCGCTGGGCATGACGATCTTCGGGCTCAGCGTGTGGCTCGTCGTCTGGGCCTGGCGCCGCTGACCCCGCGCCCGCTCCCTGTCCCGCCCCCGTCCCGCCGGCCTTGCGGCGGGCGCGGTCAGGTCCCGGCGGGGTGACGGGCCAGGTGGTCGGCCTGGCGCACCGGCTCGGGGAGGCGGTAGCGCGGCGTGAGCAGCAGCGTCTGGGACGTCGCGGTGTCCAGGCCGATCCGGTGGCCCTGGGAGACGTAGACCGGTTTGGTGTCCCGCCGCGTGCGCAGCGCCCTGCCCACCGTGACGCCCTCGTGCACGATCGGCGTCCAGTCCCCGCGCTCCCGGCCGGGCGGCTCGTGCTCGCCCACGAACGGCGTCTTGGCCACGCCGAGCGCGGGCAGGCCGGTCAGCACGCCCAGATGACAGGCCAGGCCGAAACCGCGCGGGTGAGCCAGGCCGTGGCCGTCGCAGACCAGCAGGTCGGGGGTGACGGCGAGGCGTTCGAGCGCCTCCACCAGGGTGGGCAGCTCGCGGAAGGCGAACAGGCCGGGCACGTAAGGGAAGGCGGCCCGGCCGTGGGCCACCGCCCGCTCGACCGGTTCCAGCGTCGCCGCGTCCAGGACGACCACCGCCGCCGTCACCTCGTCGTCGCCGTGGTAGTGCACGTCGAGGCCGGCCACCAGGGGGAAGTCCGTGGGGCCGGCGAGCTCGACGCGGCCGCGCAACCGGTCCTGGACGGCCTCGGCCTCGGCTGCGTCGGCCGGCCAAGGGTGAAGTCTGTCTACCCGCATTCCCCCCACGTTAGGGCCATTCGTCCCACCCGCCGCCCACCGCCCGGCCCGGCCACCGCCCGGCCGCCGGGTGCGCCGGGCCGCAGAGCGCCTCCGGCCGCGGAGGCGGGCGGTCAAGCGTGGACGATCTTGGCGAAGCGCGTGGCCACCTCGCGCCAGATCGGCGTGGAGACCGGCTCGTCGGCCACCGCGCCCGCGTAGACCTCCTCGGGGTCGAAACCGTCGGGCGTCCACTCGCGCACGCGCGCGGGCAGCACCTCGGGATGGAACTGCACCCCCCACGCCCGCTCGCCCACCCGGAACGCCTGGTAGGGGCAGGCGCGCGTCTCGGCCAGCCACACCGCGCCGGCGGGCAGCCGGGTGACGGCGTCCTTGTGGTGCTCGATCGCGGGCACCACCGGCGGCAGGCCCTGGAACAGCGGGTCGCCTTCCGCCTCGGGCCGGATCGTCACCGGCAGGCTGCCGTTCTCCGGCGCGCCGGTGTCGCCGGTCACCTCGCCGCCGGCCACCTCGGCCAGCATCTGGCCGCCCAGGCAGATGCCGAACAGCGGCACGCCGTCCGCCAGCGCCTGGCCCACCAGCCGGCGGGCGCCGGCCAGCCACGGGGCCCGGTCGTCCTCGGAGGGCAGGTAACCGCCGCCGAGCATGATCATGGCGTCGTGCCGGTCCAGCCGGTCGGGCAGCGGAGCGCCCTCGTGCGCGAGCACGACGTCGAGCCGCAACCCGGCCTCCTCCAGCCAGTCGCCGAGCCGGCTCGGGCCGCCGCTCCTGCTGTTCTGCACGATCAGGACGTCACCCATCGATGGTCTCCACTCTCGGATGTCGGGGCTCAGGGCAGGTTCGCCGCGCGGGCGGTGTGGCGCAGCAGCAGCGCGGTCGTCACCGGGCCGACGCCGCCGGGCACCGGGGTCAGCGCGCCGGCCACCTCCGCGACCGCCGCGAAGTCGACGTCGCCGGTGAGCCCGCCGTCGTCGGTCGGGTTGGTGCCCACGTCGATCACCACCGCGCCCGGCGCGACGTGCGCGGCGCCGATCAGCCCGGCGCGGCCGACCGCGGCCACGAGCACCTCGGCCCCGGCGGTGACGGCGGCCAGGTCGCGGGTGCGCGAATGGCAGACGGTGACCGTGGCGTGCCGGTCGAGCAGCAGGTGGGCCAGCGGCTTGCCGACCACGGTCGAGCGGCCGACGACCACCGCCCGCCGCCCTTCGAGCGGCACCTCGTAGTGGTCGAGCAGGGCCATGACGGCCGCCGCCGTGGCGGGCGGGAACGCGGGCAGCCCGGCGGCCAGGCGGCCGAGCGAGAGCGGGTTCGCGCCGTCGACGTCCTTGCGCGGGTCGATGGCGGCGGCCAGCTCCTGCGCCGAGGCCCCGGCGGGCAGCGGCGTCTGGAGCATGACCCCGTGGACGGCGTCGTCGGCGCTCAGCCCGGCCAGCGTCTCGTGGATCCTGCCGGGGTCGGCTTTGGCGCCGAGGTCGACGATGTCGCAGGCGACGCCGACGCCCGCGGCGGCCTTGGCGATCGAGCGGACGTACCACAGGCTGGCCTCGTCGGCCGTGGCCACCACGACGGCCAGCCTGGGCTGCGGCCCGGCGGCGGCCTCGGCCTGCGTCTGGGCCTTGATCGCGGTGGCCAGGTCGCGGCCGGTCAGCGTCCTCATCGGGCGATCTCCTCGCGTACCCCGGCGGTGATCCGGTCGGCCGTGGCGACGGCCTCGTCCACGCCCGCCAGGCGGGCCGTCAGCTCCTCGCGGACCTGCTCGTCCTTGATGCCCCGCAGGTTGACCTCGACGTTCACCCGGGCGGTGGTGAGCGCGGCGCGGGCGGCCTCGGCGGCGGCGGCGACGTCGGTGACGACGTTGCGGTTGCCGATCGGCAGCAGCAGCTCGCACAGCTCGACCAGGCGCGTGGCGGCCGCCACCACCAGGGCCGGGGGCTCGGCCGCGCCGGCCAGGGCGCGGGCGATGGAGACGCTGCGCTCCTCGCCCTTGGGCAGCCGGTAGGCGTCGGAGACTGCGGTGAAGGCCGCCGCGTCCTCCTCGGCGAGGCGCAGCGTCCGCGCGCGGAGGGCGTCGGTCTCCTCGATCACCGCGGCGACGGTCTCGGCGTGTCCGGCGTACCGCTCGCCGGTGGTGTAGCGGGCCACCATGCCGAGCAGCGCCGCGGACTGGGCCGCGTGCAGGGCGGCGGTGGCCCCGCCGCCGGGGGCGGGCACCTTGTCGGCCAGCTCGGCCAGGAAGTCGACGATCTTCGAGTCGCGCATGGCCGCATTCTGCCAGGCCCGGCCGGGCTCACTCGCGGTGCATCGGCCTGGTGACGTCGTGCGGCGTGCCCTGCGGCAGGTACGGCGAGCCCGCCGAGCCGTAGTCGGAGGCGTAGGCCGACGGCCGCGCCGGGGACCGCCACCGCGAGGGGAAGGCCGACACGACCAGCAGCGCCACGCCGAGGAACAGCATGACCCCGCTGTAGATCGTGGTCTGCAGGCCCGCCCCCAGGCTGCCGGTGACCAGCCCGTCGGGGAGGACGCGGACCCCGGCGCCCAGCTCCACCGCGGGCACCAGGCCGAGCGCGGTGTAGGCCAGGCCGCCGAGCAGCGAGGCGATCGGCGACAGGCGCGAGCCGGCCAGGAATGCCAGTCCGGCCCCGGCCGCCGCGATCACGGCCAGCCCGATCCAGGAGACCGTGAACCGCGTGGCCATGGTCAGGCCGAGCTCGCCGATGCCGTACATGAGGCAGGCGGCGATCAGCGGAGGAAGGAGCAGCCCAGCGACCACTCCCAGACCATGACGGGCACCGTTGGACATGATTAACCCCGTTTGTTCGGCTTGTACGCCAACCTACCCTGATCGCCTGATCAGTGCTTGATCGTGTACTTGTCGCCGTACACCTTCCAGGTCAGCGGCGGCCTGAGGTCGAGGTTGCCCTTCCTGAGGAAGACGCGCTGCATGGTGTCGACCCGGGTGGTGTCGTCGTGGGCGTCCTCGGCCTTCATCGCCGCCTTCCTGGCGTCGAGGAACGCGTTGAGGTAGGCCACCTCGTCGCCGCCGCGGGCGGGGGAGGCGGCCTTGGCCAGCGCGGCCTTCCTGATGCCGCCGAAGCTGAGCTTGTCGGAGCCGGGGCCGTGCATGACCATGGCGTCGTAGTAGGCGAACTGGCCGAGCGCCCGCAGGCCGTCCTTCTTGGCCCGGCGGACGGCCGGGTCGAAGTAGACGCGGTCGCGCTCGTGGTCCTGGGCCCGCCGGAAGACGGGGTCGGCCGCGGCCTTCTTCCAGTCCTTGACGAACGGCTTGCCGAGGCCCTTGTGGGAGTCGGTGCCGTTGACCTTGCGCAGCGCGGGCAGGTACTTGGCCAGCACGTTCGAGGGCTTGCGCCGGGTGTAGAGCTCGACCAGCTCCAGCATGTCGCCGGTGCCGGAGCAGAAGCCGATGATGCCCGCGGTGTAACCGCGTTCGTCCTTGATGTCCTCGATGTAGCCGTACTGGGCCTTCCAGTCCAGCGAGGAGTTCTCCGCGCTGGACACCAGCTGCATGGCGATGTCCTTCTTGTGTGGATTGTTGAGGTCTGCGGGGGAAACGCAGGTCAAGGCAAGGGACAGCGAGAGGCATGTAGCGGTCAGCACCGCTGCAAACTAGCGCAGTGGGCGCAAAGCCGCGAGTTGCTCCGCGAACGGGACGACCTCGTCGTCAGCCCCGGCCCCGCCCTCTTCCTCAGCCGTGACCGGCCGGGGAGCGCGGCCCGCCAGCAGGCCGGCCAGCTCGCCGGCGGCCCGGTCGATGCGCTCGCCGAGCCCGTCGGTGAAGGAGTCGCCGCCGCCGCCCCAGTCCTCCGAGGCGGCGTAGACGGCGGTCGGCACGACCACGGCCCGCAGGTAGGCGAACAGCGGGCGCAGCGCGTGCTCCAGCACGAGCGAGTGCCGGGCGGTGCCGCCCGTGGCGGCGATCAGCACGGGCGTGCCCGCCAGGGCCGTGTTGTCCAGGACGTCGAAGAACGACTTGAACAGCCCGCTGTAGGAGCCGCTGAAGGTCGGCGTGACCGCGATGAGCCCGTCGGCCTGCGTCACGGCCTCGACCACCTCGCGCAGCCGGGCGCCGGGAAAGCCGGTCACCAGGTTGTTGGCGATGTCCACGGCCAGGTCGCGCAGCTCGACCACGCGCACCTCGGCCGCGCCGTCCAGCCGCCGCCGGGTGGCCTCGGCCAGCCGGTCGGCGAGCAGGCGGGTGGAGGACGGCTGGGTCAGGCCGGCCGTGACGACGACGAGCTTCATGGGGGGATCTCCTTCCCTGGAGGGGTCAGACCTCGACGGCCTGGGACGTACGGGCCTGGACCAGCGAGGCGTGCGTCGGCGCGTCCGGGACGCCGGCCGGGCGGTCCTTGGCCATCTCCTTGCGCAGCACCGGCACGACCTCCTCGCCCAGGATGTCGAGCTGCTCCAGCACGGTCTTCAGCGGCAGGCCGGCGTGGTCCATGAGGAACAGCTGGCGCTGGTAGTCGCCGAAGAACTCGCGGAACTCCAGCGTCCGGTCGATGACCTGCTGCGGGCTGCCCACGGTGAGCGGGGTCTCGGCGGTGAACTCCTCCAGCGACGGCCCGTGGCCGTACACGGGGGCGTTGTCGAAGTAGGGGCGGAACTCGCGGACCGCGTCCTGGGAGTTCTTGCGCATGAACACCTGGCCGCCCAGGCCGACGATCGCCTGCTCGGGCGTGCCGTGCCCGTAGTGGGCGTAGCGCCGGCGGTAGAGGTTGATCAGGCGGATGAAGTGCTCCTTGGGCCAGAAGATGTTGTTGGCGAAGAAGCCGTCACCGTAGTAGGCGGCCTGCTCGGCGATCTCCGGGCTGCGGATCGAGCCGTGCCACACGAACGGCGGCACCCCGTCGAGCGGGCGCGGCGTGCTGGTGAACCCCTGCAGCGGGGTGCGGAAGCGGCCCTCCCAGTCGACGACGTCCTCGCGCCAGAGCTGGTGCAGCAGCGCGTAGTTCTCCACGGCCAGCGGGATGCCCTGGCGGATGTCCTGCCCGAACCACGGGTAGACCGGCCCGGTGTTGCCACGGCCCAGCATGAGGTCCACCCGGCCGTCGGCCAGGTGCTGGAGCATGGCGAAGTCCTCGGCGATCTTGACCGGGTCGTTGGTCGTGATCAACGTCGTGGCGGTGGACAGGATCAGCCGCTCGGTCCTGGCCGCGATGTAGCCGAGCATGGTGGTCGGCGAGGACGGCACGAACGGCGGGTTGTGGTGCTCGCCCGTCGCGAACACGTCGAGGCCGACCTCCTCGGCCTTGAGCGCGATCGCCACCATCGCCTTGATCCGCTCGTGCTCGGTCGGGGTCCTGCCGGTGGTGGGGTCGGTGGTCACGTCGCCCACGCTGAAGATTCCGAACTGCACTTTAGTCACCATCCATGACTGTTGAATCTTTGACAGGTACCGTAGCGTCCCGGCCTCCGCCGTTATTCCATCATCCCGGTCAGGCGCCCGCGCGGGCGCGGAAGGCCGCCGCCTTGGCGCGGTTGCCGCAGCCGCGCATGTCGCACCAGCGGCGGGTGCGGCGGTGGGAGGCGTCGACGTACAGGCGGGTGCAGGGGTCGGCCTCGCACTCGCGGACCAGCTCCGCCTGCGGGCCGCCGAGCAGCTCGATCGCCGCGCGCGCCGTCGTGGACAGCGCGCCGGGCAGGCCGCCGCCGCGCCGCAGGCCGCGCTCTTCGAGCGCGACGTCGGCGGGCGGGCGCCGGGCGGTCTCGTTGAGCAGGTCGCGGTCGGCCCGGCCGTACGGGCTGCCCTCGCGGGCGGCCGTGGCCAGCCGGTAGATCGCCTCGCGCAGCGCCGTCGCCCGCGCCAGGTCGTCGTCGCCGGTCTCGGGCGGCTCGTCGAGGAGCCCGGCGGCGACCGTCCAGCGGGCCAGGTCGGCGGGGGAGGCCAGCAGGTCGATGCGCGCGCCCCGGCGGTGGCCGATGGTGCCGGCGAGGTCGAGGCCGAGGTTGCCGCTGACGAAGGTGAAGTCCACGGCTCCCATCGTAACCGCGTTGACAAGTTACTTCCGGCGCTGCCAAGGTTGCTAACCATTGAATCCGGTTACTTTGGAGGCATCGTGGCGACACTCGTCACCGTCCGCGGCGGGACGCGCCGGTTCGGCGCGCGGCACCGATGGGTCGTGCTGTCCGTGGGCGTCGGCGCCCAGGCCAGCTTCTCGGCCATGTTCTCCGGCATCCCGCTGACCGCGGTCTCCATGCGCTCGGGCTACCATCTGTCGCTGGGCTCGCTCGGCCTGGTCCTGTCCTGCCTGGGGCTGGGCGTGGCCGCCTCAGACATCGCGTGGGGCATGCTCACCGACCGGTGGGGCGACCGCCGCGTGCTGCTCGCCGGGCTGACCGCCACGGGCGCGCTGCTGGCGGTGATGGCCGCCGCCGTCACGCCGGCCGAGCACGCCGGGGTGGCCCTGCTGGCGGTGTGCCTGCTGGCCGCCGGGGCGCTGGGCGGCAGCGTGAACGGCGCCTCCGGGCGGGCCGTCATGACCTGGTTCGCCGGCGGCGAGCGGGGGCTGGCCATGAGCGTCCGCCAGACGGCCATCCCCGTCGGCGGCGCGGTCGGAGTCGCCCTGCTGCCCTGGCTCGCCGAGCGGTACGGCTTCCGCGCCGTCTACGCCGTACCGGCGGTGTTCTGCCTGCTGGCGGCGGCGGCCACCTGGCGCTGGCTGCACGAGCCGGCGCCCGCCGCCGCGGCCGCCGCCCCGCAGCCGGGCCCCTCCCCGCTGCGCCGCTGGGACGTGTGGCGGGTGGCGCTGGCCAGCGGGCTGCTCACCGTGCCGCAGTTCGCCGTGCTGTCCTTCACCGCGATCTTCCTGCACGACATCAAGGGGGCCGGCGCCGGCCTGGCCGCCGTCACCGTGCTCGTCGCCCAGCTCGGCGGCGGCGCGGCGCGCATCTGGACCGGCCGGCGCACCGACCGCCGCGGCGGGCGGCGCACCTGGATCCGCGCCATCGGGACGCTGTCCGGCGTCGTCATGGCCGCCGCCGCGGTGCTCACCTCGGCGCCCACCCCGCTCACCGTCGCCGCCCTGGCGATCGGCGGCCTGCTGGCCAACTCCTGGCACGGCATCGCCTACACCGAGATCGCCGCCATGGCGGGCGCGGCCAGGGCGGGCACCGCGCTCGGACTGGAGGGCACCGCCTGCTTCGCCTCGGGCTTCCTGACCCCGCTGCTCGTCCCGGTGGTGCTCGGCCTCGCCCCGTGGGAGGCGGTGTGGGGGCTGGCCGCGCTCGCCTCGCTGCTGGCCGTGCCGCTGATGCCGGGGGCCGTGCGACCGGTGCCGCGGGCCGCCGTCACAGGGCGTTGATCGCCGCCGGGCCGAGGATCCGCTCGGGCGCGCCGCGCTCGGCCACGGTGATCATCGCCTGGCCGATGCGCTCGGTCGTCGTCACCGACGCCGGGAACAGCCGCCGCAGCAGCGGGTAGAGCGGCCCGGCCACGACGTAGGCCAGCCGGTACCAGCGGGTGCGCGAGGTCACGCCGTGCATCGGCTGGATGTAGCCGGGGCGGAACACGTAGGCGTGGAACGGCAGCGCGAGCAGCGCGTTCTCCGTCGCGCCCTTCACCCTGGCCCACATCGCGCGGCCGTGCTCGTCGGTGCCGGCCCCCGAGACGTAGACGAAGGTCGAGGACGGGCTCAGCCGGGCCAGCGTGGTGCCGGCCGCCAGCGTGTAGTCGTAGGTGACCCGCCGGTATGCCTGCTCGCTCATGCCCGCCGCGGACACGCCGAGGCAGAAGAAGCACGCGTCGTAGCCGGACAGCTCGCCCTCGACGGCCGACAGGTCCGACAGGTCGGCGTGGACCAGCTCGCGCAGCTTGGGGTGGACCGTCCCCGTGGGCGACCGGCCGACCGTGAGCACGGCCGTCACGCGCTCGTCGAGCAGGCACTCCCTGAGCACGCCGCGCCCGACCATGCCGGTCGCCCCGAAGATGATCACTCTCATGGTTCAGCCAGATCCCACCCGCCGCGCCGCCGCAGCACCCCCAGATAGTACGCCGCCGACACCACCGCGATCCCGGCGGTGACGTACAGGCTGGGCCGGCCGATCGCCGGGTCCAGCGCGTTGAGGTAGATCACGTACGCCAGCGCGGCCAGCGCCAGCACCGGCGCGAGCGGGAACCACGGCATCCGGTACGCCGCGTGGCCGGTCGTGCCGTTGCGCCGCCCGGCGATCGCGCCCAGGCACAGCGCCGCGTACACGGCCACGATCGAGGTGCCGGTCACCACCAGCAGGAAGCGCTCGTCGATGAAGCAGCACGCGGCGCTGACCACGCCGGTCAGCACCGTGGCCACCCACGGCGAGCCGTACCGGGCGTGGATCGACGACAGCAGGCGGCTGACCGGCGCGGGCCAGGCGCGGTCCCGTCCGGTGCTGAACAACATGCGCGAGGTGATGAGGATGATGGCCAGCACGGCGTTGAGGATGGCCAGCGCCACGGCCAGGGAGATCACCGTGTTGGCCGCGGACCCGGCGCGGGCGGTGACGAAGTACTGCATCATGTTCTCCGCGCCGAACAGGCCCTCCAGCGACGGCGCGCCCACCAGCACCGCCATCACCGGCACCAGCTCGGCCGCCACGGTGACGCCCAGCGCCCACAGCACCGTCTTGGCGATGCTCTTCGGCGCGTCGTGCACCTCCTCGCCGAAGTAGACCGCCGAGCCGTACCCGTTGTAGGAGAAGATCGCCACCGCGGTCGCCGCGCCGATGAGGCCCAGCGAGGCGGGCACCAGCGCGCCGCCGTCCCCGGCCACCACCGGACGGGTGATCAGCTCGACCGGCGAGCGCTGCGGATCGAACAGGCCGAGCGCCGCCACGACCACCAGCGCGATCATCTCGATGGCCAGGAACACCCCGGTCACCCAGGCGTTCAGCTTGATGTCGAAGACCGCCACGACGGTGGTGAGCAGGCACGTCACGGCCGCCACCAGCGGCCCGTCCAGCCCCGGGAGGACGACCGACAGGTACGCGCCCACGCCCAGCGCGATGACGGCGATGATGAGCAGCTGCGTGATGAGGATCAGCCCGAGCACCACGAAGCCGGGCAGCCGGCCGAGCGTCCGGGCGGTGATGGCGTACTCGCCGCCGGTGAGCGGGAACGCCGAGCCCAGCTCGGCGTAGACGAAGGCCATGAACACGCCCACGACGGCGCCGGCCAGGTAGCTGAGGATCGCGCCGCTGCCGGCCTGGGAGATCACGCCGGGGGCGATGATGAAGACCGAGGACGCGGGGGTGATGGCGGACAGGGTGAGGAGGAGGGTGCCGAGGAGCTTGAGTCCCCGGTGCAGGTGTGGATGGGCGGCCGTTGATGCCACGACGCCTCCTTGGGGGGTTCCTTGAGCGAGTATCAAAGAACTATCGGCGGCGTTCGTCAAGGATGGCTTGCGTTTTTTGAAGCGTCTATGAAGAATCGCGGCCATGGCGCGACCCAGCCGGGCCCGGGAGAAACGGGCCGAACTCGTCTCCGCCGCCCGCCGGGCGGTGCTCGAACGCGGCATCCTCGACCTGCGGCTGCGCGACGTCGCCGAGGTCGCCGGCATGTCGGCCGGGTCGGTGCTGTACTACTTCCCGAGCATGGCCGGCCTGCTGCAGGAGGTGCAGCGCGAGGCGGTCGACCGGTTCTGCGCCGCCCGCGAGGCCGCCGCCGCCCGCGAGCCCGACCTGCGGCGCCGCCTGGTCATCACCATCGGCAGCGGCCTGCCCGCCGGTCCGGGCGACGAACTGTGCGTGCTGCTGTACGAGCTGGGGGCGCACGCCCGGCGCGACCCGGCGTACGCGGCCCAGCACATCAGGCTGTACGAACGGCAGGTGGCCCTGTACGCCGCGATCCTGGAGGCGGGCTCGGCGACCGGCGTCTTCACGCTGACCCGGGACGCGATGACGATCGCCCGGAACTTGGTGGCGCTGGAGGACGGGCTGGGGTTGCACCTGCTGGACGCGGTGCAGCCGTTCGACACGGAAACGGCCCGCGACCTCCTCCTGTCCTACGCCACAGACGCCACCCACTGCCCCCTGACAAGTCTCTAGCCCCGTCCCCTCCACCTGCCTTTCTCCGCGTCGCGGCCATGTGGGCCTGTTACGCCCCACCCACCCCGCCCCTTCTCCATGTCGGAGGTGTGTGGCCTGCTACCTCCCACCGGCTCGGCCGCCGTCCGTGCGTCTACCAGTGGCTGCGAAGCCGTGCGATCATCGCCCCGTGACGTCCTCCCTTGATCCCAGCACGCGCAAGTACGGCACCCTCGGGCTGACCGTGCTCTGCGCAGCGGCCCTCACCGGCTACGGACTGGTGGCCTGGAGCATCTGGCAGTTGGACTGGATGCCCACCGAGCTCCTGGCCAAGTGCGGCATCGCGGCCGCGGTGTTCCCCGGCGCCGGCCTCGCCCTCGGGTACGCGTTCACGGCACGGAAGCCCAGGCCCGTACGGATCTTCGCGCTCTCGGCCGGTGCGGCGATCGGATCGGTGTGCCTGCTCCTGGCCGCCGTCGGCTACATCTGGTTCTCGATGTCGGCGAACCTGTAGCCCCGGCAGCAACCCGAGGGAACATTCGTCCAATCCTCCGGCGCCGGACGGCCGCCACAGTGGCCCCATGACCAGTTCCCACGGCGACACCACCCAAAGCACGATCCTCTCCCTGGACGACGGCGACCTCCACGTCTGCCAGGACGGCCCCCGCGAGGCCCCCGCCCTCCTCCTCATCCACGGCTCGGCGTCCTCGGCCCGCTCCTGGGACCAGATGGTCCCCCTGCTCACCGGCTCCCATCGCGTCATCCGGATCGACCTGCTCGGCCACGGCCGCTCCGCCAAACCGGACGACCGCGGCTACACCACCCCCGACCAGGCGCGCCGGGTCGGCGAGGCGCTGGACCGGCTCGGCGTGCGGGAGGCCGTGGTCGTGGGCCACTCCAGCGGCGGCGCGGTCGCCACCGCCCTGGCCGAACGGCGTCCCGGCCTGGTGACGGCGCTCGTCCTCATCAACACCGGCCCTGACCTGGACGCCTTCATCGCCCCGGCGTCGGCCGCGTTCGCCCCCTCGCAGTGGCCGCCGACCGACGAGCAGATCCGCCTGTTCGCGAGCCCGGGCTTCAGCCGTCCCGGCTACCAGCCCCCGGACGAACTGCTGGACGAGGTGCGTTGCATGACCCTCCACACGCTCGCCGCCACGATGCAGGGCACCCGCGAGTACCTGCAGGAACGGCCGCTCCCTGACCGGTTGGCGCCCCTGGGCAAGCCGCTGCTGGTGATCTTCGGCGCGGACGACCGCCGGTGGCGCTCCTCGTCCGCGTCCGGCTACCGCGTCGTCCCGGGGGCCGAGATCGAGCTCCTGCCCGGCCTCGGCCACACCCCCATCCTGGAGGACCCCGAGCAGACCGCCATCCCCCTCCTCACCTTCACCACCCACGCCAAACGGCCACACTGAAGCCGCCGGGCCAGAAACCACCCGCTCGGGAGACGGCCCGCTCGGGGGCGGCCCGGTTGGGGGCGGCCCGGTTGGGAGACGGCCCGGTTGGGACGCAACCGGGCCAGGGAATGGCCCCGTCGGGAAGCGGCCGAGCCGGGAGGCGGGCCGGTCAGGGAGCGGCCGGGGCAGGAAGCCGTCCGGGCCGGGTATCTCAGGGTGGGGTCACCGGGCTGTGCGCCAGCTCTGTTCCTCCACCAGCTCCTGGCTGCGCCAGCCGCCGGAGGTGCGCCGCATGCGGTGGTGGTACCAGCCGCCGCCGTGCAGGAACCCCTTGGCGTCGGCCGCGGCCATGTCGCGGGTCGGGGCGAGGGTGTCGGTGAACGGCGCGCTGACCCGCGCCTCGTCCCCGGTGAGGACGATCCGCGGGGCCCCGATCAGGTGCAGGCGTCCGGGCCAGTGCGGCAGCACCTCGGCGAGCCAGCTCTTGACCTCCGCCAGCCCGCCCCTGATCCCGCCCGCGGACCGGTAGTCGATGACCGCCTCCGGGCTGAACACCTCGTCGAGCAGGTCCCAGTCGCCGGAGTCGACGGCCCGCGAGTACCGGGCCAGCAGGTCGGTGATCTCCAGGCGGTCGGCGATCTCCTGAACGTCCATGCCCCGATCGAACCAAACGCTTGCTACAAGCGCCAGGCCCCCGCGCCAGGGAATGACCGCGAAAAGGCGCCAGGTCCCGCGCCGAAGGACCGCGAAAAAGCGCCAGGCCCTGCGCCGGGGAAGGGCTGCGAAAAGGCATCAGCCAGGCCGGCGACCCGCCGACCTGGCTGATGAGAGATGGTGGACGATACTGGGATTGAACCAGTGACCTCTTCCGTGTCAGGGAAGCGCTCTCCCGCTGAGCTAATCGTCCTTCGTAGAGGTGGCGACGGGATTTGAACCCGTGTGGACGGCTTTGCAGGCCGCTGCCTCGCCTCTCGGCCACGCCACCGAGCCGGAAGCTCCGAGCGGAAGACGGGATTCGAACCCGCGACCCTCACCTTGGCAAGGTGATGCTCTACCACTGAGCCACTTCCGCGTGCGCCCCGCTCGTGCCGGGCGACGAGAGAACTCTAGCGAATCCTCGCCGAGTCCCCAAACCGGAGCGCTTCCGCGCAGGTCGTCCCGGGTACGGCCCAGCCACGCCCACCGCCCCGGAGCGAAACCGGGGCGGACCCGGGGCGGGACCCGGGGCGGGGCGCGAGGAGGGCGCGGCCCGGTCAGCGGCCCAGTTGCATGCCCGCCGGATGCGGCCCCTCCGTCTCAAGCCGGTACTCCCGCCCCGACACCGCCCGATTGTCGTCGATGACCCGCTCCGACGGCGGCTTCTCCCCGCCCATGACCGCCTCCTGCATGCGCGTGAAGCGCTCGTGGGCCTCCTGGACGTACCCGGTGCCCAGCGTGGTGCAGTCGATCTGGGTGGCCAGCAGCTCCCGCAGGTACGCCTTGTTCGGCTCGAACGTCACCGGCGGCGGCAGCTCGGGAGCCAGCACCTGGTCGGGGTCCCGCCCGTCGAACCGCTTGAACAGCTCGCAGGCCAGCCGCAGGTGCTCGATCTCCATGTTCAGGTGCAGCTCCCAGACGGCCTTCACCCTGGGGTCGGACTCGGTCTCCATGAACGAGTGGTAGAGGTAGCACTCGTTGTACTCGTGGTTGAGCAGCATCTCCCACCAGCTCTCGCCCGGGTCGACCAGCGACTCGTAGTGGGTGACGTGCTCCTCCTCCACCATGGCGATCTCCTGGTAGAGCTGCCGGGCGATCGGCTCCATGGCCAGCGGCCCGACGTTCATGTAGAAGTTCATGGTCTGCTGCTCGGCCGCCATGACGGTCAGGGCGTGCAGTTTCGACAGCGGCTCGGTGCGGTGCCGGTCGTACGGCTCGCGCACGTTGTCGACCGGGTCGCGGTGGTGCAGGTACGTCGGCCGCCCGGGCATGACCTCGGTGACCCCGTCCACGATCTTCTCGGCCTTGCGGTGCTCGATCATCTCGTAGAGGTTGGCGTACCGGTAGAGGTGGTCGAAGTCCTCCAGCACCCCGAACTGGTACGCCTGCGTCAGGTACGGGTCCGGCTCCATGCGCGCCACCCACGCCGTCAGGTCCACCGCGACCTGCTCGTAGGCGATGGTGGTCTCCAGCACCGACGCGACGCCGGGCAGCAGCCAGTTGACCGCCTTCTGCTGCTGCGCCTCGATATAGCGCACCCGGGCGAGCTGCCGCTTCAGCTCCAGGTCGGTGCAGTGGCGGGCGAGCTGGTGGCTGAACAGGACCGCCTCGGTCTCGATGCCGTTCATCGTGATGATCCGGCAGCGGGTGTACGGGTCGGCGTGGTCGGGATCGATGGGCGAGACGTCGAGCTCCCGCCAGTCGCGCAGCTGCTCGTCCAGCGGGATGCCCCGCTCCTGAAGTGGGTCGAAGGCCATGTCGCTGCGCCTACCCGCGCCCTGGTGGGGCAACCTCCGCGTTGCGTCGCCGAACGATCCGCGTTCGGTAAGGAGGCGCGTGCCCGACCGGCGCCCGGGTAGGCCGCTGGACGTGGCTGAACACGATGTCATCGACGTGCTGATGGCCCAGCACGGCCAGATCAGGGACCTGTTCGACGAGGTGGAGCAGGCGCCGCCGGAACGGGTGGAGGAGGCGTTCGAGCGGCTGATCCGCCTGCTGGCCGTGCACGAGACCGCCGAGGAGGAGATCATCCACCCCTACGCGCGCAGGAAGGTGGACGGCGGCCCCGGCGTGGTGGCCGACCGGCTGGCCGAGGAGAACCGGGCCAAGCGGCTGCTCGTCGAGATCGACCGGGCGGGCGTGGACGACCCGGCGTTCTGGGAGAAGCTGGCCGAGCTGCGCACGGCGGTCACCATGCACGCCCGCAGCGAGGAGCGCTACGAGTTCGCCCAGCTGCGCCACAGCACCTCCGTCGTGGAACGCCGGGCCATGGCGGCGGCGGTGCGGGCGGCCGAGGCGGTCGGGCCGCTGCGGCCGCGTCCCGGCGTGGAGTCGGCGACGAAGAACGTGCTGATCGGCACGCCCCTCGCGCTGATGGACCGGGCCCGCGAGATCATCAGGAAGGCCCTGGGGAGCGGCTGAAGGAAGGCCCCGGGCAGCGGCTGACACTTCGTCCCCGGGCGAAATGTCGGTGCGTTAGCGTCGTGGGCATGGAGCACATCGCCCGTGACGCCGACATCGCGCCCGTCGCCGCGCTCATCGCCGACCCCACCAGGGCCGCCATGCTCACGGCGCTGCTCGGCGGCCGGGCCCTGGCCGCCGGCGAGCTGGCCAGGGTCGCCGGGGTGAGCGCCGCGACCGCCAGCGCCCATCTGGCCCGGCTGCTCGACGGCAGCCTGGTCGACGTCGTCCGGCAGGGCCGCCACCGCTACTACCGGCTGGCCGGGCACGAGATCGCCGAGGTGCTGGAGACCCTGGCCAGGGTGAGCGCCCGCCCGCCGGTGCGCTCCCTGCGGCAGTCCCGGCAGGCGCGCCTGCTGGAGGAGGCCCGCACCTGCTACGACCATCTGGCCGGACGCGCCGGCGTCGCCCTGCTCGACCGGCTCAGGGACGGCGGCTTCTACGACCGCCAGGACCTCACCTCCGACGGCGAACGGCTGCTGACGGGCCTGGGCGTGGACGTCGAGGGCGCCCGCAGGGCCAGGCGGCGCTTCGCTCCGGAATGCCTCGACTGGACCGAACGCCGGTCGCACCTCGGCGGCGCCCTGGGCGCCGCGATCACCGACGTCCTGCTGGAACGCGGCTGGTACCGGCGGGGCTCGGTGCCGCGCGCGGTGGTCCTCACCGACGAGGGGAGGGAGGGGCTGGCGGCGATCTTCCCGAGTAAGGAGCTAACATCGGGTACGCCGGTTACCTAAGCGAGAGAGACGATCATGCGCGACAACGGAGTCGTGAACGTCGGCCCCGAGCCTTTGAGCTTCGACGACGTCATCAAGGTGGCCCGCCACGGCGCCGCCGTGCAGCTCACCGACGACGCGGTGGCCGCCATGGCGGCCGCCCGCCAGCGGGTGGACGAACTTGCCGAGAGCCCCGTGCCCGCCTACGGCGTCTCCACCGGGTTCGGCGCCCTGGCCACCCGGCACATCGACCCCGCGCTGCGCGCCCAGCTCCAGCGCTCGCTGGTGCGCTCGCACGCGGCGGGCAGCGGCCCGGAGGTGGAGACCGAGGTGGTGCGCGCGCTCATGCTGCTGCGCCTGCACACCCTGGCCACCGGCCACACCGGCATCAGGCCGGGCACCGCCAAGACCCTGGCCGCGCTGCTCACCGCCGGCATCACGCCGGTCGTGCACGAGTACGGCAGCCTCGGCTGCTCCGGCGACCTCGCGCCGCTGGCCCACGTGGCGCTGACGCTGATGGGCGAGGGCGTCGTCCGCGACGCCGCGGGGGAGCTCCGGCCCGCCGGGGAGGCGCTCAAGCAGGCCGGCATCGAGCCGGTCGAGCTGGCCGCCAAGGAGGGCCTGGCCCTGATCAACGGCACCGACGGCATGCTCGGCATGCTCATCCTGGCCATCTCCGACCTCACCAAGCTGGTCAGGACCGCCGACATCAGCGCGGCGATGAGCGTGGAGGCGCTGCTCGGCACCGACCGCGTCTTCATGCCGGAGCTCCAGGCCCTGCGCCCGCACCCCGGCCTGGCCAGGTCCGCCGCCAACATGACCAGGATCCTGGCCGGCTCCGGCGTCATGGCCAGCCACCGCGACCCGCAGGCGTGCACCCGCGTCCAGGACGCGTACTCGCTGCGCTGCGCCCCGCAGGTCGCCGGCGCCGCCCGTGACACGATCGCGCACGCCGCCACGGTGGCCGGCTGGGAGCTGGCCAGCGCCGTGGACAACCCGGCCGTGCTCGACGACGGCCGGGTGGAGTCCAACGGCAACTTCCACGGCGCGCCCGTGGGCTACGTGCTCGACTTCCTCGCCGTCGTGGCCGCCGACCTGGCCTCGATGTCCGAACGCCGCACCGACCGCTTCCTCGACGTGGCCCGCAACCACGGCCTGCCCGCGTTCCTGGCCGACGACCCCGGCGTCGACTCCGGCCACATGATCGCCCAGTACACCCAGGCCGCGATCGTCTCGGAGCTGAAGCGGCTGGCCGTGCCCGCCAGCGTCGACTCCATCCCCAGCTCGGCCATGCAGGAGGACCACGTCTCCATGGGCTGGTCGGCGGCGCGCAAGCTGCGCAAATCGGTCGACGGGCTGACGCGGGTGCTGGCCGTCGAGGTGCTCACCGCGGCCCGCGCGCTCGACCTGCGCGCCCCCCTGGAGCCCGCGCCGGCGACCGCGGCCGTGGTCAGGGCGCTGCGCGAGAACGTGCCCGCGCCGGGCCCCGACCGCTTCCTCGCGCCGGAGATCGAGTCCGCCGTGCGGCTGGTGGCCGAGGGCGGCGTCGTGGCCGCGGTGGAGTCGGTCACCGGGCCGCTGGACTAACCCGTCCCGCTCAGCGGGGGAGGGCGACGATCAGGTCCATCTCCATCACCAGCCCCGGCCGGAACAGCTTCGACACCTCGACGGTCGTGCTGGCCGGGCGAGTGCCGGTGACGTACCGGCTGCGCACGTCCCTGAGCTGGAGGATGTCGTCCATGTCCGTCAGGTAGGTGCGGATGAAGGCGACGTCCTGCCAGGTCGCGCCCTGGTCGGCCAGGATGCGCGTGGTGACCGCGAAGATGTGCTCGGCCTGGTCCTTCAGCGAGCCGGGGGCGACCACGTGCCCCTGCTCGTCGAAGGCGGCCTGGCCGGAGACGTAGAGCATGTCGCCGACCCGGACGGCGTGCGAGTACGCGCCGTTCGTGGCCGGGATCGTGGACAGGTTCAGCGGCACCGCGCGCGCGGGCGGAGCCCCGCCGACGTGCTCGGCCACCGCCGTCAGGTCGCGTTCGCCGAGCCCGGCCGCTCGCGCCTCCTGCAGGCGTCGCCGGGCGGCCGTGGCCATCGACGCGCCCTCCCACGCCGCCAGCTCCAGGTCCTTGGCGGCCAGGCCGAGCGAGTACCGGGTCTCGGCGGCGGGCGTGCGCAGCCGTTCGGCGACCTGGCCGAGCGGCGTGCCGGCCAGCACGTCGAGCAGCGCGTCCCGGTCCACGCCGTGCGCCGCCCCGTACGCCAGCGTCTCGGCGACCAGCACCTGCGCGGGCACGATCGCGCTCATGACGGCGATCTTCATCGCCGCGCCGGACCCCAGCGGCCCGGTCTCGCGCACGCCGCCGAAGACCGACAGCACCTCGCGGCAGCCCGACACGTCACCGCCGGCCAGCACCACCAGCGAGCCGTCCGCCGCCGGGCCCACGCTGCCCAGCACCGGCGCGTCCACCAGCGTGACCGACGCGGGCAGCAGCTCCCGCAGCTCGCGCACCGCCTCCGGGCCGATCGTGGACATCTCCACCACCGTCGCGCCGGGCCGCAGACCGGGCAGCGCGGCCGTCAGCACCTCGCGCACCGCCGCCGGATCGCTGAGCATGCTGATCACCAGCTCCGCGCCCTCCACCGCCTCGGCGGCCGTCACACCGGTCCCGCGCCGCCACGTCGTCACCTTGTGCCCGGCCTCCACGAGTCGCCGAGCCATGGGGACGCCCATGCGTCCCTGTCCGAGAAATGCAATCACGGGAACAGTCAACCGGGATGCGAGGTATTCCACCACCGACTAGATTGCATGGCAGCCATGCATGAGACGAATGCCTTCGACCTCCAAGCCCTCCGCCTCTTCGACGAGGTGGCCAGGAGCGGTTCCTTCACCGCCGCCGCCGAGCTGCTCGGCTACACCCAGTCGGCGGTCTCCCGGCGCATCGCCGCGCTGGAACGGGCCGGCGGCGGCCCCCTGTTCGTACGCCTGGCCCGCGGCGTGCGCCTGACCCCCGCCGGCACGGCCCTGCACCGGCACGCCGTCGCCGTGCTCGACCGGCTGGCCCGCGCCGGCGAGGAACTGGCCGCCATCCACGCCGGCCGCGGCGGCACGCTGCGCGTGGGCGCGTTCGCCACCGCCAACGTCGACCTCATGCCCTCCACGCTGAAGCGCTTCCTGGCCGCCCATCCCGGCGTCGAGCTGCGCATGACGGAGGCGCTGACCTCGCGGCTGATGGACCGCCTGCACGCCGGGGCGCTCGACGTGGCCGTGATCAGCGACTATCCGGCCGGGCTGCCCGCCGAGGACGCCCGGCTCGTCCGGCTCGTCCGGCTCTGCCAGGACCGGCTGCTCGTCGCGCTGCCCGCCGGCCACCCGCTGGCCGCCGAGCCCGACGTGGACCTGCGCGACCTGGCCGAGGAGAGCTGGATCGAGGCCGCGCCGCGCGGGCAGCCGACGCCGCTGGTGGCCGCGTGCGCCGCCGCCGGGTTCACGCCGCGCGGCGGGCTGCGGGTGGCCGAATGGTCGGGCAAGTTCGGGTTCGTCGCCGCCGGGTTCGGCGTGACGCTGGTGCCCGAGCTGGCCGCGCGGGCGGTGCCGCCGAACCTGGTGCTCAAGGCGCTGCGCGCGGCCACCCCCGTCCGCACGGTGTACGCGGCCCTTCCCGAGATTCCCCTGCCCTCCGCGCTGGAACTGGTCGAGATGCTGGGACAATGGGAGATGTGTACGACGGTTTCGCCCACTTAAACGGTCATCTCGCCACCGGACTCCGCGACGTGACGACCGACCTCGCCGCCCTCGACGGCGCGGGCTGGTGGGCCGTTGTCGTCGACTACGAGGGCAAGGCGACCTGCGCCCGCTTCGACCGCGTGCGCCCGTCCGCGCTGCCCTCGCCCAGGAGCCCTTGGCACGGTCCACATCCGGGCCAGTGGCGTACCTCGCTCGACCGGGCCGCCTACGAACGCGGCGTGCGCGCGATCCGCGACCACATCGAGCGGGGCGAGGTCTACCAGGCCAACCTCTGCCGCGTCCTGTCCGCACCCGTCCCGCCCGGCGCCGATCCGCTGGCGCTGGCCGCGCGGCTGGCCGAGGGCAACCCGGCCCCGTACGCCGCCGTCGTCGACGTGCCCGGGCTGAGCGTGGTGTCGGCCTCGCCGGAGCTCTACCTGTCGCGCGAGGGCGACGTCGTGGAGTCCGGCCCCATCAAGGGCACCGGCGTCACCGCCGCCGACCTGCTGGAGAAGGACTACGCCGAGAACGTCATGATCGTCGACCTGGTCCGCAACGACCTGGGCCGGGTCGCGGCGGTCGGCTCGGTCGAGGTGCCCTCCCTGTGCGCGGTCGAGGAGCATCCGGGTCTCGTCCACCTCGTCTCCACCGTGCGGGCCAGGCTCGCGCCCGGAGCGGGCTGGCCGGAGCTGTTCGCCGCCACTTTCCCGCCCGGGTCTGTCACGGGCGCGCCCAAGTCGTCCGCTCTGCGCATCATCAATGAGCTCGAACCGGTCCCCCGGGGGCCCTACTGTGGTGCCGTGGGCTGGGTCGACGCCGACCGGGGCAGGGCGGCGCTGGCCGTGGGCATCAGAACATTCTGGATCTCAGCAGGCGAGATCCGCTTCGGCACCGGCGCGGGCATCACGTGGGGCAGCGACCCCGCGCGTGAATGGTCCGAGACCGAGCTGAAGGCGTCCAGGCTCATCTCACTGGCATCCTCAGGAGGAAACGCATGAACATCCCTGTCTGGGTCAACGGGGAACTGATCGACCCCGCGCAGGCCACCGTCTCCGTGTTCGACCACGGGCTCATGGTCGGCGACGGCGTCTTCGAGACGATCAAGATCGTCGACGGCGAGTCGTTCGCGCTCACCCGGCACCTCGACCGGCTCACCCTCTCGGCCCAGCGCATGGACCTGCCCGAGCCCGACGTCGAGGCCATCGCCGAAGGCGTCGGCAAGCTGCTGGCGGCCGCCCCCGCCTGGCCGCTCGGCCGCATCCGCATCACCTACACCAGCGGCCCCGGCCCGCTCGGCTCCGACCGGGGCAACCAGGGCACCACGTCGATCATCATCGTCGACGAGCAGAAGCCGTTCCCCGAGACCGCCGACGTGGCCGTCGTCCCCTGGCCGCGCAACGAGCGCGGCGCGCTGTCCGGCGTCAAGAGCACCTCCTACGGCGACAACGCCAAGGCCCTGCTGCACGCCAAGAACCAGGGCGCCGGGGAGGCGATCTTCGGCAACCTCGCGGGCGACCTGTGCGAGGGCACCGGCTCCAACATCTTCATCGTCCGCGACGGCCGCCTGATCACCCCCACGCTCGCCTCCGGCTGCCTGGCCGGCGTCACCCGCGCGCTGGTGCTCGAATGGTGCGGCGGCGAGGAGACCGACGTCCCGCTGCAGGCCCTGTACGAGGCCGAGGAGGCGTTCCTCACCTCCACCACCCGCGACATCCAGCCGATCAGGCTGGTCGACCGGACCGAGCTGCCCACCGCGCCCGGCCCGATCACCGCCAAGGCCATGCGGATCTTCGCCGAGCGCGCCGCCGCCGACCTCAACCCCTGACCCGCCCCCGACAGGGCCCCGCCTCCGGGGCCCTGTCCCTTCGTCCCTCAGTACGACTTCTGCGTCTGGACGTTGAACTCGTCCATCTTCACCTGCTTGGCCGGATCGGTGATCGGGTCGTCGATGCGCAGCACGTCCAGGCCCTCGCGCATGTCGCTGGAGTAGATGTAGCCGTTGTAGTAGTAGGCCGACCACGAGCCGGCGATGCCGCCCTCCGGGTACGGACGCCGCTCGAAGAAGCCGATCTCCCTGGGGTTGGCCGAGTCGGTGAAGTCCCAGATCGACACCCCGCCCTGGTACCACGACTGGACCATGACGTCCTTGCCCTTCACCGGGATCAGCGAGCCGTTGTGGGCCACGCAGTTCTCGTCCGGCTCCTGGTTGCGCGGGATCTTGAAGTAGCCCCGGCGCTCCAGCTTGCCGTTCACCAGGTCGTACACGGCGTCGGCGCCCTTGGTGCGCGGCGTGCCGGCGTCGCAGGTGGCCTGGCTGCCGCCGCCCAGCTCGTCTCCGAAGACGACCTTCGTCGCGTCGTTGTTGAACGTCGCCGAGTGCCAGATCTGGAAGTTCTCGGTGTCGCGGATCTGCTGGATCACCCGTGGATTGACCGGGTCGGAGATGTCGAGCAGCACGCCGTCGCCGAAGCAGGCCGCCGCGGCGAGCTTCTTCTCCGGGTAGGCGGTGATGTCGTGGCAGCCGGCGAACATCTCGGTGTTCTGCTCCTGGGGGAAGATGTTCGGCTGTGCCACGACCTTGGCGGACTTGGGGTCGTCCAGCGGGATCTCCACGATCTGGATGTTCTGGTGCGGCGGCGAGCAGGTCCGCGAGTCCGGCTCGGGGCCGGGGGAGGAGACGTAGACGTAGAGCTTGTCGTCGGTGGGGACCATGGTGTGGGTGTGGGAGCCGCAGTCCGTCAGCACCGCGCCGACGTAGCGCGGGCGCTTCTTGTCGCTGATGTCGAACAGGCGCAGACCCTCCCAGTTGCGGGTCTCCTCGTTGGAGTCGCAGCCCGCGCTGCCGCGTGGCTCGTCGACCGAGAGGATCAGCAGGTCGCCGTGCACGCTGACGTCGTTCTGCTGCGCCGGGCAGGACACCTGGCTCACCGTCTTGGGCTTGGCCGGGTCGCTGATGTCATAGATCGTGAACCCGGCGAAGTTCCCGACGAACGCGTAATCGCCCTGAAAGGCCAGGTCGGTGTTGAAGTTGTCGTCCCCGGCGAACGGGCCGGAGCGCGGGACGTTCGCCACGTGCTTGACGTTGGCGCTGGTCAGCACCTCGCCCGTGCCTGAGGCCGTGCCCGACGCCGTGCCGCTCTCCTTCGAGGAGGCCGGCCGCGGATCACCGGCCGGCGGCGGTTCCGCCGCGCACGCCGCCGAAGTCAGCAACAACGCCGCACACAACACCGCTCCGCGCAACTTGGCGAAGATCAACACGCGTCCCCTTTATCGCTCGTGGCCCACTATGGAAGTTATGCCAGCACGTTGGTGGCCGCGTACGATCTCCATCACAGTTGTGATGACATTTGCGCTTTCGGCCTGTTCTCAGCCGCCTGCCCCGGTCATCCCGGTCGTCGGGACGGACGCCCCCGTCCTGGTGCCCGCCGACCCCGGAGCCCCAGCCCGGACGGCCACCCCCGGGGAACGCGTCGGACCGAGCCCGGCCCCCACCCTCGCCGCCGACGTGCGCTTCGCCGAGGCGATGATCCCGCACCACCGGCAGGCGCTGGAGATGACCTCCCTGGTCGAGGCCCGTACGACCACCCCGGTCGTCCGCGCGCTCGCCCGCTCGATCACCGCCGCCCAGACCCCCGAGATCAGGTCCATGACCGTCTGGCTCGCCGAACTCGGCCGCCCGGCACCCGCCGGCCACGACCACGGCGCGGCGGCCGGCTACGGCATGGCCACCGAGCAGCAGCTGAACGCCCTGCGAGGGGCCAAGGGGGCCGCGTTCGACCAGCTGTTCCTGCGCCTGATGACCCGGCACCACCAGGGCGCGGTGAAGATGGCGGGGGAGGAGCTGGCCGGCGGCCGCGACTACCGCATGCGCCTGCTGGCCAGGGACGTCTACTCCGGCCAGAGCATCGAGATCGAACGCATGCGCCAGGCCGCGGCCACCCTCCCGTCCCTCCCGTCCCTCCCGTCCTGACGCCGCACATGCCGAGGCCCCGGCGTCGGGGTGGACGCCGGGGCCTCGGGTGTGACGGTTCAGGACGGCCAGAGCATGTTGGTGAGCTCGGCGTCCAGGTCCATGAAGTCGGTCTCGCGCCCCGCGGGCACCTTCTCGTACGTCCGGTGGAGGAACTCCGTGAGGGGGGCCAGCGGCACTTCGAAGAGCGCCTGCCCGAACGGCGAGGTGAGGCTGATGTGCAGGGTGCGCTCGCCATCGGCGCGTGCGGGCCATACCTGCACGTCGCCGTCGCCGACCCGCCGCACGATGCCTACGGTCAGCAGTTCACGAGCAAAGATCCACTCGACCGGCTCGTCGTTCCCTACGTGGAAGGCCATGCGGATGGCATACGGATCGTCGGCTGTGTAGCTCAGTCCGGCGAGCAGGGGGACGGTAGTACGGTCGGGGACCACTAGCCGAAGGCCAAGCTCGGCGGAGACGGTGGTGCTGTTCATCGTCAGCCAAACCTTTTCGTCGTAGGTCCCCTCTTCGGGGCTTTCACTGCTCTGACGGACTTCGTCCTGAGCTATGACGCGGAACGAAGAAACCTGTAGGAAAGATTCCGCCTCAAGGGCCTTCTGTAACGCACATCACAGCTGGACATTTAGGCATCTACCTGGCTAAACGGCATCAATCGGGTCGTATTTGCGAGGGTTTTGCTGTTGTAGAGCCTGCCCCGACGGGCTCGACCAAGAACGTTTCTACCGAAAAGATCGCGATCGGTGTCTTCCGGGACACGTCGATGGTATGACACCGACCCACCACGCCGATGGGCAACCGCCGCCTTTCGCTCGAATCCCTCGCGCCAGGGGCCCCCGAAGATCGCCCCGCGACCGCTCCGTTTCGCCACCACCCCGAGAGTGCGGTATGGTTTTCCCCGTCAGCACCGCAAGGCGCCGACAGGGCGGGCGATTAGCTCAGCGGGAGAGCGCTTCGTTCACACCGAAGAGGTCACTGGTTCGATCCCAGTATCGCCCACTCGTTAGGTGCAGGTGGAGGGGTTTCGGAGATCATCCGAAGCCCCTTCTCGCATTTCGGGGGCCAATCCGGGGGCCGTCGCGCTTGGATCTCAATCTGTCGGCTGTTCGCCGTTGATGGTGATCCGCGGCCAGGCTCAGGTCGTGGAACGCGACGTCGAGGTGAGTGACGACGGGATCGCGCCCGGCTGCACCGGGCACTGGAGAGGCTCGATCGTCCGCTCGCCGTCGAGGAGCCGGCTGTTCATGCCGGCATGAGCGGCCGCGGCCTTCACCGCGACCTGCGGGCGGCGACGGGCACGAGCCCCGTGAAGTGGCTGCTGCACAGGCCCGCCCAGCAGGGAGTCGGCGGGGCGTCATCCCTGAAGACGAGGTTCGTCGGGCTCTACCCTCCTGGGTTGAGCCGGGGGTCCTCCTCACGCCAGAGGCGGCGGACGTGCGCGCTTGGCACCGTGAAGTGGGTGAAACGTGCACTCATCATCACCGTCCTGGCTCTCACGCTGGCCGGCTGCGGCTCCGCCCCGCCGCAGCGCCTGACCGTCCCGAAGCCGACGGGCCCGCATCCGGTGGGCACCGTCTCGGTCCACCTGGTGGATCAGTCCCGCCCGGATCCCTGGAACGGCTCCGGCAGGAGGCGGGAGCTGATGGTCAGCCTGTGGTACCCGGCCCGGGACGTGCAGTCCCACCCGGTCGCCCCCTGGATGCCGAGGGCGGCGGCGGACCGGTACCTGAAGATGAACGACCTGGAGCCGGGCTCGGTGCTGCTGGACAGGACCGACGGCCACGAGGGCGCGCCCGCCGACACGAGCCTGGGCGAGCTGCCGGTCGTCCTGTACTCGCCAGGCGCCAACGCCTCGCGCGCCTACGGGACCGGCGTCGCCGAGGAGCTGGCCAGCAGGGGATACGCGGTGGTCACCGTCGATCACCCCTATGACGCGGCGGTCGTGGAGTTCCCCGGCGGACGGGTGGAGGCGGGGCCCGAGGTGACCGACTTCGCCAAGGCGGTCGACGTCCGGGTGGCCGACGTGCGTTTCGTCCTGGACAGCCTGCCTGCCCTGGAGGAGAAGGTGCCCGGCCGTGCCGGGAAGCCGCTCTTCGACCGCGCGCGGATCGGGATGTTCGGGCATTCGCTCGGCGGCGCGGCCACCTCCTCCGCCATGTACGCCGACCCGCGGATCAAGGCCGGGCTCGGCCTGGACGGCGCCGTGTTCGGCAAGGTGGCGAAGTCCGGCCTGGACCGGCCGTACATGGTGGTCGACACCGACGGGAAGGGCGGCATGGCCACCAATCCGACACTGCGTGCCTTCTGGGACGGGTTGCGGGGATGGCGGCTCAACGTGACGCTCAAGGGGGCGGCGCACAACTCCTTCGGCGACGACGTCCTGCTCATCCCCCTGTCGGCCGGGCCGCTGGGGCTGGGGAAGGAGCAGCTGGAGGAGGTCGTCGGCACGATCCCGGCCGAGCGGGCGCTGGCCTTCCAGCGCGCCTACCCGCTGGCCTTCTTCGAGCAGACGTTGCGCGGCCGTCCGCAGGCGTTGCTGCGGGGCCCGTCAGCCGCCTTCCCCGAGGTCTCCTACCGCCGCTGACGGCGCCCGCCCGCCGGCCGTGACCACGCCGCCCTCGTAGGCGGCGATGACGAGCTGCGCCCGGTCGTGCGCGGCGAGCTTGGCCAGCAGGCTGCGGACATGGGTCTTGACCGTCGCCTGCCCGATGCCGAGCCGCTCGGCGATCTGCGGGTTGGTCAGCCCCCGGGCCACCAGCACGAGCACCTCCCGCTCCCGTCCGGACACCTGGGCCAGGCCGGTCGCCAGCCGGGCCGGGATCGCGGCGGGCTCACGCCGGGCGAACTCCGCGATCAGCCGCGTGGTGACCGACGGGGCCAGCAGCGCCTGCCCTTCCCCGACGATGCGCAGCGCCTCCAGCAGGTCGCCGGGGCCGGTGTCCTTGAGCAGGAATCCGCTGGCTCCGGCGCGCAACGCCCCGTAGACGTACTCGTCGAGATCGAACGTGGTCAGCATCAGCACCCGCGTCCCGGCGGTCGCCGGGTCGGCCCGGATCAGCTCGGTGGCCCTGATCCCGTCGAGGCCGGGCATGCGGACGTCCATGAGCACCAGGTCGGGCCGCAGGTCGCGGGCCAGGTCCACGGCCTGCTGCCCGGTGCCGGCCTCGCCGGCGGTGGTCAGGCCGGGGGCGGTGTCGATCAGCCTGCGCAGGCCCGCGCGCAGCAACGCCTGGTCGTCGGCGATCAGTACCGTGAACGTGCTCACCTGTCGTCCTCCCCGGAAGCGCTTGGCAAGGGCAGTCTCGCGCGGACGGCGAAGCCGCCGCCGGGCTCCGGTCCCGCCGAGAACGTCCCGCCGTGCAGGACGACCCGCTCTTCCAGCCCGGCCAGCCCGTGACCGCCCGCACGCGGCGCACCCCCGCGACCGTCGTCGACGATCTCGACCACGACTTCGCGCCGCGCCCGGGTGACGACGGTCACCCGGCACCGGGCCGGGCCGGCGTGTCTGAGCACGTTGGTCAGCGACTCCTGCACGAGGCGATGGACGACCAGGGCCGCCTCGCCGCCGAGCGCGAGGCCGGGCTCGACGTCGAGCTCCACCCGCACGTCACCGTCCGGGATCGCCGCGACCAGCTCGCGCAGCGTGTCCACCATGCGCGGCGCGCCGTCGTCCCGCTCTTCCGGGGTGTCGCGGAGCAGGCCCAGCAGGCCGCGCAGGTCCGTGAGCGCCTTGCGGCTGGTCTGCTCGATGATCGACAACGCCTCCCCGGCCTCCTCGGGGTGCGTGGCGGCGACGTGGTTGGCGATGCCGGCCCGCATGGAGATCAGGCCCATGCTGTGGGCGACGACGTCGTGCACCTCACGAGCCACCCGCAGCCGTTCCGCCGTCGCCGCGGCCTGCGCCGTCCGTGCGACGGCCTGGGCGGCGTACGCGCGCTGCTCCCGTACGGCGAGCCCGATCGTCCAGGCCAGGCCGAGCAGCAGCCAGGCGAACGCGCACGCCGAGGCCGCCTCCGTCCAGGAGGGGGCGCCGATCGCGGCGCCGGCGGCGGTCACCGCGAGCGCGGCCACCAGCGCCGTCACCGCCGTGCGGCGCGCCCGCAGCAGCGCCACCGCGTGCAGGGCGACGGCCAAGGGCACGAACGCCTCCTGCCACCCGGCGAACGGTGCGATCACCGCCGCCACCAGGACCGCCGCGCACACCGGCACCGGCCACCGGCGCCGGACCGCCGTCGGCAGGCAGGCCAGCGCGATCACCGGCACGGCCACGAACGGCGGCACCCGGGCGGACTCGGGCGCCAGCACCGCCGCCACCGAGAACCCGGCGCTCAGGGCGACGGCCGCGAACACGTCGACGGCGACCCAGTGTCCCGGCCGCAGCCTGCGTGCGATCAACAGACGCCGTTCGGCCATGCGCCCACCCTAGACGGACCGGGCCACGACGGCGTGCGCGATGTGGATCATGAAGCTGGGGGTGCGGGCATGTCGTACGTGCTCCGCGGTGTCGTCGGTGAGTTCGACCGAGCTTCGCCGCCGGGCCCGGAGCTTCCGGAGCAGCCGATGATGCACGCTGCGCCCGGCGGCACTGACGCTCCGGTGGTGCGAGCGCCAGGTCGGGACGGCCGCCCGCGGCGACTTGGCCCAATCGAATGACCGGGAATTGGCTCTAGGTTGACGCTGATGTCGGCCCCCTAAGATCCACGATCATGAAATCTCTTCCGATGCGTCTCATCGCCGCGGGCGCCTTCGTGGCGATGGCCGCGGCGGCCACGCCCGCGTACGCCGCTGCGCCCGCCGGCGACGCCGTGGTGAACGGCTCGCTGGACAACGGGGTCAAGGGCTGGTGGGCGTCCAAGAACACGCCGATCAAGGTGACGGGCGGGCGGCTGTGCGCCGAGGTGCCCGCGGGGGGTGACAACGTGTGGGCCGCGATGGTCGGGCAGAGCGGCATCGAGGTCCGGGCCGGCCAGACCTACCAGTTGAGCTTCGAGGCGACCGCCACGAAGACGACGAGGATCAGGTCGCTGGTCCAGGGCGGCGGCACGAAGCCCGCCGCGATCGTGGACGGCTACCCCGAGGTCGGCGGCGGCTCCAAGAAGTTCACCTACGCGGCCACGGCCAAGGTGTCGGACTCGGCAGCTCAGGTGTTGTTCCAGGTGGGCGGTGCGGACGCGCCGTACACGTTGTGCCTGGACAACGTCTCTCTCGTGCCCGTGCACCAGAGTGTGGTGAACGGCTCGCTGGACAACGGGGTCAAGGGCTGGTGGGCGTCCAAGAACACGCCGATCGAAGTGACGGGCGGGCGGCTGTGCGCCCAGGTCCCCGCGGGCGGTGACAACGTGTGGGCCGCGATGGTCGGGCAGAGCGGCATCGCCGTGGAGGCCGGGAGGACGTACCGGCTGAGCTTCAAGGCGTCGGCGACGCGGCCGGTGAAGATCAGGTCGGTGCTCCAGGACAGCGGCGCGAAGCCCGCCCCGATCGTGGACGGCTACCCCGAGGTCGGCACCGGGTCCAGGACCTACGCCTACCAGAGCACCGCCAGGACCTCGGACCAGGAGGCCCAGGTGTTGTTCCAGGTGGGCGGCGCGGACGCGCCGTACACGCTGTGCCTGGACGACATCCTGCTCACCGACTAGAACGCCGGCCGCGGCGGTCCGGCCGTCGTGGCGCGAGCCCCGGCGGACCGCTGCGCCGGCGGGCCGCCGGTCACCGAGGCTCGTCCGGCACGCCGGTGACCGGCACACCGCCCCGCGCCGCCGCGCGTGCCTGCTGCTTCTTCTCGCGGATCACCGCGTGGGCGTCGGCGATGGGGCCGAGATGCCGGAGCTTGTCGGGGTTGACGATCGAGCGGATGGTCTGGATGCGTCCGTCCAGGATGTCGAGCGTCCAGATGCTGACGATCCGGCCGGCGCGGTCGCGGATGATCGCGCCCGGCTGGCCGTTCACCTCGTGCGCCTCCAGCACCGCGCCGATCCGGCCGAACGGCGCGACGGCGACGGACAGCACCCGGGCCACCTTCGCGAGGCCGAGGACGGGCAGCGTACTGCCGATCTTGCCGCCGCCGTCGTTGACCAGCCGGACGTCGGCGGCCAGCAGTTCCCGCAGCCCCTCGACGTCCCCCTCCCTGAGCGCGCCGAAGAACCGCCCGGCGAGCTGGTCCCGCGACCGGCGATCGGCCTGGAAGCGGGGGCGGCCCGCGTCCATGTGGCGGCGCGCCTGCACCGCGAGCTGGCGGCAGGCCGCCTCCGACCGCTCCACGGCGGCGGCGATCTCCCGGTAGCTGAAGGCGAACACCTCGCGCAGCACGAAGACCGCGCGCTCCAGCGGGCTCAGCCGCTCCAGCAGGATCAGCGCCGCCATCGACACCGAGTCGGCCAGCTCCGCCGACCGCTCCGGGTCCTGGTAGGGGTCGGTCAGCAGCGGTTCGGGGAACCACGGCCCGACGTAGGTCTCGCGCCGGACGCGGGCCGAGCGCAGCACGTCGATAGAGATCCGGGTCACCGTCGCCGACAGGAACGCCTTGGGCGACTCGGGCCGGGCCGCGGCGCCCTCGTAGCGCAGCCAGGTCTCCTGGACGGCGTCCTCGGCTTCGCTCACGCTGCCCAGGATCCGGTAGGCGATCGCGAACAGCAGCGGCCGTAGCTCCTGGAACTCCTCGGTGCGGGTCACGCCGACCATTGGTATCACCACGGCCGGACAAAGGCGACAAAGTGTCGCAGGTCACACTCGGCTGAGCTCACATCCGTGCGGGGCTGTCTCGTCCAGGGGGTGTAACAGCTGAAAGGAGCACAGCATGCAGAAGGTCTGGTTCGTCACCGGCTCGTCCCGCGGCCTGGGCCGCCACTTCGTGACGGCCGCCCTGTCGCGCGGTGACCGGGTCGCCGCCACCGCCCGGAGCACCGCGAGCCTGAAGGAACTGGTCGACGTCCATGGCGACGCGGTGCTCCCGCTGGAGACGGACGTGACCGACAGGGCCGCGGTCTTCGAGAGCGTGCGGCGGGCGAAGGAGCACTTCGGCCGGCTCGACGTCATCGTGAACAACGCCGGCTACGCCCAGATCGGCGCGGTCGAGGAGCTGACCGAGCAGGACCTGCGCGACCAGCTGGAGACCAACCTGTTCGGCGCGGTGTGGGTGGTCCAGGCCGCGCTGCCGTACCTGCGCGAGCAGCGCTCGGGGCACATCATCCAGCTGTCCTCGGCCGCCGGGGTCATCGCCATGCCGCTCGGCGGCGCCTACCACGCCTCCAAGTGGGCCCTGGAGGGCCTGAACGAGGCGCTCGCCGGCGAGGTCGCCGAGTTCGGCGTCAAGGTGACCATCGTCGAGCCCGGCGGCTTCGCCACCCGGAACGGCAACAACCCCGACCCGCTCGCCAACGGCCACATGGCCACGACCGACCCGGCCTACGACGGTCTCCGCGAGCGCCTCGGTGCGATGGCGGGGAAGATGCCCGCGGGAGACCCGGCCGCCGCGGCGCAGGCGCTCCTGAAGCTCGTCGACTCGGCCGGCCCGCCGCTGCGGGTGCTGTTCGGCAAGGGCTTCCACCCGCTGATCCAGCAGGCCTACGCCGACCGGCTCAAGACCTGGGCCGACTGGCAGGACCTCTCGATCGAGGCGCACGGCCCGCTCCAAGCCGGGTGACCGGCCCGCTCGGTCTGACCCCTGACAAAAATGTCCTGACCCCTGACAAAAGTAAGGGTCCGCGCCTGCCTTTCGGGCATGTGGGGGGTGGTGGCGTCATTTCTACAGTTCTGTGCATGATCAGAACTCGCCGTAACCCCGCCCCCCTCCTCCTCGCCCTGACCCTGGCCCTCCCGGCGGCGGCCGCGGCGGCGGCGCCCGCCGCCGCCGCTGTCTCCACCGCGGGCGCCTCCGACGTGCGCGTCGCGATCCCGCAGCCCACCGGCCAGTACGAAGTGGGCCGCGACACCCTGCATCTCGTCGACGCCGACCGCCGCGACCCGTGGGTGCCGGCAGCCGCGCGCGAGCTGATGGTCTCGGTGTACTTCCCGGCGCGCACCGGCGGGAGCGCCGCGCCCTACATGACCGTGGACGAGGCCCGGCTGCTCCTCAAGGGGCAGCGGCTCGACACCGTCTTCAAGCCCGAGCAGCTCGCCGACGTCACCACCAACGCCCACCTGAACGCCCGTCCCGTCGGCGGCCGGCACCCCCTCGTGGTGCTCTCCCCGGGGTTCACCCTCAACCGGGCCACCCTGACCACGCTCGCCGAGGACCTCGCCTCCAAGGGGTACGTCGTCGCCCTCGTCGATCACGCCTACGAGTCGTTCGGCACGACCTTCCCCGGCGGCCGTACCCTGACCTGCGTCGCGTGCGAGACGGTGGAGAGCGCCCCCTCCGACGAGGCGGAGAAGGCGCTGATGGCCAAGGCCGCGGTCGGCCGGGCAGCCGACCTGTCCTTCGTGATCGACCGGCTGACCCGCCCCGCACGGTCCGCGCCCGCCTGGCGGCACTGGCAGATGATCGACCCGCGCCGGATCGGCGCCGCGGGGCACTCGCTCGGCGGCAACGCGGCGGCCAGTGTCATGGCCGCCGACCGGCGGGTCCGCGCCGGGGTGAACCTGGACGGCTCGTTCTTCGCCCCGGTCGCGGTCTCCGGCCTCGGCGGGCGGCCGTTCCTCATGCTCGGCACCAAGGTCCAGCACTCACCCGGCGCCGCCGACACCACCTGGACCCGGGACTGGCCCCGCCTGGACGGCTGGAAGCGCTGGCTCACCGTGGCCGACTCCGGCCACTTCACCTTCATCGACCTGCCCATCCTGGGCGCCCAGGGCGGGATCGTCGACCCTGCCGCGCCCCTGTCGGGCAAGCGGTCAGGCGAGATCACCACGTCGTACGTCGGCGCCTTCTTCGGCCGGCACCTCCGCGGCGAGCAGCAGCCCCTGCTGGACGGCCCGTCCGCCGCCGACCCGGAAGTGGCCTTCCAGAACCCCTGAGGCCGGGCCGGCCGCCTGCGCTCGCCGGCGCGCCCGGTCCGCGGGGCTGCCGAACGGGCTTCCGCCCCCGGCCTCCAGGTAGTCGCGCAGACTCGTCATGTAGTGCCGCCAGCTGCGGCTGCACATGCCGAAGCAGTCCAGGTCCCGGCTCAGGCCCCGGTGGCGGAAGACGAGCTCGGACGTGCCGCCGTCGGCCGGGGTGACGGTGAACGTGGGCCGTGTGCCGATCCAGTCGGGCAGGAAGGGGCAGGCGACGACGGTCCAGCGCACCGACGCCGGCCGGGTCGCCTCCTCGACGTGGATCACGAGCGGCTCGGGGGCGTTCATAAGGAACCGGAGCTCGCCGCCGGTCGTGCCGGACCCGGTCGCCGGGTTCCACCATGCCGCGAGCCCGGTGACGGTGGTGAGCGCGTCGAAGAGGGCGTCGGGAGCGGCGTTCACCCGCATGGTCGTCCGGTAGTCCGCAGAGCTGGTCATGGCCCGGTCCTTTCAGTGGTCGGACGCCGACGCCGCGGCGGCGATCGGTTCGAGCTCCGCGGCCAGCTCGTCGAGCTCGTCCGCGCTGAGCACGTCGTACGCCGGCGCGGCCAGTTCGTCGGTGAGCGCCTCGATCCGCCGCTTGGTCTCGCGGCCCGCGTCGGTGAACCCGCCGGCGGCGTCCACGAGGCCGCGGTCGCGCAGCCCGTCGACCACGGCGGCCAGCCGGGCCTTGGGCAGGTGGTGGATCCGGCCGAACTCCTCCGCCCGCATCCCGAGGGAGACGGCCATGAGGACGTGGGCCTCGGTGCCGCCGATGCCGTGGGCGACAAGGGCGGCGTTGTGGCCGTCGCCGCGGTGCTCCCGCAGCAGCGTCGCCGCGTGCCAGAGCCTGGCCACCGGCTCCTCGGGCACGTCGAGCGCGCGCAGCCCGGCGTACAGGGGCCGGCCCTCGGCCGGGGCGCTGAGCGCCGCGCGGGTGGCGAGGTCGGCGGCCCGCGCCAGACCGGGGGAGCCGGCGAGCTCTCCGATCATCTGCCGCAGGGCGGCGGTGCTGCCCTGTTCGCGCACGGTGATCGCCTCCTGCGGGGTGATCTTCCCCCACACCCAGGGGATGTGGCGGGCCACCTCGCCGTCGGCGAAGTTGTAGAAGACCGCGTGGACCACCTCGGCCGGCGCCAGGCCCAGCGGTGCGGCGCGGCCGGCGAAGTAGCCGTCCCAGTAGTTGCGCATGCCGACGGCCAGGAACGCCTCGTTGGCCACCTCGGAGAAGGTGGCGGTGGCGATCGGCTCGATGAGCTCGAACATGCGGTGGATCCTGGCCTGCGGGTGGTGCTGCATCGGTCGGCGTCTCCCTCGGTCGTGCTGGTCGTGACAGCCCCTCGTGGGCGACTGTTCACCCTGGCTACGAACGACGCGGCCCGGATCCGACAACTCCGGCGATAATTTTCCACGCTGATTGTGATCTACGTTGTAAAGGCGACGGCTCTCGGAGGCGGGTTTCCTGATCGGAGGATTCAATGTAGGTTAGCCTAACCTAACTAAGGAGCTCTGTGGTGGTTGACCCTTTTCGTGCCTTCGACGTCCGGGTTCAGGGCCTGCGGCGGCTGAGCCCGTCGTTCCTCCGCGTCACCTTCACCGGGGATGACCTGCACGAGTTCGCGGACAACGGGTACGACCAGCGCGTCAAGCTGGTCCTGCCGACCCCGGGCGCGGGCGTCACGCGCTTCCCGCGCGGAGCCGACTGGTTCAAGCAGTGGTACGCCCAGGGCGACGAGCGCAACCCGCTGCGCACCTACACCGTCCGCGCGGTCCGCCCGGAGGCAGCCGAGGTCGACATCGACGTCGTCCTGCACGACGACTGCGCCGGGCCCGCCGGGCCGGCCGCCCGCTGGATCGCCGCCTGCGAGCCGGGCTCGGCGGCGGCGATCTTCGGCCCGAACGGCCGCTACGACGGCTTCCACGGCGGCCTGGAGTTCCGGCCGCCCGCCGGCTTCGGCACCGTGCTGCTCGCCGGTGACGAGACCGCCGTCCCGGCGATCGTCGGCATCCTGGAGCGCCTGCCCGCCCATGTCACCGGCGAGGCCCTGCTGGAGGTGCCGCACGAGGAGGACTTCCTCCCGGTCGCCGGCGCGCCGGGGGTGCGGGTCACCTGGCTCGCCCGCGGCGACGCCCCATGGGGCGCCCGCCTGGAGCCCGCCGTCGCGGAGGCCGCCGCCAGGCTCCTCCCCTCGGGCGCGGCGGGCGCCGAGCCCGAGGAGATCGACGTCGACGCCGAGATCCTGTGGGAGATCCCCGAGACCGGCGACGGCCACTGCTACGCCTGGCTGGCCGGCGAGGCGGCCGTGATCAAGCGGCTGCGCCGGCACCTGGTCTCCGAGCGCGGCATGGACCGCAAGGCCGTGGCCTTCATGGGCTACTGGCGTCAGGGCCGCTCCGAGGACGCCTGAGCCCGCCATGACGACCGACCCCCTGCTCCCGGGCCCCTCCGGCCCCGCGCTCACCGGCACTGACCTGTGTCTGGGCTACGCGGGCCGTCCCGTCGTCGACGGGGCCTGCATCAGCCTGGCCACCGGCGCCGTCACCGCCCTGGTCGGGCCGAACGGCAGCGGCAAGTCCACCCTGCTGCGCGCCCTGGCCCGGCTGCACCGCCCCGACTCCGGCGAGGTCCGGCTGGCCGGCGGCGCCGACGCCCTGGCCCTGTCCGCCCGCGACTTCGCCCGCCGGGTGACGCTGCTGGCGCAGAGCCGTCCCACCCCGACCGGCGTCCGCGTCAAGGACGTGGTCGGCTACGGCCGCCACCCCCACCGCGGCCGCTGGCGCGCGGGCGACCCCGGCGGCGAGGCGGCGGTCGAGCACGCCATGGAGCTGACCGGCGTGCGCGCGATGGCCGGACGCGCCGTGGACGAGCTGTCCGGCGGCGAGATGCAGCGCGTGTGGCTGGCCACCTGCCTGGCCCAGGACGCCGGCGTGCTCCTGCTCGACGAGCCCACCACCTTCCTCGACCTGCGCTACCAGGTCGAGCTGCTCGAACTCGTGCGCGACCTGGCCGACCGGCACGGTGTGGCCGTCGGCGTCGTCCTGCACGACCTCAACCAGGCCGCCGAGATCGCCGACCGGGTCGTGCTGCTCCAGGGCGGCCGGGTCCGCGCCGACGGCGCGCCGTCCGAGGTGCTCACCGAGGACCTGCTCACCGCGGCCTACGGCATCCGCGTCGAGGCCACGATCGATCCGCTCACCGGACTGGTCCGCACCAGGCCGCTGGGCCGCCACCTGGCGACGAAAGGCTGAAAGATCCCCATGCGTTCCCTCCCGGCGGTCATGGCCGCCATGCTGCTGCTGACCGCCTGCGGCACGACGGAGCCCCCCGCCGCCCCCGCGGCCCGGGAGCCGTCGGCGGGCGCTGCGGCCCCGATCACCGTGACCGACGCCCGCGGCAAGCAGGTCACCCTCGACCGCCCCGCGACCCGCGTCGTCGGCCTGGAATGGGGGGAGGTCGAGATGCTGGTCGCACTCGGGGTCCAGCCGGTCGGCGCGGCCGACGTCAAGGGCTACGGCACCTGGGTCACCGCGGCCCCGCTCGACGCCTCCGTCAAGGACGTCGGCACCCGCCAGGAGCCCAGCGTCGACTCCATCGCCGCCCTTGAGCCGGACCTCGTCGTCATGGAGTCCGACGACTCCGCCCTCATCGGCCAGCTGGAGAAGATCGCCCCGGTCATCGTCGCCAAGGGCAGCGACGCCGCCGCGAACCTCACCCGCATGCGCGCCGACCTCACCCTGCTCGCCACCGCCGTCGGCAGGACGGAGCAGGCCACCAAGGTGATGGCCGACTTCGACGCCGCCATGGCCGATGGCAAAGCCAGGATCGCCGCCTCCGGCTCGGCCGGGCAGAAGTTCATGATGGCCGACGGCTGGAAGGACGGCAGCAAGATCTCCATCCGTCCGTTCGGCAAGGGCTCCCTAGTCTCCGACGTGGCCGAGCGGCTCGGCCTCGCCAACGCCTGGACCGGCCGGGTCGACGCGCAGTGGGGTCTCGGCAGCACCGACGTCGAGGGCATGACCGCGGTCAAGGACGAGAACCTGCGCTTCTTCTACAACGCCTCCGACGGCGTGGACGTCTTCGCCGGCCTGGCGGGCAACTCCCTGTGGAAGTCGCTGAGCTTCGTCAGGCGGAACCAGATCACCAGACTGCCCGACGGCATCTGGACCTTCGGCGGCCCCCTGTCGTGCCGGCAGTACGCCGACGCCCTGGTGAAGGCCTACGCCGGGTGATCACCGCAGTCGAGGCCCCCGCGGCGCCGCCGCGCAGGCTCGGCGTCGCGGGGGCCTTCCTCGTCACCCTGGCCGTCATCGCGGCCCTCGCCGCGCTGCACCTGACGCAGGGCACCTCCGACACCGACCTGTTCGCCCTCGACGAGCAGGCGATGAACGTGCTGGTCGCCTCCCGGCTGCCGCGGCTGCTGGCGGCGGTCAGCGTCGGCGTCGCGCTCGGCGCGGCGGGCGCGCTGCTGCAGTCGGTCGCGCGCAACCCGCTGGCCTCGCCCGACACCCTCGCCGTCAGCAACGGCGCGTACCTGGCGGTCGTGCTGGCCGCCACCTTCGGGCTGAGCCTGCCGGCCTTCCTGTCCGGCGGCCTGTCCTTCCTCGGCGGCCTGGCCGCGGCCGCCCTGGTGCTCGCCCTGTCGGCGGGCGGCAGGACCGGCACCACCCGGCTGATCCTGGCCGGCTCCGCGACCGCGCTGGCCCTGCAGTCGGTGACCACCCTGCTCATGATCCTCTTCCAGGAGGAGAACACCGGCCTGTTCGCCTGGGGCAGCGGCTCGCTGGTGCAGAGCGACCTCGGCGGCGTCACCCAGATGGCCCCGGTGATCGTGGTGGCGGTCGGGGCGGCCGTCGCCCTCGGCTCCCGCCTGGACATCCTCGGCCTGGGCGACGACACCGCCTCGGTGCTGGGCGTCGACGTCCGGCGGCTGCGGCTGACCGTCGTCGTGCTCGCCGTCCTGCTCTCGGCCGCCGCGGTCACCGTGGCCGGGCCCGTGGGCTTCGTCGGGCTGTGCGCGCCGGTCGTCGTCCGCCTGCTGGCGCGGCGGCTGCCGGGGCTGAGCCGGCATCGCGTCCTGGTGCCGCTCTCGGCGCTGGCCGGGGTGGTCGTCCTGCTGGCCGCCGACATCGCGCTGCGGTTCGTGCTCGGCGCGCAGGCGGGGGTGGACGTGCCGCCGGGCGTGGTGACCGCGATGCTGGGCGCGGGCGTGCTCATGTGGCTGGCCCGCCGGCACCGCGACGCCGGCCCGGCCCGGCGGCCGCCGACCGTCCGCACCGCCGGCCCCGGCCGCGCCGCCTTCGCGGTGCTCCTGCTGTCCGGTACGGCGCTGCTGGTCGTCGCCGCCGTGCTGGGCCTGCTCGGCGGCGACACCTGGTTGCTGCTCGGCGACGTCGCCAACTGGCTGCGGGGCAGGACCGGCAGGGCGCTGACGTACGTGCTCGACCAGCGCTGGCCGCGCGTCGCCGCGGCGGTCCTGGCCGGTGCGGCGCTCGCCGTGTCCGGCGCGGCCGTCCAGGCCGTCTCCCGCAACCCGCTGGCCGAGCCGGGCGTGCTCGGCATCACCGCGGGCGCCGGCGCGGCGGCCGTCGCGACGCTCACCCTCGTGCCCATGGCCGGGATCGCCGCGGTGTCCGGCGCGGCCGGGGTCGGCGCGCTCGCCGCCTTCGCCCTGGTCCACCTGCTGGCCTGGCGCGGCGGGCTCAGCTCCGACCGGCTCGTGCTCATGGGCGTCGGCGCGCACGCGCTGTTCAACGCGGTCACCGTGCTGATCATCGTCAAGTCCGACCCGTGGAACACCGCCAAGGCGCTCACCTGGCTCTCCGGCTCCACCTACGGGCGGGTCCCGGCCCAGCTGCTGCCGGTCGCCGTGGCGCTCGCGCTCTTCCTGCCGCTCGCGCTGTGGCTGCGGCGCGACCTCGACCTGCTCGCGCTCGACGAGGACACGCCCCGGGTGCTCGGGGTGCCGCTGGAACCCGTGCGGCTGCTCGCGCTGGGCGGCGCCGTGCTCGTCACCTCCACCGCGGTCTCGGCCGTCGGCGTGGTGGGGTTCGTCGGGCTCGTCGCCCCGCACGCCGCCCGCGCGCTCGTCGGCGGCAGGCACGTGCGGCTCCTGCCCGCGGCGGCGGTGCTCGGGGCGGTGCTGGTCAGCCTGGCCGACACGCTGGGCCGGACGGTGATCGCGCCCGCCCAGGTGCCGGCCGGGCTGGTCACCTCGCTGCTCGGCACGCCGTACTTCGTGTGGCTGCTCTGGCGCTCGCGCGCCGGGGGCCGGGCGGCCGCTCAGTGACCTTCCCTGGCGCGCCCGGGAAGGTCACGCCCAGTCGGCGCCGAGCAGCCGTTCCAGCTCGGCCTGGGTGCGGTCGGGGTCGTAGCCGGGGACGGCCTCGCGCATGAGGTCGTGGGTGCGCCGCTGAACGTCGGCGGACGCCGCCCGTACCGCCGCGAGCGTCTCCTCGGCCAGGTCCTGGCCGCCCAGCCGCAGGGCGCGCTGGTCGTAGCGGACGTCGAGGACGCGTCCGTCGGCGTCGACGGTCACCTGCACGTGGCCCGACGGCCCCTCGCCGGTGCCGATGACGGCCCGCAACTCCTCCTGCGCCGACTCCAGCCAGGCCAGCATGCGCTCGCCCCGGCGGGCGGCCTCGTCCAGCTCGCGTTCGCTGATGTTGGCGGGGTCGATCTCCGGCCCGAACACGCTTCGCCTCCTAGTAAAGGTCGTTGATCGCCTGCTCGACCCGCGCGCGTACGAAGGTCTCGTCCAGAGGCGCGGGCACGGCGGCGGTGGCGTCCCGGACCCCGTCGGCGATCTCCCGCGCCTGCCGCGCGGCGTCGTCCTGCGCGGCCCGCAGCACCTCGGCGGTCCTCCTGCCGAGCGCGGCCGCGTCCAGGCGCAGCGCCCGCGGGTCGATGCGCAGGCGGGTGAGGACGCCGTGGCCGTCGGCGGACGCCTCGACCAGCCCGTCGTCGCTCTCCGCGCGGCCCTCCACCCGGCCGATGGACGCCCGCGCGTCGTGCAGCGCCCGGATGGCGCGGCGGCTCTGGGCGACGTACTGGTGCAGGTACTCGGCGTCGTCCTCAGGAGCAGGTGAACGCATGTCGAACCCCCGGCGGTCAGTCACGTGAACGTTCAGTGTAGAGGTAAACGTCTGTGCCGGAATTGACTGGATATGCTTTCTGGGCATGACGGGATTTGAGATCGCCGCGGGGGCGGTGGGTCGTGACGGCGCGTACGTCACCGGCCATGGGGCGAACTACGACGCCGCGGTGACGCGGCTGCGGCAGCGGGGGAGCGGCGCCCGGACCTTCGGCGGCGAGGGGCTGTTCGCCACCATCATCGCCACCTACAACGAATGCCTGCAGACCTCGCTCGACGCGCTGACCGGGATCGGCGGGCAGATCGCCGAGACCGGCGAAGGGCTGCGCATGGTGGCGCGGAACACCCGGGCGGCGGAGAGCGCCACCGTCGAGAGCTTCGAGAGCCCCGCATGGCGGTGACGCTCGACCCGCACGTGGCGGGATTCCTCAACCTCATCGGTTTTCCCTGGCCGAACGACAACGAGGACGAGTGGCGTCTTGAGGCCGACGACTGGCGGGTCGTCCTCGCCGCGTCGTCGGCCCAGGGCGCGGCGGCCGACGAGTCGGTCCGCAACGCGGGGCAGTCCTACCAGGGCGACTCGGCCACGCACCTGGCCGGCCACTGGAACCAGGTCGGCGACGGCGGCGGCCACATCTCCCAGGCCGCCTCGGCGGCGAAGGTCGCGCCGGCCGTCCTCGACGGCACCGCGAACGTGGTCAGCGCGGTCAAGCTGGCCGTGGGCACGCAGGCCGCGTACGGACTGACCGCCGCCACCCAGGCGCTGCTGTTCGGCGGCGCCGCGGGCGGCATGATCGCCCTCGCCCGCATGCAGATGACCCGCCACGCCGTGGGCAAGGTGGCGCTCGAAGGCGCCGAGGGCACTGCCAGGGGCCTGGCCCCGGTGCTGAGCGGCCGGGTGACCGAGACCATGCGCCGCATCATGAAGGAGATGGAGAAGCGGCCGCACGCCCGCGACGGCATGCTCCAGATGCGGCGCAGGGGCGGCGGCAAGGGCGGGAAGGGCGGGAAGGGCGGGAAGGGCGGCGGCTACGACCCGAACGCCTCGGCGAGCTTCGACCCCAGCGCGCAGCGGATGCACGGCAGGTTGCCCAACAGCAACGACGTCAGCAAGATGACACCCGAGCAGGCCAGGCAGGCGGCGGCCGAGGTCAAGGACAGCATCCTCACCCGGAAGATGAACGAGGCCAAGCTCGGCAAGGACTCCGGGCACGCCGCCCGGCTGGAGCAGGAGCAGAAGCTCCTGAGCGACCTTGAGCGCAAGGCCAACGAGGGGAAATAGCACCACATGCAGACACAGACGGGCGACGACCTGATGGCGCGCATCCTCGCCCGCCCCGCCGACGACGAGGCCCGCGGCCAGGCCGCCAACGACCTGCTCAACGAGCTGTTCGACGGTTATCCCGTCGAGAACCTGCGCGTCCTGCTGCGCAGCGGCGACGACGACGCCGTGCAGACCGGCGCCTGGCTGCTGTCGGAGCTGGGTGAGCCGGCCGAGCCGCTGCTGGACGAGGTCCCCGCCCTGCTGGCCCATCCGCGGACCCAGGTGCGGTTCTTCGCCGTCGAGTTCGTGCTGCTCGCCGCGGACGAGCGGCACGCCGGCGTCATCGCCCAGACCCTCGCCCTGAGCCGGACCTCCGACACCGCCATCCGGTGGAAGGTCCTGCACTTCCTGGCGATGGCCTCGACCGAACAGCTCATGGCGGGGCTGTCCCGGCTGGCCGACCCCGAGGTCGGACGGCTCGCGGCCGGGCTGGTCGCCGCCGACACCGAGGACCCCGACCCGGGCGAGGTCGTCGCCGCGCTGGAGGGCGACGACCCGGTGGCCCGCCTGTTCGCCGCGGCGATCGCGACGCGCATGGCCGAGGACGACGCGGCGCTGCTGCGTCTTGCCGCCAGGGTGCAGGACGAGGAGGTCAGCTCGTTCGCGCAGTGGCAGCTCATGCGGCTTGAGGGCTAGCGCGCCCGCCTCACCGGCCGTCGAGGAGAAGCGGCAGCAGGACCAGGAGCCATTGAAGGCGACACGTCAGCGGGCGGGCGGGTCCCACCAGGTCAGGTTGGCGGCGGCCTGGGACAGCGGTTCGATGATCTCCCACGCCTCGGCGATGCGGCCGCCGTCCAGGCGCCAGATGTCCACGACCACGATCTCCGGGCCGCCGTCCGGCGCCTGGCGGCGCGAGTGCATCACGACGTGGTCGCCGTCGGCCAGCACGTGGTCGATCTCCACGCGCATGCCGGCCAGCGGGACGAGCGCGGCACGCACGGCGCCGAGCCATTCCGTCTTGGTCGAGGCCGCCGAACCGGGCCGGTGGTGGCGGAAGTCGTCGCTCAGCAGGGGCGCGAGCGCGTCGACGTCGCCCGTCCCGATCAGTTCCGTCAGCGCGCGCTGCACGATTGCCTTGTTGTCGGTCGTCATGGGGACACTCTGGCCAGCCCTGCCGGGGATGTCGATGAAAAGGGATTTCATGGCCGACGTCCAGTAGTCTCGGCGGCCATGCGGACTGTCGGGGACATGTTGCGGCAATGGCGGCACCGCCGGCGGCTCAGCCAGCTCGATCTCGCGATCGCCGCCGGCGTCTCGGCCCGGCACGTGAGCCTGGTGGAGACCGGCAAGTCCAACCCGAGCGCCGAGATGATCCTGCGGCTGGCCGGCCAGCTCGACGTACCGCTGCGGGAGCGAAACCGGCTGCTGCTCGCCGCCGGTTTCGCCCCCCGGTACGCCGAGCAGCCGCTCACCGGGGACGCGCTGTCGACGGCCGGGGAGGCGATCGCGCGGGTGCTGCGCGCCCACGAGCCGTACCCGGCGGTGGTCCTCGACCGCCGGTGGAACATCGTGATGAGCAACCGCGCCATCGACCCGTTCCTCGTGGACGTCGCGCCCGACCTGCTGCGTGCGCCGGTCAACATCGTCCGGCTGGGGCTGGAGCGCGGCGGGCTCGCTCCCCGGATCGTCAACCTGCCCGAGGTGCGCGCGGTGCTCCGGGCCCGGATCTCACGTCAGCTCGCCGTCGCCCCCGACGCCGAGCTGCAGGCGATCTACGAGGAGCTGCTCGCGCCGGGCTTCGAGGAGGCGGGCCGGTCGGCCGGGTCGGAGGTCACCGTCCCGATGATCTTCCGGTTCGGCGACGCCGAACTGCGGCTGTTCTCGACCACCACCACCTTCGGCACCCCGATGGACATCACGCTAGACGAGATCTCGATCGAGTCGTACTACCCGGCCGACGCCGAGACCGCCGCCTATTTCGTGAAGTTCGGCGCGGAGGTGCTGGCGGGGGAGTGACCGCGTGGGCGGGTTCTCCCGGTACGGACCGGGTGCCCCCGATCGGCGATGACGTTCGTCATCGCCGATCGTCCACTTCCGCATCTGCCGGTCGGACGGCGGCGCGGCGGAGACTTTCCGGCGACGGCGATTCCACGACTCCCTCGGATTCCCTCCCGGGATATCCGACCCAGGCACGAAACTCCGGAAGGGAACACTCCGATGAGCAAGGTCATCAGCGCCCACGCGGTGTCGGTCGACGGCTTCATCACCGGCCGCGACCCCGGCGCCGGGCGCGGCCTCGGCGACGCGTCCATGCTGTTCGACTGGTACTTCGACGGCGACACCCCCAGCCAGGTCTTCGGCGGGTTCAAGCTGAGCGCGCCCAGCTCCCGGCTCTTCGACGCCCTGGCCGCCCGCGTCGGCGCGATCGTCGCCGGCCGCCGCACCTACGACGACTCCGACCACTTCGGCGGCGGCAGCCCCCACCCGGGCGCCCGGCTGGTCGTCCTGAGCCACCGCCCGGCGCCGGAGATCACCGACCGCCAGAGGCTGGTCACCACCGGCGTCCACGACGCGATCGCCGCCGCCCGCCAGGCCGCCGGCGGCAAGGACGTCGGCCTCATGGGCGGCGGCGTGGTCACCGAGGCGCTGCGGGCGGGCCTGGTCGACGAGGTGGTCCTGCACCAGGTGCCCGTCCTGCTCGGCGGCGGCCGGCCGTTCTTCGGTGAGCTGCCGGAGCACGTACGCCTGCGCCTGGTCGAGGCCGTGCCCGCGCCGGGCGTGACCCACCTGCGCTACGAGGTGGCCCGGTGATCCTCGTCACCGGAGGGCTCGGCATGATCGGCGCGCACACCGCCCGCGCGCTCGCCGACCTCGGACGCCGGGTCGTCGTCACCGCGCACCGCCGGGCCGAGGTCCCCTCGTTCCTGGCCGGCCGGGTCGCCGTGGAGCCGCTGGACGTCACCGACCGGGACGCCTTCCTGGCCCTGGCCGCCCGCCACGACGTCGGCGACATCGTCCACTTGGCCGGCGGCATCCCCGGCGCGGACCCGGTGGACTTCTTCCGCGCGGACACCACCGGCCTGCTCAACGCGCTGGAGGTGGCGCGGGCCAGGGGCGTGCGCAGGTTCGCCGTCGCGAGCAGCCTCGGCGTCTACGCCGGACGGCCGGAGACCCGGTGGCACGAGAAGCTGGCGCTGCCCGCCGCGGACCTGCCGCACCCGATCGTCGCCCTGAAGAAGGCCGTCGAGCCCCTGACCACGCACGGCCTCCAGGGCAGCGGGGTCCAGCCGGTCGTGCTCAGGATCGGCAGCGTCTGGGGGCCGCTGATGGACCCGGAGTCGCCGTTCAACCACATCCCGCCGTACGTCGGCGCCGCCCTGCGCGGCGAGCGGCCGCCGCCGCTGCACGCCGGCGACGGCGGCGACACCTGCTACGCGCCTGACGCCGGGCGCGCCATCGCCCTGCTGATGACCGCGCGAGCCCTGCCGCACACCGTCTACAACGTCTCCAGCGGCCGGCCGTTCACCAACCGCGACCTCGCCGGCGCCGTACGGGCGGCCGTCCCCGGCTCCCGGCCCGTCCTCCTGCCCGGACGGTCCGGCGCTGACGGGGACGATCCCTGCCTCGACATCGCCCGGCTCACCCGCGACACCGGCTTCGAGCCGGCCTTCGACCTGGCCGGAGCGGTCGCCGACTACGTCGCCTGGCGCGCCCGCAACCCCCGCTAGCGCGACCGGGCGAGCGGCCCGGGGTCAGACCACCTCGAAGGTGCTCATCATGGCCATGTCCTCGTGTTCGAGGTTGTGGCAGTGCAGGACGTACCGGCCTCGGTAGCCGGTGAAACGGGTGATGATCTCCACGGTCTGCGCCTCCCGCAGCTCGACGGTGTCCTTCCACTCCGGCGGGCCGTCCGGCCGCTCGCCGCCGACCGAGAGCACCTGGAAGGGCGCCAGGTGCAGGTGCACGGGGTGGGCGACGTCGCTGGTCACCCGCCAGATCTCGACCTGGCCGAGCTTGGGCCGGGCATCGACGCGGCGCACGTCGAAGGGCTTGCCGTTGATCAGCCAGCCGGTGTGGCCGCGCAGGTCGCCGCTGCTGAACTCGAAGTCGCGGGTCACCGCGGCCGAGGCCGGGTCGAGGCGTTCGACGGTGGACAGGACCTTGGGGATCGCCGAGTCGTCGCGGGCGTCGCGCTCGACGGTGAACCGCATCACCCGGGCCTGCGGCCCTTCGCCGAGCAGGTTGCGCAGCTCGACGTGGTCGCCGACGCGGTAGGCGGCGAAGTCCACGATCACGTCCGCGCGTTCCCCGGGCGCCAGCCGGATGCGCTGGAGCGGACGCGGCGCCGCCAGCAGGCCGCCGTCGCTGCCGATCTGGGTCAGGGTGCCGCCGGGCGACAGGGCCAGCTCGTACGTGCGGGCGTTGGAGGCGTTGAGCAGCCGCAGCCGGTGGCGGGCGCGGTCCACGCCGAGCCGCGGCCAGGGCGCGCCGTTGACCAGGATGACGTCCCCCAGCACGCCACCCATGAACGCCTCGCGGGCGCCGGGGCCGTCCGGCCTGGCCGGGTAGGGCATCGTCCCGTCGGCCTGGAAGGCGCGGTCGCAGATCAGCAGCGGCACGTCCCGCTCGCCCGACGGGAGCGGCAGCCGGTCCTGCTCGTCGTCGTCCACGATGAAGAAGCCGGCCAGGCCGCGCCAGACCTGCGGCCCGGTGTAGTCCATGCGGTGGTCGTGGTACCACAGCGTGGCCGCGCGCTGCTCCAGCGGGAAGACGTGGTCGCGGTGCGCGCCCGGCTGGACCAGGTCGGTGGGGAAGCCGTCGGACTCGGGCGGGGTGTGCCCGCCGTGCAGGTGGGTGACCGTCGGGGCGGGCAGGCGGTTGCCGACCCGCACGACGGTCCGGCGGCCGGAGCGCGCCCGGATGGTGGGGCCGGGGAACTGCCCGTCGTACCCCCAGACCGGGGTGCGCAGGCCGGGCAGGATCTCCACCTCGGCCGGGCGCTGGAGGAGTTCGTAGTAGTCGGCGCCCGCGTCCGTCCTGGCCGGTCTGGCCACCGTGGGCCGCGGGAGCGGCACGGCGTACGGCGCGGGCAGCGGCGCCTGGCTGGTCATCAGCTGGGGCAGCGGCGTGCGGGTCAGCAGCGAGCAGCCCGAGACGCCCGAGACGCCCAGCGCCGCGCCCACGCCGAGCAGCCGCAGCGCCTGCCGCCTGGTCATGCCGGTCATGCCGACGTCGTCCGGGGGCGGCCGGCGGACCAGACCCGCGCGGTCTGCACCATGCTGCCGCCGAACATCAGCACGCCGAGCGGCACGTGCACGCCCTTCACGTGCGCCATGCCCAGCGCCATCTGGACCAGCGTCGCCACCAGCATGCCGACGGCGGCCAGGATGACCGCCCGCTGCCTGGTCATCACCGCGGCGACCAGGTACAGCAGGACGGTGGCCGCGACGGCCATCGCGGTGGCGCTGTGGGCGGCCCGGCCGCCCGGCGAGCTGAGCAGCAGCCCGGCGGTGACGGCCTGCAGCAGCAGGGCGACGGTCTGCGCGGCGAGCGCGATACGCAGGAACATGACGGTTCTCCTAACGGGACGAGGTCGAGGGACGGACGGCGACCGCGGCGACGACGACCAGCACGAAGGCGGCCAGCGCGGTCAGGGTGCGCAGGGTGTGGAACAGCTCCCACCGCTGGAAGACCTCCGCGTGACCGGCCGGCACGGAGCCGGCGGCCCACTCGCGGAACCGCGCGTGCAGCGGGACGTTGCCGAACACGGTGATCAGCAGCGAGGCCACCGCCAGGGCGCCGGCGCCGGAAGCCAGCCGGCGCGGCAGGTCGCGGCCGGCGAGCGCCAGCCCGAAGGTGGTCAGGATGGCCAGGGCCATCGCGCTCTGCATGACCGGCTCGTTGACCTTCATCATCGTGGTGTGGAAGGTCAGGCGCACGTCCAGCGGCACGGCGCCGAACGTGGGCACCACGTTGGCGGCGCCGTATCCGAACGCGCCCGCGAGCAGCCCGGTCGCCAGCAACGCGGCGCCATGGAGGTACCTGACTCGGGTTCTCATGTCTGGTAATCGTCGTCCGGCCGGGGCTCCGTGGCGTCCCACCGGCGGACTCATCTGCCGCTACCCCAGCGGGATCAAATACCGGCCGCGTCTACGACGACGGATGTAGTGCCGCGCTATCGCGCCGTACCTGCCGGCGCCGTAAAAAGGCCCGTGGCCAGGGCGTTCCTGGTCACGGGCCGGGGTGTACGGGATGCGTCAGGCGTCGCAGAACCAGCCGTTCTCGACCCAGCCGTTGGCGTTGACGTTGCCGTAGGCGAAGCCGTACACCCATTCCTTGTAGGCGCCGTCGAAGCCCTTGACGGTGAAGGTCTGGCCCCGGTGCAGGGTGCCGACGAAGTCGCGGACCATCAGGTCGTCCGCACACACCGTCAGCCGGCGGCCGACGTCGTCCGCCCCCGCGTACGGGTACGGTCCGGCGGCGTGGGCCACCCCGCCGCTCACGGCGAGCACCGCCGCCAGTGTGCCCGCGCCGACGATGAGCCGTGCGATGTGCTTGCGCGTTTTCATCGAAACCGGTCGTCCTCTCTCGGTCCTCGGGAATGTCCGTGGGGCAAACTACCCGGCCAGGCCGAAAGATGAGGCATTTCCCGATATTTCCGGGCGTTAACGAAGGTAGGAGGCGCCGTTGAGGTCGAGGACGGTGCCGCTGGCCCATTCGGCCGCCGGCGAGGCCAGGTAGAGCACGGCGGCGGCGATCTCCTCGGCCTCCCCGACCCGGCCGAACGGGCTCTGCGCGCGGATCGCGTCCCCCGCGGGCGGCTTGAGGTGCTCGGTGGTCATGTCCGTCGCCACGAAGCCGGGGGCCACGGCGGCGACCGCGATGCCGTGCGGGGCGAGGGCCACGGCCAGCGACTGGCTCATCGCGTTCAGGCCCGCCTTGCTGGCCCCGTAGCCGGGGGCGTCGGGCTCGCCGCGGAAGGCGCCGCGGGAGCTGACGTTGACGATGCGGCCGCCGGCGCGCATGTGGCGCAGGGCGCACCAGGCCAGGTTGGCCGGGCCCATCAGGTTCACCTCGAACGCCTGGCGCCAGGCGGCCTGCCACTCCTCGTACGACGTCGTGGCGATGGGGTGGAGATGGTAGACGCCCGCGTTGTTGACCAGGACGTCGAGCCCGCCCAGCGCCGCCGCCGCCTCGTCGGCCAGGCGCCGCACGCCCTCGGGGTCGGCCAGATCGGCCTGGACGACGACGTGCCCCGAGCCGGCCAGCTCGCCGAGCACGTTCCCGGCCGCCCGCGCCGAGTCGCGATGGTGGACCGCGACCCGGTCACCCTGGGCGGCGAACGCCGTCGCCACCGCCCTGCCGATGCCCCTGGACGCTCCCGTGACGAGTACGGCGCGACCGCTCACCCGCCGCACCCTAGCAGCCGCACCCCGAACGCCGCCGGGGGCCCGGAGGCGCCGGGTCAGCCGCCGTGTTCGGCCCAGTCGTGCAGGGCGTCGACGGTGCCGGAGGCGTCGAGGTTGAGCGCCGCCTCGATCAGCGCCAGATGCGTGAACGCCTGCGGATAGTTGCCCGTCATGTGCCCGTCGCCGGTCATCTCCTCGGCGAACAGCCCGAGCGGCTCGGCCCGCGCGCACAGCGTCTCGAACCGGTCGCGGGCCTCGGCCGTCCGCCCGGCCAGCACCAGCGCCGAGACCATCTCGAACGAGCACATCAGGAACGCCCCCTCCGGCCCGTCCACGCCGTCGCGGGTGGTCTCGGGGTCGTAGCGGTGCACGAGCGCGCCGCCCTCGCCCAGGCGGGCCTGGATGTGGTCGAGGGTGCCGAGCACGCGGGGGTCGTCGCCGTCCAGGAAGCCGAGCAGCGGCAGCCGCAGCAGCGAGCCGTCGGCCTGGTCGGACCCGTAGGACTGGGTGAAGGCGCCGACGTCGGCATTGTAGCCGCGCTCCAGCAGCTCGGCGCGGACGGCCGCACGCTCGGCCCGCCACTGCGCCAGGGGCAGGCCGGGCTCGCCGGTGGCCTCCGCCAGCCGGACCGCGCGGTCGAAGCAGACCCAGGCGTACAGCTTGGAGTAGGTCCAGTGGCGTTCGCCGCCGCGCACCTCCCAGATGCCGGCGTCCGGCTCCCGCCACCGCTCGCGGGCCCGCTCCACCAGCCGCCACAACACCGGGCCGCCGGTCAGCTCGCCGGTCACGGAGTGGTAGGCCATGGCCGCGTCCAGGACGTGGCCGTAGCCGTCGAGCTGGTGCTGACCGGCGGCGCCGTTGCCGATGCGCACCGGACGCGAGCCCGCGTACCCCTCCAGATGGCCGAGGACGGTCTCGTCGGCGACCGGCCCGCCACCGACGCCGAACACCGGCGGCAGGTCGCCCTCGTGGATCGCGCACTGGCCGAGCAGGAACGTCAGGTAGCGGCCCGCCTCCTCGCGATGGCCGAGCCGCAGCAGCGCCAGCACCATGAGCGCGGCGTCGCGGTGCCACACGTAGCGGTAGTCCCAGTTGCGCCGCCCGCCGAGCCACTCCGGCAGCGACGTCGTGGGCGCCGCGAGCAGCCCGCCGCTCTCGTCGAACAGCAGCCCGCGCAGCACGACCGCGCTGTGCCGCACCTGCCGCGCCCCCACCCCGTCGTAGGCCGACCGCGACGACCACGACCGCCACGACCGCACGGTGCCGGCCAGCAGCCGCTCCGGATCGCGGACGGGCGCGTGCCCCTGACCCGCGTAGTCGAGCGCGACCGCCCACGACTCGCCCGCGCCGAGCGTGGTCTCGGCCATGGGCCCTGTCGCCGGCCCTTCCGCCGGTTCCGCCATGCCGGTCAGCAGCAGGCCGGACTCCTCGGCCAGCACGCCGTCGCGCGGCGTCCAGCGGGCCTCGCGGGTGGCGTAGTCGGGCCTGGCCAGCACCCGCGAGCGCACGACCGCCCGCCCCCGCTCGCACCTGGCCCACCGCACCAGCAGCCGGACGGGCACCACGCCGCTGCCGCCCGTCCCCGGCGGCGACGTGGCGAAGAAGTCGTGCACCACGACCTCGCAGTCGCGGCCGACCCAGCGGGTGCGCAGCACCAGCGTCTCCTCGACGTAGCCGCGCTCCTCGACCCGCGCGCCGGCCACGTCGAACTCCCACGCCCCGCCGAGCCGCCGGTCGAGGATGCGCGCGAACACGCTGGGGCCGTCGAAACGCGGCGCGCACATCCACTCCACCGCCCCGTCGGGCGCGACCAGTGCCGCCGTGTGACAGTCCGACAGGAACGCGTACGCCCCGATCGGTGGAAATCCCCCGGCCATCCGTGCACCCCGTACCTCTTCATCGCGCCCCCCGTGCCGGGTTGCCCGATGTCGCCGCAGGTTAAACGGGGTGCGCGGGCAGCCGGCGGTCGAGCAGGAGCGCGCCGCGGCCCGGCAGCAGCGAGGCGCACCACTCGCGCAGCGCGGCCGGCCGGGGGCCGCCGACGTCGGCGGTGTCGAGCAGGTCGGCCCAGTCGAGCAGCGACTCGGCCAGCATGAGCGGCACCCCGCTGCGTTCGTGCACCTCGGCGGCGGCCTCGAAGTGCTCGCTCGCCCGCGCCGGGTCGCCCATCGTCACGCACAGGTGGGCCAGGTAGTGGTGGCCGCAGTGGTGGGCGACCGTGCCGTGGCCGAACGTCTCGCCGTCGGCGGCCAGCGACGCGTACAGCCGTTCGGCCAGCTCGGGACGGCGCAGATGCGCCGCGGCCACGGCCAGGTTGTCCAGGGCCGGCCGGTGGGCCATGTTGCGCGGCGGCACGCCGCCGCGGTCGGCCAGGATGCGGTCGAGCAGCGGCCCGGCCTCCTCGTCGCCCATCTCGCACAGGTAGCGCAGCACGGCGTGCACCGGATCGACCCGGGGCGCCTGGGCGGCGCGCCGCAGCCGGTCGCGCAGCTCCCACAGCCGGCCCTGCAGACGGCGGATCTCGGAGATCTGCTCGGAGTAGATGGCCACGGCCTCCAGGCGGCGGCCGATCTCGCTGCCGAGCCGCATGGCCGACAGCGCCTCGGTCTCGGCCTGGGCCAGGTCGCCCTGCATGAGCGTCAGGCCCGCCCTGGAGTAGCCGATCAGCCAGTTGAGCTGCGGCTGGGCCAGCCGGCGGGCCAGCTCGTCGGCCTGGTCGAGCAGCGTCGCGGCGCGCGCGGTGTCGCCGCTGTCCAGCACCGGCGGGGTGCGCTGCACGTAGGCGTGGAACAGCGCCAGGTCGTCGCCCGTGCGGCGGGCCGCCTCCAGCATCTCGTCGCCGTCGCGGTGGCGCTGGTGCAGCGGGTCGGCCGGGATGATCGTCAGGCTGCGCATGCCGAGCACGCTGGCCAGCGTGCGCGGGTCGCCCGACTTGCGGGCCAGCGCGACCGCCTCGTCGCTCAGCGCGAAGCGCCGCTCGCCGTCGGGCGCCCAGATCAGCTCGGAGGCGAGCAGGGCGGCCAGCAGCGCCCGGGTGCTGAGATCGGTGGAGTCGACCAGCTTGCGCGCCTCGGTCAGCAGCGCGATGCGGCGCTGGTCGGGGGCGGCGGAGATGCTGGAGAAGCCGCGGTCGCCGCCGAGCGCGGCCACCACGATCAGGTCGTCGCGCCCGCACTCCCTGGCCAGCTCGGCGGCCTGGTGCAGGGTCTCGCGCGCCTCCGGGTGCCCGGCCAGCCACATCGCCCGGCCGCAGTCCATCAGCAGCTCGGCGCGCCGTTCCGGGGAGGCGCCGGGGAAGTCCGCGAGCAGGCCGAGCACCCGCTGGTACCAGGTGACCGCCTCGCGGTGGGCCAGCCCGGCCAGCGCGTGGCGGGCCGCCTGCACGCCCGCCTCGGCGGCCTCGGCCGTCCGGCGCGGGTCGCGGCCGTGCTCGGCGGCGGCCAGCAGATGGGTGGCCACGACGTACGGGCGCGACTCCATGGCCTGCGGGTCGGCCTGGCACAGGGCGTCGGCGACCCGGCCGTGCAGCAGCCCGGCGCGGGGGGCCGACAGCGTGGCGTACAGGGCGGTACGGGTCAGCTCGTGGGAGAACTGGCACTGGCCGCCGTCGGCCATGGTCACCAGGCCCGCGCCCATGGCCTCCTCGACGGCGGCCACGAAGCGCGCCTCGTCCAGGCCGAGGCCCAGGCGCAGCGCGGCCGACTCCATGCGCTCGCCCACGGCCAGCAGGCTGACCAGGTCGCGGGCGTCGGGGTGGAGCTGCGCCAGACGCGCCCGCACCATGCGGGTGACCGAGTCGGGGACGGTCAGCGCGTCGAGGTCGGCGCCCGCGGCCAGCTCCCTGGCCACCTCGGTGACCAGGAACGCGTTCCCGCCGGTGATCCGGTACAGCAGCTCGGGGTCGCCGTCGCTGCGCACCTCCGACAGGGCCCGGCTGACCTCGTCCATGCCGAAGGAGGAGACCTGCACCAGGCGGCCGCCGGCGGTCAGCTTGTGCAGCTCGGGCATCGCCGACTCGACGGGCACCGGGCGCGAGGTGGCCAGGATCAGCAGCGGCAGCGAGTCGGCGTCCCACATCAGGGAGTGCAGCATCTGCAGCGACTCCAGCGTCGCCCACTGCAGGTCGTCGATCACCAGCAGCACCGGCCGCACGGTGGCCAGGCGCTCGATGAGCGTGCGGGCCGCGGCCATCAGGTGGTAACGCTCGGAGACCGGCTCGGTGGCGGGCGGCACGGCCAGCGACAGCGGGGGAGCGGCCAGCGAGGGCGCCAGCCGGACGAGCTGCCCGCACTGCTGGTCGACCCCGGCCCGCAGCAACAGCGCCGGCGAGGTGCGGGCCAGCCGCTCGACCGCCCCGGCGATCGGCTCGTACGCCTGCCGCGCCGGATCGGTGCACCGCCCCGCCAGCACGGTGAACTGCCGCTTGAGCGCCCGCCGCGCCACGACCGAGGCCAGCCGGGTCTTGCCGACGCCCGGATCGCCCTGCAGGATCACCAGCCCGCTGCCGACCTCGGCCGCCCCCAGCTCCTCCTCCAGCGCCCGCAGCTCCTCGTCCCGGCCGACGAACGGCAGCACGTGCCCGCTGTCCAGCCAGGGCGCCAGCCCGCCGGCGTGCTGGTTGTCGGCGCTCTGCCAGTGGAGCTCGTAGGTGTGCATCGGCTCCCGCAGGCCCTTGCCCGGCAGCCGGCCCAGGTCTTTGAACTCGTGCCGGCTGCGGCCCTGGGCCAGGCGGCGCACCAGGTCGGTGCAGAGCACCTGGCCGCCCTCGGCCACCGCGACCAGGCGGGCCGCCTCGACCGTGGGCAGCCCGCTGACGTCGTCGGCGCCCCAGCACACGTCGCCCGCCGCCAGCGCGGCCCTGATCGAGATCTTCTCCAGCGCCCGCTCGTTCTCGGCCGCGACGGCCTGCTCGACGGCGATGACCGCGTCGAGCCCGGCCGTGGCCGAGCCGAACACCGCCATCAGCCCGTCGCCCAGGCTCTTGGTGAACGTCGAGCCGCTGGCCGTCACCACCGAGTGCAGGAGCTGGTAGAGCCGGCGGAAGACGACGTTCGCGCGTTCCTCGCCCAGCCTGATCCGCAGGGCTGTGGAGCTGACCACGTCGGTGAACAGGATGGTGGCCGTGGTCAGCGTGCCCGGCTCGTGCGGGGTGCTCACGCGGGTGGTCCCTCCTTCCGCACGGGGGCCCTGGCCGCCTTGCCCACGCCCTTCCGCACGCCCTTGCGGACGCTGTGGCGGAGCCTGCGCGTGCGGCGCGCCGTCTTCGACTGCCGGACGCGCCACTGGGCGGCCAGCTCCTCGGGGATCTGGAAGGCGGCGTGGCCGCCCGAGTAGCGGTCGATCATGGCGATGACGATGTGCTTGCCCGCCCGGCGCACCAGCCAGCGCACCACCGCGTCGACCGGGCCCATCAGGCGGCCGTAGCGGTTGCCGGCCCTGGCCGCCGCGAACAGCGCGTTGAACCACCACGCCGGCGGCGGCACGTCGAGCAGCGCCGGGACCTGGGCGGCGTTGTGGCGGGCGTCGCGGAAGACCCAGTGCACCAGGCTGCGCGGCAGCTTGCGCCAGCCCAGGTGCATGAACTCCTCCATCTCCGCCAGCAGCACGGCCATCAGCCTGCGGCCCTCTTCGCTCGACTCGTACAGGCGGCCGAGCCGTTCGCTGACCGGCGGCACGTCGTCGAGGGTGAGCGGCCGGTCGCGGCACGCCTCGACGCCCATGAGGTGACCGAAGACGCTCCACGTGTACAGGTGGGCGGCCTTGTCGGCGTCGCTGAGGCGCACCCCCATGCTCTCCAGAGCCTCCCACGTGACGACCGAGAAGTCGAAGATGGTGGCCAGCAGCAGCTCCTGGTTGACCGGCGGGCCGAACCTGGCGGTGTCCCAGTCGTCGCCGAAGTGCTCGGTGGCCAGCGCGCGCACGAACGAGTGCAGGATGCGCAGCCCGATCGCCGTCGTGTGCCCGGGACGGCCCGGCGTCAGGCTGTCGGTGGCCTTCAGGCCCATGACGTCCACCAGCATCTGGCCGGTCTCGGCGACCCGGCGGGTGAGGCTGTGGGTGGCCAGGTCGGACACGCCGGCCAGCACCTTGGCGCTGGAGATCTCGACGTAGGCCATGGGCAGGCACTTGCAGAACAGCGCGACCGACTGGTACAGCCCGTAGTCGGAGAAGACGGCCTGGCCGCGGGCCAGCAGCTCGGCGTCGTCGCCCCACTCGGGCAGGTCCTTGCCGAAGTCGATGGCGTCGAAGATGGCCGAGGGGCCGGTCTCGCCCGAGGGCGCCCGCGCCTCCCGCTTGGCCCGGCCGAGCTCCACCACGACCGCGCGCAGCAGGGACAGCGCGTTCTCCCCTTCTGGCCTGGTCTCCAGGTAGCCGGCCACGATCTTGTCGATGTCCGGGTCGGCCTGCTGCCGTAACTGCCGGAACCGTTCCGCCGGCCAGCGCTCGGCGGGGGCGTTGTCGTGCTCGTTCATGTTCGCCGTACTCCAGATCCGGTCAGAGACCTCCGCGTTTGCGCAGCGCCTCGACGTCCAGCAACGTGATGGTCCGCCCCTTCATGGCGATGAGGCCGCGGGCGGCGAGCGACTGCAGGGCCCGGTTGACCGCCGGGCGGGACGCGCCGATCAGCGCGGCGAGGTCCGACTGGGTCAGCCCCGGCATGTCCACGACCGGGCCCTGGGTCTGGCCGCGCTTGACCGACAGTTGCAGCAGCAGCTTGGCCAGGCGCCCGCCCAGGTCGAGGAAGGCCAGGTCGGCGGCCTGCCCGGTGAGCCTGCGCACCATCTGCCCGAGCATGCGCAGGAACTCGTCGGCGAGCCCGGGATGCTCGCGCATCAGCTCCAGCAGCCGCGCCCTGGGCAGCGCGAAGATCCAGCAGGGACGCACGGCGATGATCGACGCCGACCGCGGCGAGTCGTCCAGCAGCGCCATCTCGCCGAAGGTCTCCGCCCGGCCCAGCATGTTGAGCACGATCTCGTCGCCGTGCTCGGTGGTGAAGACGACCTTCACCAGCCCGTCGAGCAGCACGTAGAGGGACTCGCCCGGATCGCCCTGGTGCAGGATGATCTGCCCGTTGCGGTATCGGCGCGCCACCCCGGCGCGCACGGTGCTGGTGATCCCGGCCGGTCCGAGCACGCGGAACAGCGGGACCTCCGCCAGCACGGCGGCGACCGCCTGGACGTCGTGTGGAACCGCCCCGCTGCTGGCGCTCATGGAAGAACTTTAGGACGCGAACGCCGATCGGGCAGTAAGTGGTAAGCGATCTCCCGAATGTGACGAGCGCCACACCCGCACTGTGTCGTCCGCGACAGTGCGCGCAGGCCGCCGGGAGCACCGTTGGGGGGCCGGTCGAACGAGGTTGACCCCCGAGGACCCCGGCCGGCGGGGAGACGATGATGCAGTTGGATACGTTGGAGCGCCGCGACACCGCCACCCTCGTGTCGGACGCCCAGGCGGGCGACGCCCAGGCGTGGGAGCGGCTGGTCGAGGAGTTCACGCCGATGCTGCGGTCGAGGATCCGCCGCTTCCGGCTCGGCCACGAGGACGCCCAGGACGTGCTCCAGACCACCTGGTTGCTGGCCTGGCAGAACCTCAAGAGCGTCGAGGACCCCCAGCGCATGCCCGGCTGGCTGGCCACGATCGCCTTCCGCGAGTGCCTGAAGCTGACCAGGCGCACCCGGGAGATCTGCACGCCCGACCTCGACACGCTCGGCAGCACGGACGACGTGGACAGGGAACTGGCCAGGATCTGGCTGGCCGGCACGCTGGAGGAGCTGGTCGAGGAGCTGCCCGCGGCCCAGCGCGTGCTGTTTCGAGCACTCACGGAAACCTCCGAGCCGCACTACGTGGACGTCGCCCGCCGGCTGGGCCGGCCGGTCGGCAGCATCGGCCCCACCCGCGCCCGCTGCTTCGCCAGGCTGCGCGGGCTCCTGCAGGACCGCGAGATCACCAGGGACTTCCTGGACTGAGTCCTAGTTTCCTGACCGGTCAAGAGGGATCGCCTCCAGGAAGGGCTCGAAGTCGAAGCGCGCCATCTCGTAGGCGTCGGGATCGGTCTCCTCGGGGAAGGCGTACGTCTTGCGCCGCGTCCCGGGGAGCAGCCGGTCGGCCCGCGGAGTCTCGGCGACCGGCTCCGGCAGCGTGCCGCGGGCCGTCTCCGCCTCCAGGGCCGCGGTGAGCTCCGGCCCGAACGGCGGGTCGTAGAGCGCGCCCACCCGCTGGTAGGTGCGGAAGTAGCCGACGATGAAGCGCATGCGGTCGGGGTAGGACACCCAGTCGGTCACCCCGGCCGTGGCCTGCTCGACGTCGTCCGGGATGAACTCCTCGGCGAGCTTGCGCACCTTCTCGTTCCTGATCGGCCGCCAGGCGAGCGCCATGTCCACGCCCGGCGGCGGGGTCAGCGGCCGGCCGACCCTGACGTCGCTGAGCGGCGTGCGCACCGCGAACAGGTGACGGGTGTACAGCGAGGACCACTTGGCCTCCAGCACGCGCGTCAACCACGGCTGGTCCTCGTGCCGGGCGCTGAACAGCGGGAAGCGGGCGTAGGGCCGCCGGGTCACCAGCGAGCGCAACGACCGCCACGACATCCGGGTCAGCCACCGCACCGGCCGGTACAGCACCAGCTCCAGAGCCTTCTGCGCGCGCTTCTGCTCGTAGGCCGACAGCGCCACGCTCGCCCCGAACATCAGCTCGGCCCGCTCGTCGGGGTCGGTGGCCGCGCGCGCCTGCCGCAGCAGCAGGGCGGCGTCCCGCAGGTAGCGCTCGTCGGCCTCCTCCAGCAGGCCGGACAGGAACTCCGGCGGCATCGGCGTGTTCTCCGAGTCCGGGCTCACCTTGACGTAGCAGTCGGGCGTGCCGTTCCACAGGTTGGCCGCCAGGCTCGCGGTCTCCAGGAAGATCGCCCGGTTGGCCAGCGCCAGCCCGAGCTGGTAGCTGGGGCCGAGCAGGGTCAGCAACAGGGCGCGGAACAGGCGGCGCAGGCGCGCGGGCACGTGCAGCCGGTCGCCGAAACCGGTCAGGAAGGGCGAGCCCGGCGTCAGGTCGAGGCTCTCGGCGACCGCCTTGGAGGTCCATTTGGCGTAGCAGTACCAGTTGGTCGCGTCCTGGCCCAGGTGCTGGGCGAGGTCCCCGGCGACACGGTGGTAGCCATGGGCGATGACCATGGCCTCAAGCGCAGGGTTCCTGTCCTTGCAGGCGGCGATGCGCAGCACGTCGTCCGCCGTCATCGGAGCGCCTGGCGCAAGCGCTTGTTCCACTTCGGACATGAGGTCTCCCGTCAGTGGTCCCCCCTGGGACCGTCGATCCTCACCGGGTCAGAGCGCGTCCGGTGACGTGAGATACAGGGCGGCGGTCCCGCTTTCCCCGTGACCGCCGCCCGGAGCGTAGGGCGGGTGACTTGCGGTGCGGTTGCAGGGCGATCCGAGCCCCTGCCGGGCCCGCCGCCCCGGGAGGGGCCCGGGGCGGCGGCCGGCTATTCCCGCACCGATATCTTGCTGATCACGACGAAGCCGCCGAGCGCCCCCGCGGAGCCGGCGGCCGTCGTCGTGGTGAGGTTGACCACCAGGTCATAGGTGCCCGGACCGAGCTGGCCGCGCATCGGGACCGACGCGGTGTAGCGTCCCGAGCCAGGGGTGAACGTCATCTCCACGGGAGGCGAGGGATGACGGGTCTCACCACCTCCCAGCAGGTCGGCGATGATCTCCACATGCCACCGTCCCGCCAGCCAGTCGACCAGCTCGCCGGCGACCTCCCAGCTCACGTCAACGGTCCAGCCCTCGCCGCATCTCACGACGTTCGTGGGCTGGGCGCCCGGGTCCACAACCTGACCGTGCAGCACGCCGCTCAACTGCTCGGCCGGAACCTTCATCACCTGGAACTCACCGGTCGCCATGTCGCTGTCTCCTTTCCGGGGGGAACCAGGTCCCCGTACGGAGAGGCAGAGCGGTGGGACAGCCGGGTAAATACCGGGTGTACTCAAGGACACAAAGCCGGGACGTACCGCCCCGGCCACTACGGTGGAGGCGTGATCCACGACCGCCCGGACCCCGCGTCGAGGGCCCGGCTCGCCGCCGGATGGCTCGCGCTCGCGGGCGGCTCCCCGGCCGCGCGGGCCGCCGGCGCCGAGCTGATCGCCCGCTGGGCCGAGCCCCACCGCCGCTACCACACCCTTACTCACCTGGCCGCCGTGCTGGCCGCCGTCGACGACCTGGCCGGGGAGGCCGCCGACCCCGCCGCCGTGCGCCTGGCCGCCTGGTTCCACGACGCCGTCTACGACGGCAGGCCCGGCTGGGACGAGGAGCGCAGCGCCCAGCTCGCCCAGGCCCGCCTGCCGCGCTGCGGGGTGCCGCCCGGCCGGGTCGCCGCGACCGCCCGGCTGGTCCGCCTGACCGCCGCCCACGACACGGTGGCCGCCGGCGACCGCGACGGGGCCGTGCTGTGCGACGCCGACCTGGCCGTGCTGGGCCGCCCCGGCTACGACGCCTACGCCGCCGACATCCGCCGCGAGTACGCGCACGTGCCCGACGACCTGTTCCGGCAGGGCCGCGCGCAGGTGCTGCGCCGGCTGCTGGCCGCGCCGCGGCTCTACCGTACGGACCGGGCCCGCGAGCTGTGGGAGGAGCCCGCCCGCGCCAACATGACCGCCGAGCTGGCCCGCCTCGCGGAAGGCTAGGGCGCGCCGGCGTCGTGGCGCTTGCGGCGGCGCAGACCGGCGGCGATCAGGCGGCGCAGCAGCTCGCGCGAGCTGACCGGCTCGGCGCCCAGCGACACCGCCCGCGCGTGCACGGTCTCGGGGACGTCGTAGTGGTCCCGGTCGAAGGCCCGGCCCGGCACCCCGAGCCGGGCCGCGAACGCGTGGAGCTCCTCCAGCGAGCTGTCGCTCACCAGGTGCGACCACATCAGGCCGCGCGGCCCCGGCCAGTCGGGGGGATCGATCAGCACCGTCACGCCCTCAAGGGTAGGACCCTGCCGCGCACGCCGAGCTCGCCCAGATCGGACACCACGACGTGCGCGCCGTGCCCGGCCAGCGCGGCGGCGTCGCCAGGACCGTCCCGGGTGACCGCCACGACCAGCCCGAAGCCGCCCTTGCCGGCCGCCTGGACGCCCGGCAGCGCCGCGTCCACCACGGCGGCCCGTCCGGCGGGCAGCGCCAGGCGGCGCACGGCCTCCAGGAACAGGGCGGGGTCCGGCTTGCCCGGCAGGTTCATCAGGGCCGCGTCGCCGCCGTCCACGACCAGGTCGAACAGGTGGGCCACACCCGCGGCGGTGACCAGCCGGCGGCCGTGCAGGCTGGCCGAGACGGCGGCCGTGCGGGCGCCCCGGTGGCGCAGCTCGTGCAGCAGGGCCACGGTGGCGGGGAAGGCGGCCACGCCGTACTTGTCCACCTGCGCGAGGAAGAGCTGGTCCTTGGCCAGGCCGAGCCCGTGCACGGTATGCGCGCCCGGCTCGTCGTCGGGACCGCCTTCGGGCACGGTCAGGCCGCGCGCGGCGAGGAAGGTGCGCACGCCGTCGAGCCGCGGCCGGCCGTCGACGTGCCGGAGGTAGTCGTCACGGATGTCGAACGGTTCGCAGCGGCCGCGCAGGAAGGCGTCGAAGACGTGTTTCCAGGCGGCCGCGTGCACCCGGGCGGTGTCGGTGACCACGCCGTCGATGTCGAACACCACGGCGCTGATCGAGGCCAGATCGATGACGGGCTCGTCCACACTGTGAACGTAACCGCTCTACCAGGCGACGGGTAGCTCCTTGACCCCGTACACGATGGCCAGCTCCCTGAACGGCACCTCGCCCGAGACGTGCAGGTCCGGGAAGCGGCGCAGCAGGGCGGGGAAGGCGATGCGCATCTCCATCTGGGCGAGCGGCGCGCCGATGCAGCGGTGGATGCCGTGGCCGAAGGCCAGGTGCGAGCGGGCGGTCTCGCGGCCGGGGCGCACCTCGTCCATGTCCGGGCCCAGCGAGGGGTCGCGGTTGGCGCCGGTCAGCGAGCACAGCACCATCTCACCCTTCTTGATCGGCACGCCGTGCAGCTCCAGGTCCTCGCGGGCGAAGCGCGGGAAGGCCACCTGCACGACCGTCATGTAGCGCAGCAGCTCCTCGACGACGTCGTTGACGTAGCCGTCCACCTCGCGCACCTTGGCGGCCTGCTCGGGGTGGCGCATGAGCCAGAGCGCGCCGAGCGCGAGCATGCTGGTGCTGGTGTCGTGCCCGCCGGTGAGCAGGCCGTCGGACATGCTGGCCAGCGTGCGGTCGTCGAGGTCGTCGCCGTGCTCGCGCAGGAGCTGGCCGAGCAGGCCCTCGCCGGGGTCGCGCCGCTCGCGGGCGACCAGGTCCACCAGGTACGCCATCGCGTCGTTGATCGCCTGCAGGGACGCCTCGGGCCCGGCCGACAGGTCGAACCGGTCCTTGCTGATCCTGACGAAGTCGGCGCGCTCCTCGTACGGGACGCCGAGCAGCTCGCACACCACCAGCGACGGGATCGGCAGCGCGAAGTCCTCGACCAGGTCCGCGGGCGGGCCCTTGGCCTCGATGCGGTCCAGGTGCTCCTCGACCATCGCCTCGATGCGCGGCTCCAGCCGGCGCAGGCGGCGCATGGTGAACTCGGGGGTCAGGTACTTGCGCAGCCGCGTGTGCTCGGGCGGGTCCCGGAAGCCGAGGCCGCCGGGGTCCTCCTGGTTGGAGCCCAGGCCGGAGATGCCGGCGAAGTCGTTGCTGAACCGCTCGTGGTCGCCGAGCACACCGCGTACGTCCTCCCAGCGCGTGACCAGGTGCACGGTCTGGTCGCCGGGGATCTTCATGGGGAAGACGGCGTGCTCGGCCCGGATGCGGCCGAGCTCGGCGACCGGGTCGAAGTCCTCGCGCATGAACTGGACGAAGGGGAACTCTGAGTCAGACATGGATATCCGTCCTGCTGGGATACATCGCACTATGTTGGGATAAATCCCTCGGTAGATGGTCCCATCCGGACAGGCGGCTGTTGCCCTCCGAAAGGACGAAATTGCCGCTCACTCTCACGTCCCACCTGGCCGCCCGCCCGATCGTCCATCTGGCCGTCCGCCGGCCGCCCGCCGCGTGATCCCGCGCGGGAGGCCGGGGTGCGCCTCATTGTGCGCCGGGTCGCGGGCCGCCGACTAGCCACAACCCCCTTCTGGTACGGCGTGTGTCACAGGAACCGGTGGGAGACAGGGGAAATCGGTGGCGTTTGGCGTACAAGGGGGCGACAGTCTGCGATGATCTCGTCGCAAGACAAGCTGGAGTTGAGCCTCGCGGATAGTGACTGATGCCGACATTTGAGGAAATAGCAGCCTTCGTCGCCGAGAAGCCGTTCGCCACCGCCGTCATCGCCCTGCTGGGCCTGGCCGGGCTCGTGCTGGCGTTCCTGGTTCTGCGGATGGCCTGGCGGGCGGGCACCTGGTTATTCGCCCGCTACGTCGCCCCCCGTCCCGTCGAGGACGTGCTCACCGTCGTCGCCGCCTCCATCGCCACCGGCGTGTCCGCCCAGGGCATGTGGCGCTTCTCCGGAGACGTGCTGGGCCTGGACGGACCGCTCCGGCTGCTGCTGTTCGCCTTCATCGAGGTCGCCATCATCACCTCGGCCGTCCGCGCCCGCCGCAACATGCGGGAGAACTTCTCCGCCGGCATCGACGGCATCGCGGTCTGGGCGCTGACCTGCCTGACCGCCGTCCTGTCCAGCATGGACGCCCGCAGCCTCCCCGAGGCCGTCTTCCGCCTGGCCGCCCCGCTGGTCGCCGCCTGGCTCTGGGAGCGCGGCATGGCCATCGAACGCCACCGCATCCGCGGCACCGGCCGCATCAACTGGCGCCTGACCCCCGAACGCCTGCTCGTCCGCATGGGCCTGGCCGAGGTCAGCGACCGCACCGCCTCCGAGGTCGACGCCCACCGCCGGCTCACCCGCGTCGCCCTGGCCGCCAAGCGCGCCAAGGCGCTGCGCGACAGCGGCGCCTCCGAGCGCAAGATGCGCGGCGCGCTGGCCAAGCTCGACAAGGCCATGGACCAGGCCGTCGAGCACACCGGGCTGGCCGTCGACCAGCAGCGTCAGGAGGCGCTGCTGGCCCAGATCGCCGCCCTGTACAACACCACCGCGCTCATCGACGCCGATCCGCGGGTGCCGTGGGAGCCCGAGGCCGACCACCGTCCCGTGCCCGCCCGTCCGGCGCTGCCGCCCGCGCTGGCCCAGCTCGTCGAGGACGAGGACGAGGACGTCGAGGTGTTCGACGCCACCCCCCAGGTCGTCGACACCGCCCAGCGCGCCGCCCAGATCAGGGCCGCCCGCGAGTTCTGGGACCGGCAGATCGCCAAGCGCATCGTGCCGCGCTCGGTGGACATCGCCCAGGAGATCGGCGTCCCGCTGGCCACCGCGCGCGAGTATCGTGCCCTGTGGAAGCTGGAGCCGCAGGCGCACGCCCTGATCGAGGCTCTGTACCAGCAGCACGGCATCGTCGACACCGGCGCCTTCCCGGCCATCGCCGACGACGGGCGGGTGCTGGCCAAGTAGGGGGAGCTCGGTTGCGGGAGCGCACGCTCGAACGCGTCAGGAAACTCCTGGCCAAGGCCGAACGCACGGACAACGAGCACGAGCGGGCCACCTTCCTGGCGGCCGCCTCCGCCCTGATGGCCAAGTACGGCATCGACACCCTCCCGCCGCCCGGCACCCGCCAGACCCCCGGCGACCGGATCGTCACCCTGCCGGCCCCGTGGGCCAGGGAGAAGGCCCGCCTGGTCAGCCTGGTGGCCCAGGCCGTCCGCTGCCGTCCGCTGCTGATCGGCCGCGGCGACGGCGGCCAGCGGGTGCACGTGTTCGGCTTCGCCGCCGACCTCGAACGCGCCGACGTGCTGGCCACGTCGCTGCTGCTGCAGATGGCCTCCGGCCTGGCCCGCGTACGGCCGCCGGGCGAGCTCGCCGCCGCGCGGGCCTACCGGCGCTCGTGGCTGCTGGGGTTCACCGACGAGGTGTACCGGCTGCTGCGCGAGGCCGAGTCGCGCGCCGCGACCGAGGCCGAGGCCGCCGGGGCCGGCACCGCGCTGGTGCTGGCCGACCGCCGGGCCGAGGTCGACCTGGCGGTGGCCGCCCACTATCCGCGCATCCGCATGTCGGTCCCGACGACCAGCGGCACGGGCTACCGCGCGGGCGTGCTGGCGGGCCGGCACGCCGACCTCGGACGCACCGGCATGCCCGCCGCCACCGCCCGCGAACTGCCCCGCTGAGCCGCCCAGCCGCTCAGCCGCCCAGCCGCCCAGCCGCTCAGCCCAGCGCGGCCGAGACCAGCGAACGGGCCTCCTCCTGCACCTTGGCCAGGTGGTCGGGGCCCTTGAAGGACTCGGCGTAGATCTTGTAGACGTCCTCGGTGCCGGACGGGCGGGCGGCGAACCAGGCGTTCTCGGTCGAGACCTTCACGCCGCCGAGCGCCGCGCCGTTGCCGGGGGCCGCCGTCTGCACCGCCGTGATCGGCTCGCCGGCCAGCGACGACGCCGTGACCTGGTCGGCCGACAGCTTGGCCAGCACCGCCTTCTCCTCGCGGGTGGCGGGCGCGTCGACCCGGGCGTAGGCGGGCTCGCCGAACCGCTCGGTCAGGCGGCGGTAGTGCGCGCTCGGCGACTCGCCGGTCACCGCCAGGATCTCCGAGGCCAGCAGGGCGAGGATGAGACCGTCCTTGTCGGTGGACCAGGGGGAGCCGTCGCGCCGCAGGAACGAGGCCCCGGCGCTTTCCTCGCCGCCGAACCCGAGCGAGCCGTCGAGCAGCCCGGGGACGAACCACTTGAATCCGACCGGCACCTCGTACAGGCGCCGGTCGAGCGAGGCGGCGACCCGGTCGATGACGCCGCTGCTCACCATCGTCTTGCCGACCCCCGCCGCGGCGGGCCAGCCGTCGCGGTGGGCGTACAGGTAGGAGATGGCGACGGCCAGGTAGTGGTTGGGGTTCATCAGGCCGTCGGGGGTGACGACGCCGTGGCGGTCGGCGTCGGCGTCGTTGCCGGTGGCGATGTCGTACCTGTCGCGCTGGGCGATCAGCGACGCCATCGCGTACGGCGACGAGCAGTCCATGCGGATCTTGCCGTCCCAGTCGAGCGTCATGAACCGCCAGGTGGGGTCGACCAGCGGGTTGACCACGGTCAGGTCGAGGCGGTGGCGCTCGGCGATCTCGCCCCAGTAGGCCACGCTCGCCCCGCCCAGCGGGTCGGCCCCGATGCGCACCCCGGCCGACCTGATCGCGTCGAGGTCCACCACGGACGGCAGGTCGTCGACGTACGCGCCGAGGAAGTCGTAGCGGCCGGCCGCGTCGAGGGCCTTGGCGTAGGAGATCCTGGACACGCCCTTCATGCCGTCGGCCAGCAGCTGGTTGGCGCGGTCCTGGATCCAGGAGGTGGCGTCGGTGTCGGCGGGGCCGCCATGCGGCGGGTTGTACTTGAAGCCGCCGTCGGAGGGCGGGTTGTGCGACGGCGTCACCACCACGCCGTCGGCGAGCCCGGACGCGCGGCCCCGGTTGTGCCGCAGGACGGCGTGCGAGACGGCGGGGGTCGGCGTGTAGCCGTCGCGGGAGTCGATCAGCACCTCGACCCCGTTGGCCGCGAACACCTCCAGCGCCGACACGCGGGCGGGCTCGGACAGCGCGTGCGTGTCGATGCCCAGGAACAACGGCCCGTCGGTGCCCTGGGAGGCGCGGTATTCGCAGATGGCCTGGCTGGTGGCCAGGATGTGGTCCTCGTTGAAGGCCGTCCGCAGCGAGGACCCGCGGTGGCCCGACGTGCCGAACGCCACCCGCTGCGCCACCTCGGCGGGGTCGGGGTGCAGGGCGTAGTAGGAGGTCACCAGCCGGGCGACGTCGACCAGGTCGGCGGGCTGGGCGGGCTGTCCTGCGCGATCGTGCGTCATGAGGCCACTTTACAAATCCGCCCCCTTCGTACGGGTGAGCGCGCCCGGCGGCGTGGGAAGATACAGGCGCGTCTGCCTCCAGAACGGAGTTCTGTTTCCATGCGTTTCGGATATTTCCTGAACGAACGGCAAGGGCCCGACCCGCTCGGCGCGCTCCGCGACGAGATCGCCCAGGCGGCCGAGGACGGCTTCGCCTCCGCCTGGCTGTCCCACATCTTCGGCCTCGACGCCCTCACCGCGCTGGCCGTGGCCGGCTCCCAGGTGCCCGGCATCGAGCTCGGCACCTCCGTCGTGCCCACCTACCCGCGCCACCCGGCGGCCCTGGCCCAGCAGGCGATGACGGCCAACGCCGCGCTCGGCGGCCGGCTGGCCCTCGGCATCGGCCTGTCGCACCAGGTCGTCATCGAGCACATGTTCGGCCTCAGCTTCGAGCGCCCCTACCGCCACATGAAGGAGTACCTCGACGTGCTGCTCCCGGCCAGCCGGGGCGAGCAGGTCAAGGCGGCGGGCGAGACGATCAGGGCCGACGTGCGGCTCACCACGCCGGGCGCGGGCTTCCCGGTGCTCATCGCCGCCCTCGGCCCGCGCATGCTGAAGCTGGCCGGCACGGTGGCCGACGGCACGGTGTTGTGGATGACCGGCCCGAAGACGGTGGCCGAGCACGTCGCCCCGACCATCACCGCCGCCGCCGCGGAGGCGGGCCGCCCGGCGCCGCGGATCGTCTGCGCGCTGCCCGTCTGCGTCACCGACGACCCCGCCGCGGCCGTCGAGCGCGCCAACGAGATCTTCGCCGTCTACGGCACGCTGCCCTCCTACCGGGCCATGCTCGACCGCGAAGGTGCCGCCGGGCCCGGGAACGTCGCGGTGGTCGGCGACGAGGAGTCCGTGCTCGCCCAGCTCGAACGGCTGCGCCAGGCCGGGGTGACCGACTTCGTCGGCGCGACGTTCGCCGAGCGGGAACGCACCCGTGAGCTGCTCATCGGCGCGTCGAAGGGTTCATAGGGGGACATCTCAATAAACTCCGGCAAGGTGAAGCGCTTGCTGCATGGCATAGACGTGTCGAACTGGCAGGGCTCCGTCGACTGGGCCGGTCACGCCGAGGCCGGGGTCTCCTTCGCCTTCGCCAAGGCCACCGAGGGCGGCGACTGGACCGACCGGTGGTTCGCCCGCAACTGGTCAGGAATGCGCGAGAGCTGGCTGGTGTGCGGCGCGTACCACTTCGCCCGGCCCAAGGGCGACCCGATCGAGCACGCCCGGCACTTCCTGGCGGTGCTCAGGTCGGCGGGCGGCCTGCGCAGGGGCGACCTGGTGGCGCTCGACCTGGAGACCGGCGACGGGCAGCGCCCCGAGCAGGTCGCCAGGTACGCGCGCCGCTGGTGCCACCACGTCGAGCGGCACGCCGGCCTGCGGCCCTTCATCTACACCTTCCACTGGTTCGCCCGCTCGGGGAACTGCGCCGGCCTGGCCGACTACCCGCTGTGGATCGCCTCCCCGGAGAGGCCGCGCGGCGAACCCCTCGTGCCGCCGCCGTGGCGCGACTGGACAATCCACCAATATGCCAGCAGCCCACTCGACCGGAACATCTTCCATGGCACCCGCCAGGACCTGACAAGGCTGGGGTTTCACCCGCGATAGCATCGGTGTTCACCATCGAACCAGCCTCGGTGCCAGGCATCGAGCGCGATCCAAGGGAGACACCGTGTCAGCCGAGCTACGCATCACCCTCGCCGGAGCCGAGCGTGTGGTCGCGGCCGGCACGACGGCCGGTGAGGCGCTGGAGGCCGACGGCCGCACCGTCATCGCGGCCCGGGTCAACGGCGAGCCGCGCGACCTGGCCCACCCGCTGGCCCAGGACGACGTGGTCGAGCCGATCGAGGTCTCCAGCGAAGACGGCCGGGCCATCGTCCGCCACTCCACCGCGCACGTCATGGCCCAGGCGGTGCAGGAGCTGTTCCCCGAGGCCAAGCTGGGCATCGGCCCGCCCGTGGAGAACGGCTTCTACTACGACTTCGACGTCAAGCAGGCGTTCAACCCCGACGACCTCAAGCGCGTCGAGAAGCGCATGCGGGAGATCGTCAAGCAGGGGCAGCTGTTCTCCCGCCGGGCCGTCAGCGACGACGAGGCGCGCGAGGAGCTGGCCGGCGAGCCGTACAAGCTGGAGCTGATCGGGCTCAAGGGCGGCGCGGCCGACGAGGAGAGCGTCGAGGTCGGGGCCGGGCAGCTCACGATCTACGACAACCTCGACCCCAAGAGCGGCGAGCTGTGCTGGAAAGACCTGTGCCGGGGGCCGCACGTGCCCTCCACCCGGTCGATTCCGGCGTTCAAGCTCATGCGCTCCGGCGGCGCCTACTGGCGCGGCAGCGAGAAGAACCCGCAGCTCCAGCGCATCTACGGCACCGCCTGGGAGTCCCGCGACAAGCAGGACGAATACCTGAAGATGCTGGAGGAGGCCGAGCGGCGCGACCACCGCAGGCTCGGCGCCGAGCTCGACCTGTTCTCCTTCCCCGACGAGCTGGGCTCGGGCCTGGCGGTCTTCCACCCCAAGGGCGGCGTGATCCGCAAGGTGATGGAGGACTACTCGCGGCGCAGGCACGAGGAGGCCGGCTACGAGTTCGTCAACACCCCGCACATCACCAAGGAGAACCTCTACCAGGTCTCGGGCCACCTCGACTGGTACAAGGACGGGATGTTCCCACCCATGGAGCTGGAGGGCGCCCGCTACTACCTCAAGCCGATGAACTGCCCGATGCACAACCTGATCTTCAGGGCGCGCGGGCGGTCCTACCGCGAGCTGCCGCTGCGGCTGTTCGAGTTCGGCACGGTCTACCGCTACGAGAAGTCCGGCGTGGTCCACGGCCTGACCCGGGTGCGCGGCCTGACCCAGGACGACGCCCACATCTACTGCAGCCGCGAGCAGATGCGCGACGAGCTGACCTCGCTGCTGCGCTTCGTCCTCGACCTGCTGCGCGACTACGGCCTGGAGGACTTCTACCTCGAACTGTCCACCAAGGACCCGGAGAAGTTCGTCGGCTCCGACGAGGTGTGGGAGGAGGCCACCAACACGCTGCGCGAGGTGGCCGAGGCCGAGAACCTCCACCTGGTGATGGACCCGGGCGGCGCGGCCTTCTACGGGCCGAAGATCTCCGTCCAGGTGCGCGACGCCATCGGCCGCACCTGGCAGATGTCCACCATCCAGCTCGACTTCAACCTGCCTGAGCTGTTCGACCTGCAGTACCAGGCGGCCGACGGCTCCCGGCAGCAGCCGGTCATGATCCACCGGGCGCTGTTCGGCTCGGTCGAGCGCTTCTTCGGCGTCCTGGTCGAGCACTACGCCGGGGCGTTCCCCGCGTGGCTGGCGCCGGTGCAGGTGGTCGGCATCCCGATCGCCGACGCCCACGTGCCCTACCTCCAGGACGTCGCCAAGCGGCTGCGCGAGCGGGGCATCAGGGTCGAGGTCGACGCGGCCGACGACCGCATGCAGAAGAAGATCCGCAACGCCCAGAAGGCGAAGGTCCCGTACATGCTGCTGGCCGGTGACGACGACATCGCCAACGGCGCGGTGTCCTTCCGTTACCGCAACGGCGAGCAGAAGAACGGCGTGCCCGTCGAGGAGGCCATCGCCGAGATCGTCAACGCCGTGGAACGCCGCGTCCAGGTCTGACCTGCCGCTCCAGGCCCGGCGAGCCTTTCCGGCCTGCCGGGCCTGAGCCGTGCCCGGGCGGCTCCGGCCCCGGGCGGCTCCGGCCCCGGCCGGGTGTCAGTGCCGGCCGGTGTCAGCGGGGGAACAGGCGGAAGGCGACCGCGGGGCGGCCGTCGAAGCGCTTGGCGGCCTCCCGCGCGGAGTCTTCGATCAGCTCGCGGGCGTAGACCTCCGGGGCCTGGTCGGTGAGGGCCTCGATGTAGGCGCGGTGCTCCAGCAGCGACCGCACGCCCCGCTCCAGCCCGTCGGTGACGTCCACGGCGTGGGTGGGGGAGTTGGAGCCGGCGACGGCGACCCAGCGCACGCCGTTCCAGGGCGCGGCGTCCGTGTCGGGAAATATCCAGCGATTTCCGGCGTCTCCGGCGGCGTCCAGCACGGCCCGGCCCACCGCCCGGTGGTCGGGCGTGTTCCAGTACGTGCCGCCCCACGTGTCGTCGGGGTTGAGGGTGATCACCAGCTCCGGGCGGTGCCTGCGGATGGCGGCGGCGATGTCCCTCCGGAGCGCCGTCCCGTACTCGACGACCCCGTCGGCGTGGTCGAGGAACTCCACGGTGGTCACCCCCACCACGGCGGCGCTGGCCCGCTCCTCGCGCTCGCGCACCGGCCCGCAGGCGGCGGGGTCGAGCGTGTCGATGCCCGCCTCGCCGCGGGTGGCGATCAGGTAGGCGACCTCGCGCCCGGCGTCGGTCCAGGTGGCGACGGCGGAGGCGCAGCCGTACTCCAGGTCGTCGGGGTGGGCCACGACGGCCAGGGCGCGCTGCCAGTCGGCGGGCATGGGTTCGAGTCGCTGTGCCATGCCCTCACCCTAGGCCCGTCGCGGAGGGCGGAGGATCACGCCGGAAGACCGGCCCCTCGGCGCGGGTCCTATGCTGCTTGGTATGCACGATCAGGCAGGAGCCGGGGCGCCCGACAACTTCCAGCGGCTGTGGACCCCGCATCGCATGGCCTACATCAAGGGCGAGAACAAGCCGACGGGCACCGGTCCGGGCGACGGCTGCCCGTTCGACGAGATCCCCGGGATGAGCGACGAGGACGGCCTGATCGTGGCCAGGGGAGAGGTCGTCTACGCCGTACTCAACCTCTACCCGTACAACTCCGGCCACCTGATGGTCGTGCCCTTCCGGCACGTGTCCGGCTACGACGAGCTGACCCAGGCCGAGGTCGCCGAGCTGGGCGAGTTCACCCAGCGGTCGCTGCGCGCGCTGCGCAGGGCCAGCGGCGCGCAGGGCTTCAACGTGGGCATGAACCTGGGCCAGGTGGCGGGCGCCGGCATCGCCGCCCACCTGCACCAGCACGTCGTGCCGAGGTGGGGCGGCGACACGAACTTCATGCCGGTCGTGGCCCAGACGAAGGTGCTGCCCCAGCTCCTGCACGACACCCGGCAACTGCTGGCCGACGCCTGGGAGGACTAGCGACCCGCTCACCGGCCCGCCGCCCGGGGCGCTGACGGCGTCGGCCTCGGGCCTGACGCTCGCGTTCGATGCGGCTAGTCGCCGGCGTGGGCCAGGTGGGCGGTGGCGGGGGCCTCGGCCGGCTGTTCGCGGCCGAGCGCGCCGATGCCCGCCGCGAGCAGCAGCGGCACGGCCAGCGCCAGAGCCATCGACAACACCGCGGCGCCCGAGTCGTTGACCAGCATCCCGATCACGCCGCTGACCAGCGTGCCGATCAGACCGGCCCGCAGGGCGGGGGAGTGGCGGAAGGCCGCGGGCACCACGCCCGCGCTGGCCTGCTCGGGCCGCAGGATCGCGTAGACGAGGAAGGCCACGGCCGCGATCACGATGGGCATGAGGTTGGGGCTGAGCAGCGTGGCCAGCATGGCCTGGAGCTTGCGGAAGATCACCTCGAACGCCTCGCCGCTGAGCACCTGGCCCACGAACCTGCCCAGGTGCGTCTGCTCGTCGGGCGGACGCAGGTAGTTGAGCACGGCGAACGTCATCACGATCACCGCCCCGGCCACGCAGAACGCCCCCAGCTTCACGATCGACACCCGCTTGCCGGCCACCAGCAGCGCGGTCACCGCGATGCCCGGCACGAACGCGATCACGCCGCCGAAGTCGCTGCCCATGCCCGAGCCGCCCAGCACCATCGCGAACGCCCCGAGCACCACGATCGCGGCCACCCCGGGCCGCCCCGGCCAGCGGTGGGCGATCACGGTGGTGGCCAGCAGCGTGCCGGTGGCCAGCAGCGCGAACGGGATGTTGCCCAGGCCGTAGTAGCGGGCCCCGACCTCGGCGCTGTAACCCATGACGCTGTTGAGCTGCAACGTCGTGCCCGTCAGCAGGTCGCCGGCGAGCGTGAGCGCGGTGATGCCGGCCACCACGGCGAGCGGGCCGAGCGGACGGCGCCGCCAGGGCCCGCCGAAGGCCAGCGCGGTGACCACGACGACCCAGCCCAGCACCCCGGCCACCAGTTGCGTCAGGGACGACCAGGGCAGCAGGTTGACCAGGTAGCTGGAGACCGGCAGGGCGGCCAGCGCGACCGCGGCCAGGCGCACCGGTGACAGGCCCTTGCGCCGCCGCAGCAGCAGGAACGCGATCACGTAGAACAGCACCTGCAACACCGCCACGACGGTGAAGTAGACGCCCTTGACCGACCGGATGGCCTGCGCCGTCGCGTCGGCCCGGCGCAGCCGGTCGATCGTCGCGCCGGCCTCGCCCAGCTGCAGCGGCACCCCGACGACCGCGGCCGGCGCCGGCACGCCGAGCCGGGACAGCACGGTCGCGGTCAGGTCGGGCAGGATCGAGATGTCGGCGCGGCGGGTGGAGGCCGCGCCCAGCAACCGCCCCTGCGCCCCCGGCTCACGCAGCGCGGCCACCCGCAGGTGCGGCACGGAACCGTGGTCGGACAGGCCGGCGAGCAGCACGGTGGTGCCGGGCGGCAGGATCGACAGCAGCGCGCCGGCCTTGGCGTCGGCCAGGCGCAGCGCGTCGCGGCGCTCCTTCGGGCCGAGCTGCTCGGGCACCTTCGGCAGCTTGCCACTGGCCAGGTAGGGGTGGACGAGGTCGTCGACGTCCATGGCGGTCAGCGGGCACTGCTCCAGGTCGGCCGTGCGGACCTGGAGCGGGGAGGCGTGGTAGCGCTGCACCGCGCCCTGCCGGTCGGCCAGCGCGAGCGCGGCGCCGGGGCCGATCGCGATCGAGCACCGGCCCGCGGCCTTCAGCGCCTCGCCCAGCGTGCCGGCGTTGCGCTGCCCGACCACGTCGATGAGGTAGCGGTAGTCGGGGATGACCGCGCCCGCGCCCCGGGTCTCGGGGGCAGGAGGCGCGCCGCACGCGTAACCGGCGGCCGACCTGGTGCCGGCCGACACCGTGAGCCAGCCGTCGTAGGGGCAGGTGATGTTGCTGACCGTGCGCACCGACAGCGAGCCGATCGCGCTGCCGTGCGTCAGCTCCCACAGGTTGGGGGCGTCGGCCTGGTCGACGTCGTCCCAGCCGAGGCCGGGGACGCCGATGAGCGCCACCCTGCCCGCGCCGGGAGCCGAGCCGCCGGCCGTGGCCGTGCCCTGCAGGCCGAGCAGTACGGAACCGGCCAGAACGGCCAGCACCACGAGCGCGCGCCTCACCCCGACGACCTCCCGCGATCGATGACGTCCGTGGCACGCTAGAGCACGTCGCGATCCGGCGCCACCGATTCCCCTACCTTCTCACGGGCGGCGGCGGGCGCGGTCCGTCAGCCGCGCACGGGGGTGAGCCAGTGGCGGTAGCGGTCGTCGCGCCCGTGCACGGCGGCCTCGTAGGCGTCGGCCAGCTTGCCGGTGACAGGGCCGGGGCCGCCGAACTCGCAGTGGTCGACCGCGCTGACGTGCACGATCCCGGCCGCCGTGCCGCAGACGAAGATCTCGTCGGCCGTGTACAGGTCGGTGCGCAGCAGGTCCTCCCTGGTGACGGTCAGCCCCAGGTCGGCGGCCAGCCGCGCGACGGTGTCCTGCGTGATGCCCTCCAGCGCGCCGGCGTGCGGCGGAGGCGTGGTCAGGACGCCGTCGCGCACGACGAAGACGTTGGCGCCGGTGCACTCGCTGACGTTGCCGGCCGCGTTCAGCAGCACCGCCTCGTCGAAGCCCGCCTGCATGGCCTCGGACTTGGCCATCACCGAGTTCAGGTAGGGGCCGGTGGCCTTGGCCGCGGTCGGCGTCACCCGGTGGTCGTTGCGCTGCCAGGAGCTGGTCATCAGCCGCACGCCCGCCTCCAGCAGCGCGCCCCACTCCCAGGACGCGATCGAGACCACCGTCGGGCAGCCGCGCGCCGCCACGCCCATCTCGCCGTAGCCGCGGTGGGCCAGGTGGCGGATGTAGCACGAGGACTGGCCGTTGGCCGCGACCGTGGCCAGCGTGGCCGCGCGCAGCTCCTCCAAGGTGTACGGCAGCGGCATCCCGATGATCCGCGCGCTGCGCGCCAGCCGCCGCAGATGTTCGTCCAGCCGGAACACCGCCGGGCCGTCCGGCGTGTCGAAGGCCCTGGTGCCCTCCAGCACGGCGGTGCCGTAGTGCAGGGCGTGCGTCAGGACGTGCACCCGGGCCTCGCCCCAGGGCACCAGCTCGCCGTCCATCCAGATGTGCTCGGCTTCGCGCATCGTGCCGCTCCTCTCCGTAAATGGCCGCCAACAATCACAAGATGTAGGCCAATTCATTGATAAGTGGCACAGTAACCGGATAATAGTGGCGTGGGAAGAGAAGAAAACCTTGTCACCCTGGTCCGCGACCGGCTCCGACTCCACGAGGGCACGGCCAGCCGGCGGCTCGCGGGCGCGCTGACCGACCTGGCCCAGACCGGCGCCATCGCCCCGGGCACCCGCCTGCCCTCCGAGCGCGACCTGGCCCAGGCGGTCGGGCTCAGCCGCGGGACGGTCGCCGCCGCCTTCAACGCCCTGTGCGAGGAGGGCCTGTGCGAACGCCGGCACGGCAGCGGCACGTACGTGCTGGGGGTGCCGACGTTCGGCGGCCTGCTCCAGGGCGGCGCGGTGCTGGCCGACCTGTCGACCTCGGTCGTCCCCGACTCCTCGCACCTGGCGGTGCCCCCGCTGGACGCCGCCGCCCTGATGCGCGCGCCGAGCGGCCACGGCTACGACGCCATGGGCGACTCGCGGCTGCGCGCCGTGCTGGCCGTGGACGCCGGGCCGCACCGCGAGATCCTGGTGACCTCGGGCGCCCAGCAGGGCATCGACCTGGCGGCCCGGGTGCTGCTGCGGCCCGGCGACCGCGTGCTGGTCGGCGACCCGGCCTACGGTGGCGCGCTCAGCGTGTTCCGGCGCGCCGGGGCCCACGCCGTCCCCGTGGACCTCACCGACCCGGACGCCGTGCGCGACGCGCTGGCCCGCCACCGCCCGGCCGTCGTGTACGCGCTGCCGGTGGACAACCCGACCGGCCGCGTGGCCGACCTGTGGCACGTGGCCGAGCTGGCCGCCGCGGCGGACGTCCCGCTGGTGGAGGACCGGACCCTCGCGCCCGTGGTGTTCGACGGCCGGACGCCGCCGGAGCCGCTGGCCTCGGCCCATCCGCACGGCACGGTGACGGTGGGCTCGTTGTCGAAGGTGCTGTGGGGCGGCCTGCGGGTGGGCTGGCTCACCGCCCCCGAGCCGCTGCTGGCCCGGCTGCTGGAGGCCAAGCTCGACGCCGACCTGGCCACCAGCGCCGTCTCCCAGCGGCTGGCCGCCGACCTGCTCGACGGCGACCCCGTGCCGGCCTGGCTGGCCGAGCTGGCCCGCCGCCGCGACCACTTCACCGCCGCGCTGTCCGCGCGCCTGCCGTCGTGGACCTGGTCACGCCCGCAGGGCGGACTGTCGGTGTGGGCCAGGCTGCCGGGCGCCGACACCGACAGGTTCGCCGCCGTCGCCCGCGAGCAGGGCGTGGCCGTCGCCCCCGGCTCGCTGTTCTCCCCGGACGGCCGCCACCGCGACCGCCTGCGCCTCAGCTTCGCCCTGCCGCCCGCCCTCCTCGACCAGGCGGTCGCCGCCCTGGCCCGCGCCTGGCAGCAGACCGGCCGCTGAGCTCCCCACACGGACGGACGGTGCGGACGGGCCTCGGCTCAGCCGACCTTGACCTGCACCGGCTTGCTCTCGTGGTGCTGCCGGTCGAGCGAGGTGATCAGGTACGTGCCCGGCTTGGCCGAGTACGAGGCCGTCGTCACCACGGCCGCCAGGTTGCGGGCGTCGGTGGTGTGGCAGTCCTTGCCCGACTCCGGCACCCGGTACACCGCGTAGGCGCGCGCCCCCTCGGACGGCGTCCAGGACACGGTGGAGCCGCTCGCCTTGACACCGGCCGGCTTGCCGGGGGCCTCGCCGCCGCGGTCCTCCATGATCGGCAGCAGCGCCGGACGGCTGTAGTGCTCCTTGGCCACCCGGTCGATCGCGCCGAGCGGGTTGGTCAGGAGCTGCTTGGCGCTGAAGTAGATGTCGCCGTCGACCTGCTCGTAGCGCCGGTTCACCGTCAGGTGCGCCGACAGCTCGCCCGGGCTGGCCCAGGCGGCGTTGGTCCTGGTGCCGACCTGGTAGAGCGCCTGGCCGATGTAGAGCTGCACGTCGGTGCCCTTGACCGCGCCCGCCCACCAGGCCGTCAGCGTCTTGTAGTCGGCCGCCTTGAAGCCGCGCGGCCAGTAGAGCTGCGGGGCGACGTAGTCGACCGTGCCGTCCTGGATCCAGGAGCGGGCGTCGGCGTAGATCGAGTCGTAGGCGGACATGCCGGCCGTGGCCGACCCGTCGGGGTCGTTGGACTTGTTGCGCCAGATGCCGAACGGGCTGATGCCGAACTTCACGTGGTTCTTCGTGTCGTGGACGGCCGCGTCGACCTTGGCCACCAGCTTGTTCACGTTGTGGCGGCGCCAGTCGGCCAGCTTCTGGCCCTTGCCGTACTTGGCGAAGGCCGCCTTGTCGTCGAACGTGCCGCCGCCGCCCGGATAGGGGTAGAAGTAGTCGTCGAAGTGCACGCCGTCGACGTCGTAGCGGCTGACCACGTCGGTGATGACCTTGGTGACGTGCTCGCGCACCTGCGGCAGGCCGGGGTTGTAGTACAGGCCGCCGCCGTACTTGACCGTCCAGTCGCGGTGCTGCTTGGCCGGGTGGTTCGCCGGGAGCTTGGACAGGTCGGCGGTCTCGGCCGCGCGGTAGGGGTTGAACCAGGCGTGGAACTCCAGGTTGCGCTTGTGGGCCTCGTCGATGAGGAACGGGAGCGGGTCCCAGCCCGGGTCCTTGCCCGCGGTGCCCGTCAGGTACTGCGACCAGGGCTCCAGCGAGGAGCGGTAGAGCGCGTCGGAGGCGGGCCGGACCTGGACGAAGACGGCGTTGAGATTGCGCTTGACCGCGCTGTCGAGGATCTTGACGTACTCGGCCTTCTGGCGGGCCTGGCCGAGGCCGGCGCGCGAGGGCCAGTCGATGTTCTTGACCGTCGCGATCCACACCCCGCGCAGCTGGCGCTTGGGGTAGCGGGGGTCGGGCTTGCAGGCCGCCGTCGCCTCGGCGGTGGCGGGGGCGGTGGTCGTCGTCTTCTTGGTCGCTGCGGGGCTCTCGGTCGCGCCGGGGCCGAACACGTAGGCGGCGCTGGTGGTCACGACCGCGAGGGCTGCAGCGGCTAGGAGTGGGCGTCCAGTTCGCATAGTGCAACCCAGTCTGGCAGCTGCTCCCGCGTGATCGGACCTGAAAAAAGAAATGCAGTCGTGATGCTTCTGTTACGAAACGGTAGATGTGGTGATCAAACGTGCGGGCCGGGAGGGACATGCCGCCCTCCCGGCTCGGCGCCGCTCACTCCGTACCCTTCACTCGGTACCCTTCACTCGGTGGCCGCCACCTTGCTCGCCAGGTTCGGCGGCAGCGGCTCGTAGCGCAGGAACGTGCGCGTGAACGTCCCGGTGCCGTGCGACATCGAGCGCAGGTCGATGGCGTAGCGGGTGATCTCCAGCTCGGGCACCTCGGCCTTGACCAGCGTGCGCCCGGTGCCCACCGGCTCGGTGCCGAGCACGCGCCCGCGCCGCGCGGACAGGTCGGACATCACCGAGCCCACGTGGTCGTCGGCCACCAGCACCGACAGCTCGTCCACCGGCTCCAGCAGCAGGGTCGGGACCTTCGAGGCCGCCTCCTTCAGCGCGAGCTGGCCCGCGATCTGGAAGGCCATGTCGGAGGAGTCGACCGAGTGGGCCTTGCCGTCGTAGAGCGTGACGCGCACGTCCACCATGGGGTAGCCGGCCACCACGCCGCGCTCCATCTGGGCCCGCACGCCCTTCTCCACCGACGGGATGAACTGCCGGGGCACCACGCCGCCGACGATCTTGTCCACGAACTCGAACCCGCCGCCCGAGGGCAGGGGCTCGACCTCCAGGTGGCAGATCGCGTACTGGCCGTGGCCGCCGGTCTGCTTGACGTTGCGGCCCATCGCCTGGCACCGGCCGCCGAACGTCTCGCGCAGCGGCACCCGCAGCTCGATCCGCTCGACCTCGACGCCGTGCCGGTTGGCCAGGCGGTCGAGCAGCACGTCGGTGTGCGCCTCGCCCATGCACCACAGCACGAGCTGCCGGGTCTCGGCGTTGTTCTCCAGGCGCAGCGTCGGGTCCTCGGCCACCAGCCGGCCGAGCGCCTGGGCCAGTTTGTCCTCGTCGGCCTTCGACTTCGCCCTGATCGCCACCGGCAGCAGCGGATCGGGCATCTGCCAGGACGTCATCAGCAGCGGACGGTCGACCTCCGACAACGTGTCGCCGGTCTCGGCCCGCGACAGCTTGGCCACGGCCACGATGTCCCCGGCCGAGCCCTTGGCCGCCGGGCGCTGGGTCTTGCCGAGCGGGCTGGTCAGCGTGCCGATGCGCTCGTCGACGTCGTGGTCCTCGTGCCCGCGGTCGGCCAGGCCGTGGCCGGAGACGTGCACGGTCATGTCGGGGCGCAGCGTGCCGGAGAAGACGCGGACGAGGCTGATGCGGCCCACGTACGGGTCGCTGGTGGTCTTGACGACCTCGGCCACGAGCGGGCCGTCGGGGTCGCACGCGATGCCGCCGACCGGCTTGCCGGACAGGTCGGTGATCTCGGGCATCGGGTGTTCCAGCGGCGAGGGGAAGCCCTGGGTCACCAGCTCCAGCAGCTCCGTCATGCCCACCGCGTGGCCGTCGCCGAGCCCGCTGCACAGCACCGGGAAGAAGCTGCCGCGCGCGACCGCCTTCTCCAGGTCGTCCACCAGGACCTTGGTGTCGATGGGCTCGCCCTCCAGGTAGCGCTCCATGAGCGACTCGTCCTCGCTCTCCTGGATGATGCCCTCGATCAGCTCGCCGCGCCGCTCGTCGATCTGCGCCTCGTACTCGGCGCCCGGCTCCTTCTCGGTGCGGGCGCCGGTCGCGTAGTTGTAGAACTTCTGCGACAGCAGCCCGATCAGGCCGTTGACGTGCCCGTTGGTGATCACCGGCAGGTAGAGCGGCGCGACGCCGTCGCCGAAGACGTCCTGGCAGGTGGCCAGCACCTCGTCGAAGTCGGCGCGCTGGTGGTCGATCTTGGTGATCACCACCGCCCTGGGCATGGCGACCTGGGCGCACTCCTCCCAGAGCATCTGCGTGAGCCCGTCGATCCCCTCGGAGGCCGACACGACGAACAGGGCGGCGTCGGCGGCGCGCAGCCCGGCGCGCAGGTCGCCGACGAAGTCGGCGTAACCCGGGGTGTCGAGCAGATTGATCTTGATGCCGTTGTGCACGAGCGGCGCCAGCGCCAGGTTGACCGACCGCTGCTGGCGCACCTCGACCTCGTCGAAGTCGGTGACCGTGTTGCCGTCCTCCACCCGGCCCGGCCGCTGGACGGTGCCCGTCGCCGCGAGCAGCTGCTCGACCAGGGTGGTCTTGCCCGCTCCCGAGTGGCCGACCAGCACGACGTTGCGTATCGCATCCGCCCTGTCGGCCGTGGGTGCCCTGCCCGCGGCTCCCATGGCCCCGCCGGAGTTCCTTTCCGCCACTTCGCCTCCCACGTCGTCGGTGCATCCAACGCCGCGCCCGCGCGGAGGGTGTCAGGAACCGCATGGACGCGGTGTGTTCACCAAATACCCCTGTGGCGAATATCACAAGGGGTGCGGGGCAAAGAAAGTGGCCGCTCACGTGATGGCCTACGATCGGACCGCGATGCTCAAACTCCTGCGACCGGCCATGACCCGGATACTCACCCCGCTGGGCAGGGCTCTCGTCGGCCGCGGGATCGGCCCGAACGCCGTCACGGCGATCGGCACCCTCGGCACGGTGATCTCGGCCCTGCTCCTGTTCCCGCTGGGCCATCTGGCCTGGGGGGCGCTGCTCATCACCGTCTTCGTGCTGTTCGACCTGCTCGACGGCGTCGTGGCCCGGCTGGGCGGCAAGGGGGGCACCGTCTGGGGCGCCTTCCTCGACTCCACGCTCGACCGGGTGGCCGACGCCGCCATCTTCGCCGGCCTGATCCTCTACTTCGTCGCCGCGGGCGACACGCTGATGGCCGGCGTGACGCTGGCCTGCCTCGTCGCCGGGTCCCTGGTCTCCTACGCCAAGGCCAGGGCCGAGGGCCTCGGGCTCACAGCGGACGTGGGGCTGGCCGAGCGTCCGGAGCGGCTGGTCGTGGCCCTGGTCGCGACCTTCTTCTCGGGGGTCGGGGTGCCGTACGTGCTGCCGCTCGGGATGTGGCTGCTGGCGGCGGCCTCCACCATCACCGTCGTGCAGCGGGTCGTGCACGTCCACCGGCAGACGAGGGAGCGATGAGCGAGAAGACCTCCATCGGCGACCGCATCGTGGCGGCGGGTTTCGCGGCGGGCTGGAAGCTGGTCCCGCTGCTGCCCCAGCGGCCCACGGCGGCGGTCTTCCGCCTCCTGGCCGACCGGGTGTGGCGCAAGCGCGGCAAGTCCGTGCGCCGCCTGGAGTCCAACCTGGCCAGGGTCACCGGCATCGACGCCGGCAGCGCGGAGCTGCGCGAGCTGAGCAGGGCCGGCATGCGCTCCTACTTCCGCTACTTCCACGAGGTCTTCCGCCTGCCCTCGATCCCGCGGCCGGAGATCGTCCGGCGCACCCACGTCATCGGGGCCGAGCACATCCACGACACCCTGGCCGCGGGCCGGGGCGTGGTGCTGGCCCTGCCGCACATGGGCAACTGGGACGCGGCGGGCGCCTGGCTGGTCGGCGTCGGCCACCCGTTCACCACGGTCGCCGAGCGGCTGAAGCCCGAGTCGCTGTTCCGCCGCTACGTCGCCTTCCGCGAGGGGCTCGGCATGGAGGTGCTGCCGCTCACCGGCGGCGACGGCCACAACTTCGGCACCCTCGCCGGCCGCGTGCGCAAGGGCGGCGTGGTCTGCCTGCCCGCCGAGCGCGACCTGACCAAGAGCGGCATCGAGGTGCGCTTCTTCGGCGCCGCCACCAAGGTGCCGGCCGGGCCGCCGCTGCTGGCCGTCCAGACCGGCGCCGCGCTGCTGCCGGCCACCGTCTACTTCGTGGGCGACGACTGGGGCATCCACATCCACGAGGAGATCCCGGTGCCGGCCGAGGGCACCCGGCAGGAGAAGGTGGCGGCCGTCGCCCAGGCCATGACGGACGTCTTCGAGAAGGGCATCGCCGAGCACCCGGAGGACTGGCACATGTTGCAGCGGCTCTGGCTGGAGGACCTGCCGCGATGAAGGTCGGCATCGTCTGCCCCTACTCCTGGGACATGCCGGGCGGGGTCAAGCAGCACATCGACGACCTGGCCCAGGCGCTGATGGCGCAGGGGCACGAGGTCTCGGTCATCGCGCCCGCCGCCGACGACGACGAGCTGCCCCCGTACGTGACGGGCGCCGGCCGGGCGGTGCCGGTGCCCTACAACGGGTCGGTGGCCCGGATGTCGTTCGGGTTCCTGTCGGCCGCGCGGGTGCGGCGCTGGGTGCGTACCGGCGACTTCGACGTGCTGCACATCCACGAGCCGCTGATCCCGAGCCTCGGCGTGCTGGCCTGCTGGGCGGCCAAGGGGCCGATCGTGGCCACCTTCCACGCCTCCTTCACCCGCTCGCGCGCCATCGCCGTCGCCGAACCGCTGCTGCGCAGCGCGCTGGAGAAGCTGAGCGGCCGCATCGCGGTCTCCGACGCGGCGCGCAAGAGCCTGGTCGAGCAGTTCGGCGGCGACACCGTGCTGATCCCCAACGGGGTGACCGTGGCCCGCTACACCGAGGCCGAGCCGCTGCCCGGCTGGGGCCCCGACGGCGCCACGATCGGCTTCCTCGGCCGCATGGACGAAGAGCGCAAGGGCCTGCCGATCCTCCTCGACGCCTTCAACGCCCTGGCCGCCGAGCGTCCCGGCCTGAAGCTGCTCATCGCCGGGCCCGGCGACGCCAAGGACGTCTACGACAAGGTGCCCAAGCCCTTCCACGAGCGGGTCACCGTGCTCGGCATGGTGAGCGAGGCCGACAAGATCCGCGCCTACCACTCGGTCGACGTGTTCTGCGCCCCCAACACCCGGGGCGAGAGCTTCGGCATCGTGCTGGCCGAGGCCATGGCCTCGGGGGCGACGGTGCTGGCCAGCGACATCCCGGCCTTCCGCAAGGTGCTGGGCGAGGGGCAGGCCGGCGCGCTGTTCGCCAACGGCGACGCCGCCTCGCTCGCCCGCGAGGCCGCCGCCCTGCTCGACGCCCCCGAGCGGCGTGCCAAACTGGCCGCCGAGGCGCTGGTGGCGGTCAGGAAGTACGACTGGTCCACGGTCGCCCGCGACGTGGTGCGCGTCTACGAGACGGTGACCACCAGCGGCGCGGGCCGGGTGGAGGAAGACCTGTGACCGCCTGCCGAGAGCTCCTGTAGGGAACCGCTGTGACATCCACCATGATCGTGCTGATCGTGGGCATCGTCGTCGTGCTCACGGCCGTCTACATCTCCTGGCGCGCGGGCCGGCTCGACCGCCTGCACATCAGGCTCGAACTGGCCCGCGAGGCGCTGGACGCCGCGCTCATGCGGCGCCGGGCCGTGGTGCTCGAACTGGCCGGCTCACGCCTGCTCGACCCCGCGACCTCGCTGGTGCTGGCCGCCGCCGCCCACGAGGCCAGGATCGCCGGGCCCGAGGAGCGCGAGCACGCCGAGAGCGACCTGTCGCGGGCCCTGCGGGCCGCGGTGGACCAGGAGCGTTTCCGGGAGAAGCTGGCCGAGGCGCCCGGCGGCGGCGACCTGCTGGAGGAGCTCGACGCCGCGGTGGCCAAGGTCGTCTATTCGCGCCGGTTCTACAACAACGCAGTCGGGGTCACCCGTACGGCGCAGCGGCGCTGGCTGGCCAGGACGCTGCGATTGGCCGGTCACACCGAGTTCCCGGAATTCTTCGAGATTGATGACAATCCGCCCGCAACTATGTCGCTTGAATGACCAAATGTGGGGAGGCCGGTAAGCTTCTCCCGATTTCTGGGCAAAGGCGAGGAGTTGTTGCAAGGTGCGGCTATCCCGGATGATCTCGGTGACTCTGGCAGGGGCGGCCGTGCTCGGGCCCGTCGCGGCCTGCTCGTCCGACGAGCCTCCCGCGTCCGGCAAGGCGCCGCAGGCGGCCACGGCCGCCCCCTCGGAGGAGCCCACCGAGAAGGCCGAGGGGCACCCGTTCACCGGGCAGCCCTTCGAGGAGCTCAAGCCGGTGCTCGCGGTGAAGATCGAGAACACCGCCGCGGGCAAGCCCCAGCTCGGGCTCAAGAGCGCGGACGTCGTCTACGTCGAGCAGGTCGAGGCCGGCCTGACCCGGCTCATGGCGATCTTCTCCTCGAAGATCCCGGCGAAGGTGGGCCCGGTGCGCAGCGCCCGCATCTCCGACCTGCACCTCGTCCCGCAGTTCGGCAAGCCGGCGTTCGCCTACTCCGGCGCGCAGACCAAGATGTTGCCGTTCATCGCCAAGGCCCCGCTGTACGACGTCGGCGACACCCGCAACCCCGGCGCCTACTTCCGCCAGCCGGGCCGCTACGCCCCCTACAACCTGTTCGCCAACACCAAGAAGCTGCTGTCGGGCGCGCCCAAGGCCACCGAGGCCAAGGACATCGGCTTCACCTTCGGCGACGCGCCCGCCGAGGGCGGCGTGGACAAGAAGTCGTACACCGTCAGGTGGCCCGCGGCGCGCTTCACCTTCGCCTGGTCGGAGGCCAAGAAGCAGTGGCTGATCTGGCAGGACGGCAAAAAGGACATGGCGGCCGAGGGCGGCCAGCTCGGCGCGCCCACGATCGTCGTGCAGTACACCAAGACCGAGCGCTCGCAGTTCCACGACTTCCACCAGAGCTACACCCCGCTCGTGCACACCACCGGCAAGGGCAAGGCCGTCGTGCTGCGCGACGGCAAAGCCTACGCGGCCAACTGGGAACGGGAATCGGAGGAGACCGGCACGACGTTCACCACTGAGAGCGGCGAGCCGATGAACTTCGCCCCCGGCCAGGTCTGGATCGCGCTCGCCAGCCGCAAGCCCGTCACCCCTTGATGACCGTTCTGTATAACTTGAGCGGCAAATCCTGACATCGTGGCATGTCGGGGGAGGGGTCCATCAGGACCTACGATGGGTTTGATAACTTACCGTCCGCCCTGAGAGCCCGTGAGGAAGACCTTGTCCAGCACGCCTGAAAGCACCCCCGTCACCGGAACGGCCCGCGTCAAGCGCGGCATGGCCGAGATGCTCAAGGGTGGCGTCATCATGGACGTCGTCACCCCCGAGCAGGCCAAGATCGCTGAGGATGCCGGCGCCGTCGCCGTCATGGCCCTTGAGCGTGTGCCCGCCGACATCCGCGCCCAGGGCGGCGTGTCCAGGATGAGCGACCCCGACATGATCGACGGCATCATCGCCGCCGTGTCGATCCCGGTCATGGCCAAGGCCCGCATCGGCCACTTCGTCGAGGCCAAGGTCCTGCAGTCGCTCGGCGTCGACTACGTCGACGAGTCCGAGGTGCTCACCCCGGCCGACTACGCCAACCACATCGACAAGTGGCAGTTCACCGTGCCCTTCGTCTGTGGCGCCACCAACCTGGGCGAGGCCCTGCGCCGCATCACCGAGGGCGCGGCCATGATCCGCTCCAAGGGCGAGGCCGGCACCGGCGACGTCTCCAACGCCGTCACCCACATGCGCACCATCCGCGCCGAGATCAAGCGCCTCACCACGCTGCCCGAGGACGAGCTCTACGTGGCCGCCAAGGAGCTGCAGGCCCCCTACGAGCTGGTCGCCGAGGTCGCCAGGAGCGGCAAGCTGCCGGTCGTGCTGTTCACCGCGGGCGGCATCGCCACCCCGGCCGACGCCGCCATGATGATGCAGCTCGGCGCCGAGGGCGTGTTCGTCGGCTCGGGCATCTTCAAGTCGGGCGACCCGGCCAAGCGCGCCGCGGCCATCGTCAAGGCCACCACGTTCTACGACGACGCCGACGTCGTCGCCAAGGTCTCGCGCGGTCTCGGCGAGGCCATGGTCGGCATCAACGTCGACGAGATCCCGCAGCCGCACCGGCTGGCCGAGCGCGGCTGGTGAACCGGCGCGTCGCCGCAGGCCGGCGGCCCGCCGTAGGTCCATGATCGTCATGTGACGATGAAAAGCTTCGTAAGAGGCGGCATTCGCGAAGAATGTCGCCTCTTTCGTGTTGTCCGCGGTTCACCGGCCTGTCATGAGACTCGGTCAGGCTACGGGCGTCCCTCACCCTTGATCGTCCCGAGGAGCGCACCGTGTCCCAGCTGAACCGACGGCACTTCCTGGTCACCGGCCTGGCGGCGGGCGCCGCCGCGGCGATCCCCGCCACGGCGGCGAGCGCCGAGCCGGACCCCGCCGCGGAGACCGGCGCGGCCCTGGCCTCGCGCGGGCTGTCCACCGACCCGTTCACGCTCGGCGTGGCCTGCGGCGACCCCGACCACGAGGGGTTCGTGCTGTGGACCAGGCTGGCGCAGAACCCGCTGGCCGAGGACGGCTTCGGCGGCATGCCGCAGCGCCCGTTCCCGGTGCGGTGGCAGGTCTACGCCGACGAGCGCGGGCGCCGCGTCGTCCGGTCGGGGGTGGCCGTCGCCGTGCCGGAGTGGGGGCACAGCGTGCACGTCGAGGTCGACCGGCTGAGCTCGGACCGGGACTACTGGTACCGCTTCCGCGTCGGCCCGTACGTCTCGCCCATGGGACGGGCGCGCACGGCCCCGCACCCGCTGTCCTACGGCGGCGCGCTGTCGATGGCCTTCGTCTCCTGCGCCCAGTACGAGCACGGCTGGTTCACCTCCTACCGCAGGCTGGCCGAGGAGCACCCGGACCTGATCCTGCACCTGGGCGACTACCAGTACGAGTACACCAAGGACACCTACACCATCCCGGGCGGCAACGTCCGCGACCACGAGGGCCCCGAGACCGAGACCCTGGCCGGCTACCGCCAGCGGCACGCCCAGTACAAGGCCGACCCCGACCTGCAGGCCGCGCACGCCGCCGCGCCCTGGCTGGTCGTCTGGGACGACCACGAGCTGGACAACAACTGGGCCGACGAGGTGCCGGAGAAGCCGGAGGTGCCCCAGCCGGACTTCCTGGCCCGCCGCGCCGCCGCCTTCCGCGCCTACTACGAGAACATGCCGCTGCGCCGCACGTCGATCCCGCGCGGCATCGACATGCAGCTCTACCGGCGGATCCGGTGGGGCAGGCTGGCCACCTTCCACATGATGGACACCCGCCAGTACCGCGACGACCAGGGCTGCGGCGACGGCTACCGCGACTGCCCGGCCGCCGTGGACCCGGCGCGCTCGATCACCGGCGCGGCGCAGGAGCAGTGGCTGATCGACGGCTTCCACCGCTCACGCGCCCAGTGGGACATCCTGGGCCAGCAGGTGTTCTTCGCCCAGCGCGACAACAACGCCGGCCCCGCCAAGATCACCTCGATGGACGCCTGGGACGGCTACGTCGCCTCCCGCCGGCGCATCACCCAGGGCTGGGTGGACGCCGAGGTGCGCAACCCGGTGGTGCTGACCGGCGACGTGCACGCCCACTGGGCCAGCGACCTCAAGCTCGACTACGACGACCCGACCGGGCCCACCGTGGGCTCGGAACTCGTGGCCACCTCCATCACCACGGGCGGCGACGGCGCGGACTCCGACCCGGCGACGCATCCGTACCTGACGATCAACCCGCATCTGAAGTTCTACAACAACCAGCGCGGATACGTGCTGACGAAGATCGAGCGCGACCTGCTCACGGCCGACTTCAAGGTCGTGCCGCAGGTGCGCGAGCCTGGGGCGCAGGCGTACACGCGGGCGACGTTCGTGGTGGAGGACCGGGTGCCGGGGGTGCGGCAGACGTACCTGCGGCCGCTGGACCCGGCGATCGGCGCCAGGAAGCAGGTGACGGTGGAGGACACCGTCCGGCTGGAGACCGAACGCCCGTAGCCCTGAGGCAGGCGGCGTCCCCGGGGGCTGGGACGCCGCCTTTTCTTCGCCCGGAATATTAGCCAGACTAAGTTAGTTGGGCTAAGTATGAGGGACGATCCCACCCAGATGGCCGAGCAGGTCTCCAAGGTGCTGCGCCACCTGGTCCTGCTGCTGCGGCGCTCCAGCGCCGGCCAGCCCGTCACCACCCAGCAGTACGCGGTGCTCGGCTCGCTCGAACACGGCCCGCGCCGGATGACCGAGCTGGCCGAGGAGCACGCCGTCCAGCTGCCGACCATGACCGTGCAGATCAACCGGCTGGAGTACGCGGGCCTGGTGGCGCGCGGCTCCGACCCGGCCGACGCCCGCGTCAGGACGGTCGAGCTCACCGGCGAGGGCCGCGACCGGCTGCACGCCGTGCGCCGGGCCAGGATCGCCCGCCTCGCCCAGGACCTGGCCGCGCTCACCGACGACGAGCGCGACGTGCTCGCGGCGGCCCTGCCGGTCCTGGCCAAGCTCGGCATCGACAGAACCACCCAGTAAGGGGACCACATGCAAACCGGCGGCGGAATCCTGCGCCAGCCGATGTCCGTCTGGGCCACCGCGTTCGCCGCGGTCGTGGCCTTCATGGGCATCGGCCTCGTCGACCCCATCCTGCCCTCCATCGCCCAAGGGCTGCACGCCACGCCCAGCCAGGTGTCCCTGCTGTTCACCAGCTACTTCCTGGTCACCGCCGTGGCCATGCTGATCACCGGCTGGGTCTCCAGCCGCATCGGCGGCAAGCGCACGCTGCTGGCCGGGCTGGCGCTGGTCGTGGTGTTCGCCGCGCTGGCCGGCACCTCCGGCAGCGTCGCCGAGCTCGTCGGCTTCCGCGCCGGCTGGGGCCTCGGCAACGCCCTGTTCGTGGCCACCGCGCTGGCCGTCATCGTCGGCGCGGCCAGCGGCGGCGCGGAGTCGGCCATCATCCTGTACGAGGCCGCGCTCGGGCTCGGCATCTCCGCCGGCCCACTGGTCGGCGCGCTGCTCGGCGACTGGAACTGGCGGGCGCCGTTCTTCGGCACCGCCACGCTGATGGCCGCCGGTTTCGTGCTGATCGCCACCCTGCTCAGGACGGGGCCGAGGCCCGCGGTCAAGACCAGGCTCAGCGCCCCCATCCGGGCCCTGGCCCACGGCGGGCTGTCCACGACCGCCTTCACCGCCCTGTTCTACAACTTCGCCTTCTTCACGATCCTCGCCTTCACCCCGTTCATCCTGCACATGTCGCCGTACGGCATCGGCGCGGTGTTCTTCGGCTGGGGCGTCTGCGTGGCGCTGGCCTCGGTGTTCGGCGCGCCGCCGCTGCAGCGCAGGATCGGCTCGGTGAACGTGCTGCACCTGGCCCTGGGCCTGCTCGCGCTCTTCCAGGTCGGCATCGCCGTGTCGGGGACGGCCGGGGCGCACGCCGGGATCATCGTGTTCACCGTCCTGTCCGGCATCCCGATCGGGCTGAACAACACCGTCTTCACCGAGTCGGCCATGGAGGTCTCCGACGCCCCGAGGCCCGTCGCCTCGGCCGGGTACAACTTCGTGCGCTGGATGGGCGGCGCGCTGGCGCCGTTCGTCGCGACCAAGCTCGGCGAGGAGATCGGCATCGCCGTCCCCTACGTCGTCGGGGCCGCCTGCTGCGCGATCGGCATGGCCTTCCTGTACGCCCGCCGCCACCACCTGAGCGCCCTGGCCCGCGTGGACGCCGTCCAGGCCGCCGCCTGACCGCGCTTTTACGCCAGAGTGCTCTGGTAGGAAGATGCCGGGCCATCATGGTGTTGAATTGTCGGAAACCGGACCTTAACGGAAGGATCGCTGTGCCCACGATCGGTGTACTCGCTCTCCAGGGAGACGTGCGCGAGCATGCGCGCATGCTCCAGGAGGCCGGCGCGTCGGCCGTCGCCGTGCGCCGCCCGGCCGAGCTCGACGCGGTCGACGGCCTGGTGATCCCCGGCGGCGAGTCGACCACCATGTGGAAGCTCGCCGACACCTTCGACATGCTGGAACCGCTGCGGATGCGGATCAAGGAGGGCCTGCCCGCCTACGGCTCCTGCGCCGGCATGATCATGCTGGCCGATCGCATCGAGGACGGCATCGAGGGCCAGCAGACCGTCGGCGGCATCGACATGGTGGTCAGGCGCAACGCCTTCGGCCGCCAGGTGGACTCGTTCGAGTCGGACCTGGACTTCGCGGGCGAACGCGTACACGCTGTGTTCATCCGTGCTCCGTGGGTGGAATCGATCGGCACTGACGTTCAGGTGCTGGGCACGGCCGAGCCTGGGGATAGGATCGTCGCGGTCCGTCAAGGGCCGTTGCTCGCGACCTCGTTCCACCCCGAGCTGACCGGGGACACGCGCGTGCACCGTTACTTCGTAGACATGGTGAGGGAGCTCTAGGTAATGTCCGGCCACTCCAAATGGGCGACGACGAAGCACAAGAAGGCCGCGCTCGACGCCAAGCGCGGCAAGCTGTTCGCGAAGCTCATCAAGAACATCGAGGTGGCGGCACGGACCGGTGGCCCTGACCCGGACGCCAACCCCACCCTCTTCGACGCCATCTTCAAGGCCAAGAAGAACTCCGTGCCCAACGACAACATCGAGCGGGCGCGCAAGCGCGGCGGCGGCCTGGAGGCCGGCGGCGCCGACTGGCAGACCATCATGTACGAGGGCTACGCGCCCGGCGGCGTCGCGGTGCTCATCGAGTGCCTCACCGACAACCGCAACCGCGCCGCCTCCGAGGTCCGCGTCGCGCTGACCCGCAACGGCGGCTCGCTGGCCGACCCGGGCTCGGTGTCGTACATGTTCAACCGCAAGGGCGTCGTGATCGTGCCCAAGAACGGCCTCGACGAGGACACCGTCCTGATGGCCGTGCTCGACGCGGGCGCCGAAGAGGTCAACGACATGGGCGACTCCTTCGAGGTCGTCTCCGAGGCCGGCGACCTCGTGCCGGTCCGCAAGGCGCTCCAGGAGGCCGGCATCGACTACGACTCGGCCGAGTCGAGCTTCCTGCCGACGATGAGCGTGCCGCTCGACGAGGAGGGCGCCAAGAAGGTGTTCCGCCTGATCGACGCGCTGGAGGACAGCGACGACGTCCAGAACGTCTACGCCAACTTCGACGTCTCCGACGACGTCCTGGCCGCCCTCGACTGATCCCGCGCCACCGAGGGCCCGGGGGCGCGCCCCCCGGGCCCTCACTCTTTCCCGGGGCCGGTTTCCGCCCGTGACCTGGCACTTGCCGGGCTCGCGGGTGTTCGACACCAAATGCCCACCCGGCCGTTACGCGTGCGCCCGCGCCCCGACGCGGCTAGGGTCGGGCGACGTGAATTCCCCCATCCCACCGACCCCGGTCCCCGTGCCCCCGGCCGCCCGGCCCCCTGCGTCCTACCGCGCGCTGGGCTGGCTGCTGGCCGTGCCCGCGCTGCTCGGCACCCTGATCACGCTGGTCCTGCCGACGGTCCAGACGATCGTGCTCAGCCTGCACAGCGGCGGCGTGCTGCAGCCGAGCAGGTTCGTGGGCCTGGACAACTACGGCAAGGTACTGGGCGGGGAGGAGTTCTGGCGGGCGCTCGGGTTCACGCTCTCGCTGACCGTGGGGCCGCTGCTGGTGGCCGTGGTCGTGGGGCCGCTGCTCGCCCTGGCGCTCGACCGGGGCGGCCCGCCGCTGCGGCGCGCGGGCCTGGTCGTGTCGTCGCTGGCGATCGTCACGTTCTCGCCGATCGGCGTGGCGGCGGCCTGGCTGCGGGGGGCGTCGCCCGACGGTCCGGGCATCGCCACGCTGGCCGAGGGCCTGCGCGACCCCGCCACGGCCCCGGGGACGCTGCGGCTCGTCGTCGTGGCCGCCACCTTCGGGGTGGTGTGCGCGCTGGCGCTGACGGCGTTCCTGCCCGCGCTGCGCGGCGGCACCGCCGGGCGCGCCACGGTCGTGGTGGGGGTGCTGGTGGCGCTGGCGACCGTCGCCGTGGGGGCGCAGGCGTTCTCGATCGGCATGGCGCTCACCCGGGGCGGCCCTGAGCGCGCCACACAGACCCTCGCGGGCCTCCAGTACGACTTCGCCTTCAGAATGGCCCAGTTCGGCCCTGGGGCGGCCGTCGCGGCCCTGACGGGCGTGCTTCTCGGCCTGCTCGGCATCGCCGCGGTGGTCGTCGCGGTGGCCGCCCGCCTCCGGGTCACCGTGCTCCCGAAGCGGGATCGGCGTGGAGCGTTCCCCGGCTCGGAGTCCGGGCGGGCGCGGGCTGGCAGCGGCGTCGTCGCCGGGGCCGTCGCGCTGGCGCTGGTGGTGGCCGTCGGGCTGGTCTGCGCCTGGCCGTGGATCTCCGGCGTGCTCGCGGGCGGCGACGGCGCCGCGTCCGGCGGGCTGCGCGCGCAGGTCAACACCTGGGTCCCCGCGGTGGCCGGCGCGCTGGTGTCGGTCGGCGTGGCCTACCTGGCCGCCCTCGGCATCGGCGGCCTGCGTCCCCTGGGCGCGCGCAGCGAGTGGCTGCTGCTGCCGTTCGCCCCCTGGCTGTTCGTCGGCACCGGCCCCCTCGGCGTGGCCGACTGGCAGAACATGCGCAACCTGCGCCTCGTGGACACCTTCTTCGCCCTGTTCCCGCCGCTGCTGGTGAGCGTCCCGGCGCTGCTGGTGCTGACGCTGCTGTGCAAGGGGCTGGCCGAGCGGAACGACAGGGACTTCTTCGGCGGCGTGCTGCTGCCGTCCCTGCCGATGGCGGGCGTGCTGGCCGGCGCCGTCACGCTGGTCAACGCCCAGGACGTGCTCTGGCCGCTGCTCGTGGCCCAGAGCCCGGAGCTGTTCACCGTGCCCGTCGCGCAGATGGGCCGGCTCGGCGGCTTCCACGGCGTCCCCGACGTCGGCGCGAGCACCCCGCTGCTCGTCGTCGTGGTCGCGCTGGCCGCCGTCGTGGCCGCCCAGCTGCGGTACCTGGACAGGCTCGCCGTTAGCGTAAACGGATCGCGACCCGCCCGCACCAGCCCGTAGGTTGAGTGGTTGTGGAAATTCGCGATCTCACTCCCGACGACCTCGACGACGTTCTCGACCTGCGTAAACGTTCCTTCGGCCCGATCTCCGGCGCGGAGGCCGAGCGGTGGCGCCGCACCGTGACGCCCACGCTCGGCGAGGGCCGCTACCTGGGCGCGTTCGAGGGCGGCAGGCTCGCCGCCTCGGCCCGGCTGCGCGGCTTCACCCAATGGTGGTACGGCCGCCCGCAGCCTATGGCCGGCGTCGCGGGGGTCACCGTCAACCCGGAGGATCGCGGCCACGGCGTCGGCACCGCCGTCATGCGCGCCGTCATCGACCGCGCCGCCGCCCACGGCGACGCCGTCTCGGCGCTCTACCCGGCCACCACGCCCCTGTACCGCTCGCTCGGCTACGAGCACGCCGGAGCCCGGCACATGATCACGCTGCCCGCCGAGTCGCTGCGCCGCATCAGGCCGTCCGGCGAGGTCAAGCTGCGCAGGATGGGCCCCGGCGACGCCGCCGAGGTCGTCTCCCTGCTCCACCGCACGCACGAGGCGGCCCGCTCCAGCGGCCCCGTCGCCTGGGACGAGAACGCCTGGCGCGTCTGGCTGTCCAACGAGGACGACTTCCTCTACCTGGCCCCCGACGGCTACCTCGTCTACCGCTGGAACGGCGACGACATGCACGTCGAGAACCTGGTCGCCGGGTCGGGGGAGACGGCCAGGGCGCTGTGGTCGATGGTGGGCAGTTCGTCGTCCATCGCCAGGAAGGTCACCGCGCCGGTCGCCCCCGACGACCCGGTGCTGTGGCTGCTCGGCGAGCGCTCCACCGACCATGTCACGCAGGTGCGCTGGATGTTCAGGGTGCTCGACGTGGCCGCGGCCGTGGCGCGCAGGGGCTTCCCCGCCGCCGTCACGGGCGGGGCCGTGGTCTCCGTGGACGACCCGCTGCGCGGCGGCGGCTCCTTCCGGCTGGAGTTCTCCGGCGGCTCCGGCACGGCCGTCCCGGCCGCCACGGCAGGCGGCGGCGGCGCGGCGCTGAGCGTGGGCGGCTTCTCCGCCCTGTACGCGGGCGTGCCCACCGCGACGCTGCGCAGGACCGGCCTGATGTCCGGCGACGACCGGCACGACGAGCTGCTCGACACGGCCTTCGCCGCCAAGCCGTACATGCTCGACTACTTCTGACGGGCCCGCCCGCCGTTCGCGGCGGGCGATTCACGGTGCGCGGCCAGCTCAGCCGGGGTAGAGTCTCGTGCCGAACAGATGTTCGGCGGCGCGGGAGGCAAGCCGGTGCGGGTGATGGGCGTCGATCCGGGGCTGACCCGGTGCGGCCTGGGCGCGGTCGAGGGCCGGCCGGGCGCGCCGCTGTCGCTGGTGGCCGTCGGGGTGGTGCGCACGGGTTCCGACGAGGAGCTCGGCGCCCGGCTGGTCGGCATCGAGGCCGGCATCGAGCGCTGGCTCGACGAGGTCCGTCCCGACGCCGTGGCCGTGGAGCGCGTCTTCGCCCAGCACAACGTCCGCACGGTCATGGGCACCGCGCAGGCGGCCGGGATCGCCGTGCTGTGCGCGGCCCGGCGCGGGCTGCCCGTCGCGCTGCACACGCCCTCGGAGGTCAAGGCCGCCGTCACCGGCAGCGGCACGGCCGACAAGAAGCAGGTCGGCACGATGATCACCCGGCTGCTGCGGCTGGCCGAGATGCCCAAGCCGGCCGACGCCGCCGACGCGCTGGCCCTGGCCATCTGCCACATCTGGCGCGGCGGCGCCCAGCACCGGCTGGCCGAGGCCATGGCCCGCGCCGGCAAGGGGCGCTGACCCGTGCGGCGAGTACTGGCCGACCGTTTCGCAGAGTCCGTGGAGAAGGAGATCGAGTCGTGATCGCGTCGGTGGCGGGCAGGGTGGCGTCGATCGCGCCCGACGGAGCCGTGATCGAGGTCGGGGGCGTCGGCATCCTCGCCCACTGCACCCCCGGCACGCTGGCCACGCTGCGCGTGGGCGAGCAGGCCAGGCTGGCCACCTCGCTGGTGGTGCGCGAGGAGTCGCTGACCCTCTACGGCTTCGCCGGCGACGACGAGCGGGCCGTCTTCGAGATGCTGCAGACGGCCAGCGGCGTCGGCCCCAAGCTGGCGCTTGCGATGCTCGCCGTCCACACGCCCAACGCGCTGCGGGTGGCCGTGGCCGCCGCCGACCTCAAGGCGCTCACGCGGGTGCCGGGCATCGGGCAGAAGGGCGCCCAGCGCATCGTCCTGGAGCTGAAGGACCGGCTCGGCACCCCCGAGGAGGCCGTCAACGCGGCGATCGGCGGGGAGCGGCGCGCCGCCCTGTGGCGCGATCAGGTGCACTCCGGCCTGGTGGGCCTGGGCTATTCCAGCAAAGACGCCGACGAGGCCGTGGCCGGGGTCGCGCCCGAGGCCGAGGCCGACCTCGCCGCCGGGCGCCAGCCGCAGGTGGCCGCGCTGCTGAAGGCCGCGCTCCGGTCGCTCAGCGTACGATGATCATGAAGTTCGGGACGACGCCCCGGCGCGCGGGAAGGAGCGGTGGCCGTGGACTATGAGCGTGAGCTGGTCTCCGCCGACGTCGGCGGCGACGAGCTGCAGATCGAGGCGGCGCTGCGGCCCAAGCGGCTGGGCGAGTTCATCGGCCAGGGCCGGGTGCGCGAGCAGCTGTCCCTGGTGCTGGAGAGCGCCATGCGCCGGCAGCGTCCGCCCGACCACGTGCTGATGAGCGGATCGCCGGGCCTGGGCAAGACCACCCTGGCCATGATCATCGCGGCCGAGCTCAACATGCCGCTCCGCATCACCTCCGGCCCCGCCCTGGAGCGGGCCGGCGACCTCGCCGCCATCCTGTCCACGCTGACGGAGGGCGAGGTGCTGTTCATCGACGAGATCCACCGCATGGCCAGGCCCGCCGAGGAGATGCTCTACCTGGCCATGGAGGACTTCCGGGTCGACATCGTCGTGGGCAAGGGGCCGGGCGCGACCGCGATCCCGCTCGACATCGCGCCGTTCACGCTGGTCGGCGCCACCACGCGGGCCGGGCTGCTGCCGGCGCCGCTGCGCGACCGGTTCGGGTTCACCGCCCACATGGACTTCTACGAGGTCGGCGAGCTGGAGCAGGTGCTCCACCGGTCGGCGCGGCTGCTCGGCGTCGTCCTGCCCGAGGAGGGCGCCCACGAGATCGCCCGGCGGTCGCGCGGCACGCCCCGCATCGCCAACCGGCTGCTGCGCCGCGTCCGCGACTTCGCCGACGTGCGCGCCGACGGCCTGATCGATCGGGACATTGCCTCGGCGGCGCTCAATCTTTACGAAGTCGACGCCGAAGGGCTCGACCGGCTCGACCGGGCGGTGCTCGGGGTGCTGCTGCGCAAGTTCGGCGGCGGTCCCGTCGGTCTCTCCACGCTCGCCGTGGCCGTGGGGGAGGAGCCCGAGACCGTCGAAGTGGTGGCCGAGCCGTTCCTCGTCCGGCAGGGGCTGCTGGCCAGGACCCCGCGCGGCCGGGTCGCGACCGCTTCCGCCTGGACACACCTGGGTATGACACCCCCGCCGGACGCGTTCGGGGCCGCTGTTTCACCGTGATCACGAAACGGTTGCAACCATTTCAAATCGGGAACTTCCCCGCGCGCCGAATCGCTGCCTCGTTGCCGCGTTTCATAACAAGCGCCTACACTCCGTGGCTTGGCTGGCTGTGTAGGCTGACGGGCTGAGCGGCGCGGCCCGAGAGCTACGCAACGGAATTTCCGGCGCGAGGCCGGCGTCAAATTCTTGAACGACTATGGAAGGTCGCCCCTATGGACATGGGACAACTCGGAAGCATCCTGCCGCTGATCCTTCTGGTGGTGGTGTTCTACTTCCTGCTGATCCGTCCGCAGCGCAAGCGCCAGCAGGAAGCGCAGCAGATGCAGAACTCCTTGACCCCGGGCGCCCGCGTCATGACCACGACCGGCCTGTTCGCCACGGTTGTCGCGGTGGACAACGAGGACGTCGTGCTGGAGGTCGCGCCCGGCATCGAGACGCGCTGGGTCAAGGCGGCCATCGGCCGTGTGGTCCAGCCCGGTGACGCTCCGGTGGTGGCCGACGAGCCGGTCGCCACCGACGTGGCCGACGGTGACGCCAAGGAGTCCGACACGACCGTCGAGCCCAACGGCGATCAGGGCTCCAGCAGCAAGCAGTCCTGACTAAGCTCTGCGACAAACCCCTATCTGAGAGAATCGACGACCAGTGGCCCGACCGACCAGCCGCCACAGCCGACCAGGGCGCACGCTCTTGGTGCTGCTGGCGCTCATCCTCGCCCTGGGCGGGACGATGTTCCTGCAGAAGGCGTTCACGCCCAAGCTGGGACTCGACCTCGCCGGCGGAACGACGGTGACGTTGTCACCCGTGACCCAGTCCGGTCAGTCTCCGCCTGAAGAGATCCTCGACCGCGCGGTCAACATCATCCGCGACCGGGTCAACGGCACCGGCATCTCCGACGCGGAGGTCGCCAAGTCCGGCGACAACATCATCATCTCCATCCCGGGCGTCGGACAGAGCGAGGCCATCAAGCTGGTCGCCACCACGGCGGAGCTGCGCTTCCGCCAGGTGCTCGCCATGGAGGCCACGCAGGTCCCGCAGAACCTGAGCACCGAGGCGCCCACGCCGGGCGCCTCGCCCTCCGCCAAGCCGTCCTCGACCGCCAGGCCGTCGGGCAAGCCGTCCGGCACGCAGTCGGCGACCACGCCGAGCGCGTCCCCGACGGGCAAGGCGCTGTCGTCCGCGCTGACCGCGCCGACGCCGGGCGCCACGCCCGAGGCCACGCAGACCGGCCGCGACCAGACGGCCCAGAACGGCCAGAAGCAGAACACCAAGGGCAGGAACGCCACGCCGACTCCGTCGCCGAGCACGCCGCCCACGCAGCCGAACCAGGACCCCAACGCCGGCATCAACACGCAGGGCATCGACCCCGCGGTGCTGCAGCAGTTCCACAAGCTCGACTGCTCCGACCCCAAGAACCGCGGCCAGGGCGTCCAGGACGACCCGAACAAGCAGTACGCGGCCTGCGAGACCGACGGCAGCTACAAGTACGTCCTCGACGTCGCCAAGGTCGTCGGCACCGACATCGACACCGCCTCGGCCGGCGTGCGCCAGGGCACCGTGGAGTGGATCGTCCAGCTCGACTTCAAGAGCAAGGGCGCGGGCGAGTGGAGCAAGCTCACCACCACCGCCTACAACGCCCAGGAGCCGCGCAACAAGGTGGCGGTCGTCCTCGACGGCGTGGTCATCACGGCCCCCAACATCATCAGCCCGATCCCCGGCGGCCGCGCCGAGATCACCGGCGGCTTCGACCAGGTCAGCGCCACCAACCTGGCCGACCAGCTCAAGTACGGCGCCCTCCCGCTGAAGTTCCAGCGCAGCTCGATCGACACCGTGTCCTCGACGCTCGGCGCCGACCAGCTCGAAGGCGGCCTGATCGCCGGCATCATCGGCCTCGGCCTGGTGGTCCTCTACTCGCTGCTGTACTACCGCGGCCTCGGCATCGTCGCGGTGCTGAGCCTCGTCGTGGCCTCGATCCTGACGTACACGGCGGTGGTCGTGCTCGGCCACAACGCCGGCTTCCGGCTCTCGCTGCCGCACATCATCGGCCTGGTGGTCTCGATCGGCATCACCGCCGACTCCTTCATCGTGTACTTCGAACGCATACGTGATGAGATGAAGGAAGGTCGGCGGACGCTTCGCGCGGCCGTCGAGGTGGCCTGGGTCCGTGCCCGGCGCACGATCCTGATCGCCGACGCCGTCATGTTCATCGCCGCCATCGTGCTGTACTTCCTGGCGGTGGGCGGTGTGGCCGGGTTCGCCTTCGCGATGGGCCTGACCACGCTGATCGACATCGTGGTGGTGTTCCTGTTCACCAAGCCGTTCATCGCCCTGCTGGCGAGGCTGAAGTTCTTCGCCAAGGGGCACCCGCTGTCCGGCCTCGACGCGGAGCGCATGAGCACCGAGCCGGCCGCCACGACCACTCCGCAGGAGGCCTGAGATGGGACTGGGGCGTCGCCTCTACCGCGGCGAGATCGATGTCGACTTCGTCGGCAAGTGGAGGCTCTGGTACAGCCTGTCCGGCCTGCTGCTGGCCGTCTCCCTGGCCGGCATCCTGTTCAACGGGCTCAACCTGGGCGTCGAGTTCAAGGGCGGAACGGTCTTCACGTTCCCGGCCAGCAGCGGCACCGTCGAGGAGGTCCGCGAGGACTTCCGCACGCAGGGCGCCCACCAGGTGATCGTGCAGCGGGCGCGCGACAACTGGCGGGTCACCACCGAGACCCTGACGGAGTCGACGCTCAACCAGATGCAGACCACGATCGCCAAGGAGTACAAGGTCCCGGTCAAGGACGTCAGCGTCCAGTCGATCGGCGCCTCCTGGGGCGGTGAGGTCTCCCAGAAGGCCTGGATCGGCCTGGGCGTCTTCATGCTCGCGATCATCCTGTACCTGTCGATGGCGTTCGAGCCGAAGATGGCCTTGTCGGCGATCGTCGCGCTCATCCACGACCTCGTCATCACCGCCGGCGTCTACGCCTGGTCGGGCTTCGAGGTCACGCCGGCGACGCTGCTGGGCTTCCTGACCATCCTCGGTTACTCGCTCTACGACGCGGTCGTGGTGTTCGACATGATCAAGGAGGTCACGGCCAAGCTGGGCACGACCTCCAAGATGACGTACTCGATGGCGGCCAACAACGCGCTCAACCACACGCTGATCCGGTCGCTGAACACCTCGCTGGTCGCGATCCTGCCGGTGGCGGCCATCCTGTTCATCGGCACCACGCTGCTCGGCGCGGGCACGCTGAAGGACCTGTCGCTGGCCCTGTTCGTCGGCATGATCGTCGGCACCTACTCGTCCCTGTGCGTGGCCACGCCGATGCTGGTCACGCTCAAGGAGCGGGAGCCGAAGTACCAGGCCATCGCGCGCCGGCTCGCCTCCACCACCGGCAAGGGGGCGAAGGGTTCCAAAAGCGCAGCCGTAGCGAAGGGCTGAGCCCGGTCCGTGGCTCGTCCCGGCGCCCCCGTCCGTCAGGGCGGGGGCGCCGTCGCGTTCAGGGGGGCCGTGCGGCGCCGGGGGGCCGCGGGGCGCCCCGTGGCCGGGCGGAACCCCGGCGGGCGTCTGAGGCCCCGTCACAGGCCGTCCTGGACGTCGCGCGGTCCGAGGAGGGTCCGGAGTAGGCCATCATGGAGCGCGGCACCCACGAGGAAGGCGATGGAAGCACGATGAGCGAGCTCAGCCAGTTGATCCTGGACCGGATCAGGGACGTCCTCGACTATCCCAAGCCCGGCGTGCTGTTCAAGGACATCACCCCGCTGCTCGGCGACCCCGTCGCGATGGCGGCCGTGGTGGACGAGCTGGCCGGCCTCACCCAGGTGGACAAGATCGTCGGCATCGAGGCCAGGGGCTTCATCCTGGCGGCGCCGGTGGCCTACCGGGCGGCGGCCGGGTTCGTCCCGGTGCGCAAGAAGGGCAAGCTGCCGGCCGCGACGCTGGAGGAGTCCTACGACCTGGAGTACGGCTCGGCCACCATCGAGGTGCACCGCGACGCCTTCGCGCCCGGCGACCGGGTGCTCATCGTCGACGACGTGCTGGCGACCGGCGGCACGGCCAAGGCCACCATCGAGCTCGTCGAGCGGGCGGGCGCGCACGTCGTCGGCATCGCGGTGCTGATGGAGCTGGCTTTTCTCAAGGGGCGCGAGCGCCTGCCGGCCGTCGACCTGCACTCCCTGGTGATCGTCTGAGACGGCCCGAGCGAGTCCGGGTCCTCAGCCTGGATACACTGGGGGGATCTGGACTCGAACGTGAGGAGTCTGAGTGCCCCGTGATGTGGTCGCGCCCGACGTAACCGACGCTGGTAATGCCGACGCGCCCGGCGTTCCTGCGGTGCGTCGACGGCGGTTTGGGGGTGGGGCCATGAATCCGGTGCTGGAGCCGCTGTTCCGCACGGTCCGGGCCACCCATCCCAAGGCCGATCTGCGCCTGATCGAACGCGCCTACGACATGGCCGCCTACCACCACCGCGACCAGAAGCGGAAGTCGGGCGACCCGTACATCACCCACCCGCTCGCCGTGGCGACGATCCTGGCCGAGCTGGGCACCGACGACGAGACGTTGTGCGCCGCGCTGCTGCACGACACCGTCGAGGACACCGCCTACAGCCTCGACGAGCTGCGCTCCGACTTCGGCGACACGATCGGCTCGCTGGTCGACGGCGTCACCAAGCTCGACAAGGTCAAGTTCGGCGACGCGGCGCAGGCCGAGACCGTGCGCAAGATGGTCGTGGCGATGTCGCGCGACATCCGCGTGCTGATCATCAAGCTCGCCGACCGGCTCCACAACATGCGCACCATGCGCTACCTGCCCGAGCACAAGCGCCACCAGAAGTCCCGCGAGACGCTGGAGATCTTCGCGCCGCTGGCCCACCGGCTCGGCATGAACACGATCAAGTGGGAGCTGGAGGACCTCGCGTTCGCCATGCTCTACCCCAAGCGCTACGACGAGATCGCGCGCATGGTGTCCGAGCGCGCGCCGCGGCGCGACCTGTTCCTGCAGGAGGTCATCGAGAAGGTCTCCGGCGACCTGCGCGAGGCCAAGATCCGCGCGGTGGTCAAGGGCCGGCCCAAGCACTACTACTCCGTCTACCAGAAGATGATCGCCCGCGACGTCGCCTTCGACGACATCTACGACCTGGTGGGCATCCGGGTCCTGGTCGACAGCGTGCGCGACTGCTACGCGGCGCTGGGCACGATCCACGCGCGCTGGAACCCGGTCCCCGGCCGGTTCAAGGACTACATCGCGATGCCCAAGTTCAACATGTACCAGTCGCTGCACACCACGGTGATCGGTCCCGAGGGCAAGCCGGTCGAGCTGCAGATCCGCACCCACGCGATGCACCACAGGGCCGAGTACGGCGTGGCCGCCCACTGGAAGTACAAGGAGGAGGTCGGCGCGCCGGGGCCCACCGGCAAGGTCAAGCCGGGCAGCGACATGGCCTGGCTGCGCCAGCTCCTCGACTGGCAGAAGGAGACCTCCGACCCGGGCGAGTTCCTGGAGTCGCTGCGCTTCGACCTGTCGGTCTCCGAGGTCTACGTGTTCACCCCGAAGGGCCAGGTCATCGCCCTGCCCGAGGGCGGCACGCCGGTCGACTTCGCCTACGCCGTCCACACCGAGGTCGGCCATCGCTGCATCGGCGCGCGCGTCAACGGGCGGCTGGTGCCGCTGGAGTCGCGGCTCGGCAACGGCGACACGGTCGAGATCTTCACCTCCAAGTCGCCCGACGCCGGGCCGTCGCGCGACTGGCTGAAGTTCGTCAAGTCCGGCCGGGCCCGCAACAAGATCCGGCAGTGGTTCTCCAAGGAGCGCCGCGAGACCGCGATCGAGGCGGGCAAGGAGGCCATCGGCCGCGCCATGCGCAAGCAGGGCCTGCCGCTGCAGCGCCTGATGTCCGGCGAGGCGCTGCTGGCCCTCGCCCGCGACCTGCGCTACCCCGACGTCTCGGCGCTCTACGCGGCCGTGGGGGAGGGGCACATCGCCGCGCAGGCGGTCGTGCAGAAGCTCGTGGCCTCGATCGGCGGCGTGGAGAGCGCCGAGGAGGACATCGCCGAGACGTCCCTGCCGACCCGGCTGCGCGGCCGTCCGCGCGGCGGCGGCGCGGGCGTGGTCGTGGCGGGCGACGCCGACGTGTGGGTGCGCCTGTCCAAGTGCTGCACGCCGGTGCCCGGCGACGAGATCGTCGGCTTCGTCACCCGCGGCCACGGCGTGTCCGTGCACCGCGCCGACTGCACCAACGTCCAGCAGCTCAGGGAGCAGCCCGACCGGCTGGTCGAGGTGAGCTGGTCGCCCGGCGACGACAGCGTGTTCCTGGTGGCCATCCAGGTCGAGGCCCTCGACCGGCCGCGCCTGCTGTCCGACGTCACGCGCACCCTGTCCGACCAGCACGTCAACATCCTCAGCGCGTCCGTGACGACCTCGCGCGACCGGGTGGCGATCAGCAAGTTCACCTTCGAGATGGGCGATCCGAAGCACCTGGGCCACGTGCTCAAGGCCGTGCGCAGCATCCAGGGCGTCTTCGACGTCTACCGGGTGAGCGGCGCCGGCAGCTGAGTGGCCGGCCGCGGGTCAGCCCTTCAGGTCCGGCAGATTGACCACGATGGCCTCCTGCGTGCTGCGCGCGATCACCACGACGGCCTCCCGCTCGGGGTCGGGGTTCTCCTCGCGGTGCGGGGTGTAGGGCGGCACGTAGACGTAGTCGCCGGGGGCCGCCTCGATGCGCCGCTCGCGGCCGTCCTGGAGGAAGACGAAGCGCGGCGTGCCGCTGACGACGTAGATGGCGGTCTCGGAGGCGCCGTGGTGGTGGTCGGAGGAGCGGGTGGCGGGCGCGACGTGCGTCTGGCCCATCCACAGGGCCGAGGAACCGGCTGTGGCCCCGCTGACGGCGGCCAGCCTGCGCATCCCGGCGCTCTGCGCCGTGTCGCCCGACAGCGCGTCTGAGGCGATGTGACGCAGCGGGAGGTGGAAGGGGTCGCCCTCGGCCCGGTAGCCCTCCCACAGGCGCCCTCCGGCCCGTTCCAGGACGCCTGAGGCCACCGAGGTCAGCAGTGCCGGGTCAGAATGGGCCGCCAGCAGCTCGTCGGCCAGCTCCGGGTCGTGCCCGCGCAGCTCGCGCAGCAGCCACTTGCCGTTGCCCCGCCACCTGCCGCCCACGTCGAGGGCCAGCCTGGCGGTCTCCTGGACCACCTGCCAGCGGATGAACAGCTGCTCGCCGGGGTCGGTCGCGCCGGCCAGGTCGTCGAGCAGGTCGGACAGGGCGTACCGGGCCTGGTCGGCGCGGGCGGCGGCCAGGCCGCCGGGACCTGCGGCCAGCCGGTCGCCGAGCGCCGCCTGGAGGTCGCTGGCCCGGCCGCCGGTGCGGTCGACCAGCACCGCGCCGTCGGCGCACATGCGGGCCACGCCCGGCTTGCGCTCGGCCAGGTCGCGGTCGACGTAGGCGTCGAGGCTGGTCTCGCTGTGGACGTACAGCTCGACGGGCCAGCCGTGCCAGCGCAGGGACTCGCGGTAGGGCACGGCCAGCCCGTCGAGCACCACCACGACGTCGAGGTCGGAGGTGCTGGTGCGGCGCTCGGTGAGCACGCTGCCGCCGACGAAGGCGTACAGGGCGCCGGGGAACAGCTCGTCGACGAGGGCGCGCGCGACGCTGACGGGGTCCATGCCGTCAGCGTAGGACCCCGGCCGCCTTCCGAAGATCGGTTCAGCTGAACTCGGTCAGCGTGCGCTCGGCCTCCTCCAGCCACGAACGCCGGGCGACCAGCGCCTCCTCGGCCTCCTTGACGTCCTTGGCCCGGCCGGCGGCCTGCGCCTTGGACAGCCGCTTCTCCAGCTGCTCGATGGAGGCGCGCAGCTGGTCGACCGTGCTCTGGGCGCGGGCCCTGGCCTCGGGGTTGGATCGCTTCCACTCGGCGTCCTCGGCCTTGCGCACGGCCTCGTCGACCTTGCGCAGCCCGCCTTCGAGCCGGTCGCGCTGCTCGCGCGGCACCGGTCCGGCGGCCTCCCAGCGCTCCAGGACGTGCCGCAGCGCCGCCCTGGCCGTGCGCGCGTCGGTGACCGGGAGGATCTTCTCGGCCTCGGCCAGCAGCTCCTCCTTGACCTCGGCGTTGGCCGCCAGCGAGGCGTCGCGCTCGGCGAAGACCGCCGAACGGGCCTGGAAGAACTGGTCCTGGGCGGCCTTGAAGCGGCCCCACAGCTCGTCCTCGGCCTCGCGCGAGGCGCGCCCGGCGGTCTTCCACTGCTGCATCAGCTCGCGGTAGATCGCCGCGGTCGTGCCCCAGTCGGTGGAGCCGGCCAGGGCCTCGGCCTCGGCGACGATGCGCTCCTTGGCCGAGCGCACGCCCTCGCGCTGCTCGTCCAGGCCCGCGAAGTACTGCTTGCGGCGCTTGGCGAAGGCGGTGCGGGCGGCCGACAGCCGCTTCCACAGCGCGGCCTCGGTGACCCGGTCGATCCGGTCGGCGGCCTTCCACTCCTCCACGAGCTGGCGCAGCCGTTCGCCGCCCGACTTCCAGTGGGTGGTCTCGTCGGCGATGCGCTCGGCCTCGGCGACGATGCGCTCCTTGACCGCCCTGGCCTCGGCGCGCGCCTGGTCGCGGGCGGCCTTGACCTCCTCGCGGCGATGGCCGACCAGCTCGGTCAGCCCGTCGAGGCGGGCCGTCAGCGCCGCCAGGTCGCCCACGGCGTGGGCGTCGGCGACGGCCTCGCGCAGCTTGGCGATGCTCGCCTCGGCCTGCGCGGGCGCCAGGTCGGTGCCCTTGACCCGCTGTTCGAGGAGCTGTACCTGGCCGGACAGCTCGTCGTACTTGCGATGGAAGTAGGCCAGTGCCTCTTCGGGTTCACCGGCCTGCCAGGAGCCGACGGCCCGCTCTCCCTCAGCCGTACGCACGTAGACGGTGCCGTCGTCGTCTACCCGGCCCCACGGGTCGGTGCTCACCGTGTCCTCCCGCACTATCCATCAGACCCTTCGGGACTACTTCGTCCCTAGTTTGTATTACGTCAGCTCTTGCCGGCGATTGTCACGTCTTTGATTTCGAGGGTTTGCTTCGGTGCTCCGGTCCCATCTCCCATGTCAGCGATGACGCCCGCTTTGTTCACCTTGTCCAGGATGTCGAGCCCCTTGGTGATCGTACCCACCGGCGTGTAATCCGGGGTGAGTCCGAGATCGCCGTAAACGAGGAAGAACTGGCTCCCCGTGCTGCCCGGCGCCGACGTCTTCGCCATCGCCACCGTGCCGCGCTTGTACGTGGCCCCCTGGAGGTTCTCCTCGGCCATCACGTAGCCGGGGCCGCCCGCGCCGTCCTGGCTCTTGCCGTCGGCCTTGGCCGTCGGGTCGCCGCACTGCAGCATGGGGAACTTGTCGCTGCCGAGCCGGTGGCACTTGCTGCCGTCGTAGAACTTCTTGCTCGCCAGGAAGGCCAGCGAGTTGGTCGTGCACGGCGCCTTGGCGTTGTCGAGCTCGACCACGATGTCGCCCAGGTTCGTGGCGAGCGTCATCGTCTTCTTGGCCGGCTCGGTCTTGACCTTCGCCGGCGGCATGCCGACATCCTTGACCTGGCCGCCGGCGGCCTCCTTGACGTAGTCGCAGGTGCCGGTCGCCGCGTTGTACGGCTTCGGCCCCGTGCTGGCCGCGGCCGACGCGGTGTCCTGCGGGGCCGAGGCCGAGGGCGAGGCGGACGCCTCGGTCGTCGAGTCGCCGCCGCCGAGCAGCGCGACCGCGGCCACGATGCCGCCCACCACGACCACCACGCCGACCGTGGAGCCGATGATCGCGGTGCGCTTGGCCTTCTGCTCGCGCTCGATGCGGCGCTGCATCTGCCGCTCGTAGTGCTCACGTGCCAGCTGCTTCTGCCGGTCCTTGCCCGTGGCCACCGCTTTGCCTCCCATAGTCAATCAACTGAGGTGGGCGAATCGTATCGGCCAATGGGTAATGATTCGCAGCCCGGCGACCCGCACCGGTACCCTTCGGTTACATTCCCATTGGCTTTTCGACGAGATCACCTGAGGCAGATGCTCATCGCAGGCTTCCCCGCAGGGGCCCTCCAGACCAATTGTTACGTCGTCGCGCCCGCGGCCGGCGAGGAGTGCGTGATCGTCGATCCGGGCCAGGACGCGGCAGAAGGCGTCGACGAGCTGCTGCGCGAGCACCGGCTCAAGCCGGTCGCGGTGCTGCTCACGCACGGCCACCTCGACCACGTGTGGTCGGTCGCCCCCGTCTGCGGCGCGCGCGACGTCCCCGCGTGGATCCACCCCGACGACCGCCACCTGCTGAGCGACCCCTCGGCCGGCTGGGGCGGCGGCGTCTCGCTGTTCGGCGACATCAGGCTGAGCGAGCCCGACGACGTGCGCGAGCTGTCCGACGGCGCCGCGCTCAGCCTGGCGGGCCTCGATCTCGTGGTCGACCACACCCCGGGCCATACCAGGGGGTCGGTGAGCTTCCGGCTGCCCGGCGACGAGATCATGTTCTCGGGCGACCTGCTGTTCGCCGGCTCCATCGGCCGCACCGATCTTCCCGGCGGCGACTACCCGACCATCCTGAACAGCCTGGCCACCAAGTGCCTGCCGCTGCCTGACGATACGGTCGTCCTGCCGGGCCACGGACCACAGACCACGATCGGCCGCGAGCGCGCCACCAACCCTTACCTGAAGGAAGCGGCGCCGCAGGCCGGTCCCACACGAGGGATCTAATGAGCTTCCAAGCACCCAAAGGCACCTTCGACTGGCTGCCGCCCAGCTCCGAGGCCATCCTGGCCGTGCGCGAGGCACTGGCCGCGCCGCTGCGGCAGGCGGGCTACGGCTACGTCGAGACCCCGGTCTTCGAGGACACCGAGCTGTTCAAGCGGGGCGTGGGCGAGTCCACCGACGTGGTGTCGAAGGAGATGTACACCTTCCCCGACAAGGCGGGCAGGTCGCTGACCCTGCGCCCCGAGGGCACCGCCTCGGTCGTGCGCGCCGTGCTCCAGCACAACCTGCACAACGGCCAGCTCCCGGTCAAGCTGTGGTACTCCGGCAGCCAGTTCCGCTACGAGCGTGCCCAGAAGGGCCGCTACCGCCACTTCTGGCAGGTCGGGGCCGAGGCCCTCGGCTCCGAGGACCCGGCGCTCGACGCCGAGCTGATCCTGCTCGGCGTGCGCGGCTTCGCCTCGCTCGGCCTGCGCCAGGTCAGGCTGCTGCTCAACTCGCTCGGCGACCGGAACTGCCGCCCCGCCTACCGGGCCGCGCTCCAGGACTTCCTGCGCGGGCTCGACCTCGACGAGGAGACCAGGGCCCGCATCGACATCAACCCGCTGCGGGTGCTCGACGACAAGCGGCCCGAGGTGCAGGCCCAGCTCACCGGCGCGCCGCTGGTCGTCGACCACCTGTGCGCGGCCTGCAAGGCCTACCACGAGGAGGTCCGCTCGCTGCTGACCGCCTCGGGCGTGGCCTTCGAGGACGACCCCCGGCTGGTGCGCGGGCTCGACTACTACACGCGCACCACGTTCGAGTTCGTGCACGGCGGGCTCGGCTCCCAGTCGGCCGTCGGCGGCGGCGGCCGCTACGACGGGCTCAGCGAGATGCTGGGCGGGCCGCCGTTGCCCAGTGTCGGCTGGGCGCTCGGCGCCGATCGCACGTACCTGGCCATGGAGTCCGAGGGTCTGCTCGGCGAGGCCGCGCCGGGCCGCGTGCAGGTGTACGGTGTCCCGCTGGGCGACGACGCGCGCCGCCGCATGTTCCTGCTCGTCTCCGAGCTGCGCGAGGCGGGCGTCAGCGCCGACATGGCCTTCGGCGGCAAGGGGCTCAAGGGAGCGATGAAGGGCGCCGACAGATCCGGCGCCCGCTTCGCGCTGATCCTGGGCGAGCGAGACCTCGCGGCCGAGGCCGTGCAACTGAAGGACCTGACCACCGCAGAACAGACCCAGGTGCCGCTGGCCCAGGTCGCCGACGTTTTGAAAGGGAAAGTGCAGTGATCCGCACGCATACGGCCGGGTCGCTCCGTGAGGAGCACGCCGGGCAGCAGGTGACGCTCGCAGGATGGGTGGCCCGCCGCCGTGATCACGGCGGCGTGGTCTTCATCGACCTGCGCGACGCCTCCGGCTCGGCGCAGGTGGTCTTCCGCGAGGAGGACCACGCCCACGACCTGCGCGCCGAGTACTGCGTGCAGGTGGTCGGCCAGGTCAGGGTGCGCCCGAAGGGCAACGAGAACCCCGAGCTGCCCACCGGCGCGATCGAGGTCGTGGCCGAGCGGGTCGAGGTGCTGAGCGAGTCCGCGCCGCTGCCGTTCCCCATCGAGGGCAACGTCGGCGTGTCGGAGGAGGCCCGGCTCAAGTACCGCTACCTCGACATCCGCCGCCAGCAGGTCGCCGCCGCCATGCGCACCCGCTCCAAGGCCACCTACCTGGCCAACGAGGTGATGCACGAGCTCGGCTTCGTCTACGTCGAGACCCCGACGCTGACCCGCTCGACCCCCGAGGGCGCGCGCGACTTCCTGGTGCCGGTCCGCCTGCAGCCCGGCAACTGGTACGCCCTGCCGCAGTCGCCCCAGCTGTTCAAGCAGCTCCTGCAGGTCGCCGGCCTGGAGCGCTACTACCAGCTCGCCAAGTGCTACCGCGACGAAGACCTGCGGGCCGACCGCCAGCCCGAGTTCACCCAGATCGACGTCGAGATGTCCTTCGTCGACCAGGAGGACGTCATCGAGGTCGGCGAGAAGCTGGTCGGCCGCCTGTGGCGGGAGATCCTCGGCTACGAGATCCCCATGCCGCTGCCGCGCATGACCTACGCCGACGCCATGGCCCGCTACGGCTCCGACAAGCCCGACCTGCGCTTCGGCCAGGAGCTCGTCGAGATGACCGACTACTTCTCGGCCACCTCCTTCCGCGTCTTCCAGGCCGACTACGTCGGCGCGGTGGTCATGCCGGGCGGCGCCTCGCAGACCCGCAAGGAGCTCGACGGCTGGCAGGAGTGGGCGCGCAGCCGCGGCGCCAAGGGCCTGGCCTACGTGCTGGTCCAGGAGGACGGCACGCTCGGCGGCCCGGTCGCCAAGAACCTGTCGGAGCAGGAGCTGTCCGGCCTGGCCGCCAAGGTCGGCGCCGCCCCCGGTGACGCGATCTTCTTCGCCGCCGGCGCCCGCTCGGCCTCGCGCGACCTGCTGGGCGCGGCCCGCCTGGAGATCGGCCGCCGCTGCGGCCTGATCGACGAGTCGCAGTGGTCGTTCCTGTGGGTGGTCGACGCCCCCATGTTCGAGGAGGACGGCGAGGGCGGCTGGACGGCCGTGCACCACCCGTTCACCGGCCCCAAGCCGGAGTGGGCCGACAACTTCCAGGACCACCCGGCCGAGGCCCTGGCCTACGCCTACGACATGGTCTGCAACGGCATGGAGATCGGCGGCGGCTCGATCCGTATCCACCGGGCCGAGATGCAGCAGCGGGTCTTCGACGTGCTCGGCATCTCCAAGGAGGAGGCCGAGAGCAAGTTCGGCTTCCTGCTTGAGGCGTTCAAGTACGGCCCGCCCCCGCACGGCGGCATCGCCTACGGCTGGGACCGGATCTGCATGCTGCTGTCCGGCGGCGACTCGATCCGCGACGTGATCGCGTTCCCGAAGACCGCCTCCGGCTTCGACCCGCTGACCGGCGCGCCGACGCCGATCACGGCCGACCAGCGCAAGGAGGCGGGCGTCGACGCCCAGCCCAAGTCCGAGTCCTGACACGACGACGGCGGGGGGGCCCCCGCGGCGGGGGGGGGGCCCCCGGGGGGGTGGGGGGGGGGCGCCCCGGGGGGGGGGGGGTTTTTTTTAGGGGGTTTGGGGGGGGGGGGGCGCCCGCGCCC